>CAIPXZ010000485.1 GCA_903869075.1 uncultured Myxococcales bacterium | reverse complement strand
GCCACGTAACTCGCAGCGTCCGCCAGCGCGATGCGCCCTTCCGCGTCCGTGTTGTTGACCTCCATGGTCTTGCCGCTGTGCATTTCGATGATGTCGTCGGGCCGGTAACTATTTGGCCCAATTGCATTTTCCGCCATCGCCAGAGCCGCCACCACGCGCTTTTGCACGCCCGACTTCGCCAGCAGCGTAAACGCGCCCAGCACCGCCGCCGCGCCGCCCATGTCGCACTTCATCGTCAGCATGCGGTCACCGACGATCTTCAGGCTCAGGCCGCCGGTGTCGTAGACCAAGCCCTTGCCGATCAGCGCGATCGGCGCCTCGGCCACGCCTGGCGGGTTGTAGTCGAGGATCACGACGCGCGGCGCGACCATCGCCGTGCGACCGACGGCGTGCAGGCCGCGCAGGCCGTGCTTGAGCAGGTCATCGCCGACGATCGACTCGACCGACACGTACGGCACGCCTTCCACGGCATGGCGCGCTTCCGCTTCAAAAACAGCGGTATCCAGCTCCGCGGTCGGCATGTCCACCAGCCGCGCGGCGTTGCGCACGGCCGCGACGCCCAGCGCCCAGGTCAGGTCCAGCGGCACATGGCCGGCTTTGGTCAGCAGCTGGATCTTCAGGCTGCCCTGGCCGTTCTTGTTGCCGGACTTGCGCGAGTAGATCGAGTAGCTGCGGGCGATGCCGAGGTTGACGCCCAGCGCGTGCGTGGCATCGGCCAAGCCGGCGATGACTGCGACCTTGCCGCCCTCGGGACGGGCAACATTGCGCAGCGCCTGGTAAATTTCGTAGGCGCGGGTGTCGGAAAGGTGCCGCGAGACCTTGTCCAGCAGCGGGATAATCACGAGCGTCTTGGGACCGGCGCCCTCGGGCAGCAGCGTCGAACCCGCCACGCCCGGGCCCGGCTTGAGATCGGCCGCCAAGCGCGTCGCCGGCGCGCGGATCACCGGCGGCAGCCCTGCCAACGGCCAGCCGTCGGTCAGGTCGGCTTTGCGGGCGATCACCACGAGCGTATGCGCGTCGGCGAGCAGTTCAGAATCGTCCAACGTCCAGTCGATGTGCGCCATGAGGGGCTCCGAGTGCGCGCGATGGGGGGCGCGCAGTGGCAGGCAGGGCTGGCGGTCCTGGGGAGGTGGACGCGCCGCAACGAAAAAAGGCCATCCGGGAAGCTCCTGGATGGCCTTTCTGGTGGACCTGAGGGGGATCGAACCCCTGACCTCTGCATTGCGAACGCAGCGCTCTCCCAGCTGAGCTACAGGCCCGTGTGAACACGGCAAGCAAACAATTCCGGTGCTTGGGATGACCGGGTGCCCAGGGACGGATTTGAACCGCCGACACGGGGATTTTCAGTCCCCTGCTCTACCAACTGAGCTACCTGGGCAATGGGCTGTCAGTGTGGTTGTGCCAGCGCGCGCAGCGCCAACGGGGCCGCCAGTTTGAAGCAACTCGGCGCGGCTGTCAAGGCGTCGGCCGCAACGGCTGCTCAGGGCGCCGTGGGCGAGTCAGCCGCAGGCTCGGCGACCGGCGCCTCGTCCTCCATGATGGGCGTCTTGTCGACGATGCCAAAATGGAAGCGCGCGTCGATGTAGGCGCCGATCAGCAAGATCGCGTAATCACCGGGATAGCCGCTGAACGGGCTGGCCTTGTGGACGTCGGCCGGCGGGCTGTCCGTCTCGGAGACGGTGGCGGAGCCGTAGCGGGCGGCGACGGCGAGGGACATGTCAAACAGCGGCGAGAAGGTGTAGCCGGCGCCCAGCGTGCCGATCTGCGTGTTGCCCGGCGGCGAGCCAAACGCCGTCGGGTAGCGGATGTTGGCGGCCTGCGAGTCGAAGACGTAGCCGGCGCGCAGCTCCAGCGGCTTGCTGACTTTCACCGCGCCACCGACGCGGATGGTGAAGCTGTCCTTCCAGTACATCGCGTTGGGGACGACCAACGGCGTCGAGACGGGGCCGATGATCTGGTTGCCCGCGAGGTTCACGACGTCGTTCTGCGAGTTGAAGATGTACTCGAAGTCGGCGGCGACGCGCAGGATCTCGTTGATTTTCCAGTGAAGTCCGTAGCCCAGCTTGGCGGGCAGGATGAAGTGGTAGGTGGCGTTGTCGAACTCGAACGCCGAGTAGGTGATCTTGTCGGCAGCGACGGTGATGTCGACCTTATTGCGAAACGTCAAGCCCATGGAGAGGTTGGGTGTCACGTCGTACTGCAAGCCGAGGCGCACGCCGGTCCAGCCGACGCCTTTCATGCTGAGGTCGAGGTTGGTGACTTGGGCGCCGCCGCTGGCCGGCGTGTCGAAGCGCGTGCGGTCAAACGACGTGATGACCGGGCGGTAGGTGACGCCGAAACGGAGGTTGTCGAGGATCTTCACGGAGACGGTCGGCGAGACCTCGATGAAGCTCAGCTTCGCCGAGTCGACGGCGTGGTAGGTGCCGCCGAACTTGGTGTAATCGTAGGCGTAGCTACCGGCGGCGCCGCCGAGCAGGTACGCCGCCGCGCCGATGTGGATGCGGTCATGCAGCTGGTAGGAGCCGCCGAGAAAGAAGAACGGCGACATGGCGAAGGCGGACTTGATCGACCGCGCGTTCTCGTCCGGGCTGCCCTGGATCTGGCCCATCAGCGGCGAAAAATCGACGACGGCGGAGCCCTTGCCGGACAGCGACAGGCCGGCGGGGTTGTGAAAGATGGCCGTGGCGTCATCCACCGAGCCGATGGCGGTGCCGCCGGAGCCCATGTGGTAGGCCGAATAGAGCATCGGCGTGTCGTAACCCGCGGCAAAAGCCGACGTTGCGGACAGGACCGTTGCCGAGCAAACCAGGCGCGTGAACCACTTCATCTTCCCCTCCCAAGGCGATGTCGCGGCAGACAATGCCAGAGATGCGGCCGATCGCCAAGGGGCGCGGCAAAAAACAGCGGAGGACCGGACTTGCGCCCGATCCTCCGCCAGAAACTACGCGCTGAATTGGCGACTAGAACTTGCCGTCTTTGCAGTCGTCGCGCACGCCGTCGCAGTTGGCCTTGAGGCAGGCGCGGCAGGCGTCCGAGGACGAGTCCACGGCGCAATCGGACAGGCATTTCTCGAAGCCGCACTCGCCGGAGTAGCGGCCGTAGCACCACGCGCAACCCTTGGTAATTTTGGCGCACTTCGCGCTCGCCGGGTCCGTGTCGGTCAGCGCAGCGCACTCCTTCTGCACGCAATCGGTGATGCAGATCGCCTTGGCGGTGGCGGCGTCGCCGTCGACGGTGCACGTGCCGCCCATGGCCAGGCAACCCTGCTTCAGCGTGCAGTCGGCGACGATGTCGCCAAAATTGTTGCTGATCGCGGTGGTGTCCGCGGCCAACTTGACCCACGCCGCGTCATCGGTGGCGGTACAGCCCGGGTTGGTCGTCGGCGCAGTGTACGTAAAGCCGCACTGCTTGGAGTCCCACGGCGTCGGCGGCGGCAGCGGCTTGACGACGACTGTGGTGTCGCCGGCGGCATCGGTTGTGTCGGTGGTCGTCGCGGCGTCGGTGCCGGAGTTGCTCGTCGAACTGCCGCACGCCGCGCACGCCATCATGGCGGTCACGAGCGCGAGCATCTTGAAGATCTGAGACTTCTTCATCTTTTTGTCCTCGCGCCCAGGCGTCGACCTGGGCATTGGGGGATCACACACAAGCCCGACGAAACACTCGCCGCGGCCGTCAGGTGCGCGGAAGTTTAGGTTTCTCCGCGCTTTTTGTCAATTCCGCCATCCGCCATGCGCGGGATCCGCGTGGTGGTTCGGACGTTTTGCACCTCGGGCCGCGCCGGTAGCTCCGCCTCAGCTTCCGCCTCGAGCAGCCGCGTGACGTCGACATCCAGGCGGTGGCTCAGCACCTCGTCGTACACGCCAATCACCCGTGAAAACGTAGCCTTCCAGCTGTAACGGGCCTGACTCTCGGCCAGCCCGCGCTTGCCGAGCAGCTCAGCGCGCCCCGGCTTGCACAGCTCCAGCCACGCGTCCGCCACGGCTTCCGGCGTCGTCTCGTCCAGCGCGATGCCGCAGCGGCACGTCTCCAACAGCTCGCCGATGCTCATCTTCGCCGAGCCCAGCAGCGCCACGCCGCACGCCATCGCCTCGACCGCAGCGAGGCCAAAAGTCTCGTATGGACAAAGGGTTGCGACGACGTCCACCGACGCCATCAGCCGCGCCATGTCGATCGGCCGCTCCAGATAGCCCATGTAGTGCACTTCCGGGTAGCGCGCCGCCAGCGCCTTGACCTCCGCCACGCCCGGACCGTGACCGGCGACGACGAGGATCGGCTTGTGACCGGCCGCGCGCAGGAGCTCGTACGCCGCCAACAACGGCTTGTAATTCTTCTCGTCGCTCAAGCGGTTCGGATAGCACAGCACGACGTCGTCCGGCCCCGCGTGCCAGGTCGCGCGCAGCTCCGGGTCGCGCCGCCGCGGCTGGAACATCGCCATGTCCACGCCCAGCGGCGTGTGCGACACGTTGGGAATCCCGTGCGAGGTCAGTTGGTTGACCATCACCTGCGTCGCCGCCATGGTCCGGTCAAAACGGCCAAACGTGCGCCGCGCCCATGCCCACGCGGCGCGTTCCGCCAGCCGGCCGAGCCACGTGTCCGGACCGCCAAAGAACCGGCCGACGTCCGTCACCGGAAAGTTCGCGTGCCAAAAACCGACGAACCGCGGCTTCTTGCCCGTATGCGCGCGCAGGCCCAGGCACGCGAGGCGGACGAAATCCGGCGTCGTGTACGGGCTGCCAATTTCAATCACATCCGGGCGAATTTGCTGCAGAATCCGGCGAAACGCCAGCGGATTTGTCACCAAGCGGTAGCCCGAGCTGCCCAGCGCCATCGCCGGCACATGGTGGATGCGCGCGGTGCCGTGAATTTCCACACCGGCGTGCGCCGACGGCACCAGTAGGTGGTACTCAACTTCGTCCTGCCGCGCCATAAACCGCAGCTTTTCCAAGTGGTAGCGCCGCACGCCGCCGCCGGTCATTGTGAAAAAGTCGTTGATGTCGCAGACGCGGATTTTTGCCATGGGCTCAGCGATCCAGGTGCCCGAGCGCACGTTCGGCGCGGCACGCGGCGGTTTCTAGCAGGCTTGGCGATTTTGGCAAAATTCTCTGTCAACTTTTTGCCAGTTCAATTGCCGGAACAGGGACGTGCGTGCCAAGATCGGCCGGAGG
>CAIPXZ010000484.1 GCA_903869075.1 uncultured Myxococcales bacterium | reverse complement strand
TGTTTGACCGCACGGACGTGCTGCAGGAGGCGATGGCGTTCCTGCTGGCGCGCGTTGCCAGCGGTCAGGCGCGGCCGATTCCGGTCACCGAGTTTGCGCTGGCGCACGCCGCCGACGCGCACCTCGCGCTGGAGTCCGGGACGACGATGGGCAAGCTCGTGCTGCGGGCCTAACGCCCGGCGTTCACTCCGCAGGCTTGAACACAAACGGCAGCTGGAAGCTCACCGACTTCATCGTCGCGCGCGGCGCGTGTTTGACAACACCTTCGATGCACCGCAGCACTTCCGCGGCGAGCGTCGGGCTCACCGCCACCGCCGCGCTCACTCGGCCCTGCGCATCGAACGCCACGTGCAGCACAACGCGCCCCGCCGCGTCCGGATGGCGGGCGAGATAGCCCGCATAGCACTGGCGGATCCGTCCCTTCAGCGGCGCCAGGAATTGCTGCACCACCTCGGGCGACAGGCTGCCGCGCACGTCGCTGCTCGACGCCGAGACCGCGCCCGCCGGTTCACGCACGCGGTCCAGGTGGTCGTCCGCCACCGCATTGCCGGCGTGCGTCGGTTCCGCCGGCGCCTGCGCCAGCGCTTCCAGCTTGGCCGCCAGCGCATCGGCCTGGTGCGCGTCCACCCGCGCCTGACTCGCCGGCGAGCCGCCCGCGTGCGGCACCGCCCGCTTGACCTTGACCGGCGGCTGCGGCTTGGGCGCCGGCGGCGGTTCTGGCCTTGGCGCGGACTCGGCCGTCTGCGCCGCTTCCTGTTCGCTGTGCCGCGCCGCCGCCGCCGTCGCCGGCTTCTCCGGGGCATCCGCCAGCGCGACCGCCGCCACCGCGTGCGGCGCGCGCCATGCAAGCCCGGCATCCACGCGCCGCGTCTGCGCGCCCTGCAGCTCCCACAGCGCGCCGTTGTGCAAGAGGCGGATCGCCACCGCCGCATCCGCCGCCGTCGTCACCGTGTCATCCGCCCACACCGGCGCGCGCGCCACCAGCGGCCGCGGCGGCGGCGGCATCCCGGCGCGCTGGGCGGTGACTTGACCTTCCACGCGCTCCACCGTACCGGCAGGCTTGGCATCGACAACCGGCGGCGGCGGCGCAGACGGCGGCCGGGCACACGCCAGCGGCAAAATCAGCAGCAGCCAGCACGCCAGCGGGCGGCGCGGCGCAAGGAGCTGGGGCGCAAGTTCATCGCGGTGCATGGCCATAGTCTACGCAAATCGCCGGCGGCTGTCGCGGGCCGGTTACGCCGGCCGCCGCCGCAGCAGCACGAGCCCCAGCGCCAGCAGCAGCGCGCCAAACCCCGACGCCGGCACCCGCGCCGCCTGACAGCCAGACTTTTGCGCCGTCGTCGGCGCCGCGGCATCATCCGTTTGCGCATCGCCCAGCCCGCTGGCGTCCAGCCAGCCGTTCGCGGCATCCACGCCCGGCACCGGCCCGCTCGTCGCGTCAGCGTCCTGCGCCCCGGCGTCGTCCGTCGCGCCCTGCCCGTCACTGCCGCCCGCATCGACCGCATCGCAGCCCGCCGTCCCCGCCGCCGGCGGCAACGCGCCGTTGGTCCAGCACTTTTTCGGCGTGCAGCCCCACGTCGGCATCGGCCACGGCGACACGTTGTTGACAAGCGGGTCCGACGCCGCCGGCAGCCACGGCGCCGGCGTCTTCAGCACAAGGTTCGCCGGCAGGCTCGGCTCGCCCGGCTTGGCACCGGCGATCGCCGCCACAACCACCGGCACGTCGCCCGGCGCGATGTCCACCGGCGCGCCCGTCTCCTCCAGCACCTGCACCGTCAGCGCCAGCGGCGCGTTGGCAAAGCGCGGATCCTGCGGCAAGTTCACGGCATTCTCGACAACCCACGAGCCGAGCCCGTCCACCGACAGCCGCCAGTGATCGCCCTGGGCGCTGTAGCTATTGGGCCACCAGCCCGTCGTGCAGACCTGGTTCATCGCCACCGGCCGCGTCGGCTGGACCTGCGGCAGCGTCGGGTTGAAGGCGAAAATCGGGTCGCGGTCCATCTCGCTGGGCGAAATCTTCATTGCCAGCCGCGTCACCCGCGCCGTCCCGGCCAGCTGCGCTTGCACCGTCGCCAGCGGCGTGCCGAGGTTGTCCTGCAGCGCCTTGGCCAGCGCCGCGCCGTCGACGACGATGCCGGTCAGCTGGCTCTCGGTCATCGTCACCGGGTCGGGCAGGCCGTTGTACAGCGTGCACACCGGCCCGCCGCCCATCGGATTGGCGAAAAACTGGGCGCACGCCCGCAGATCCGCCAGCGCCTGCAGCGTCGTGATGGTCGGGAACGTCGCCGCCAGCTTGAGCTGCGGGCCCAGCGCGTCCGCCAAGTCCGGCGTCAGCTTGCCCACCCAGTCCGGCTGCGTCAGCGTGTTGGCCAGCGCCAGCAGGTTCGTCACCGCCGCCAAATCGGTGTACTGCGCCGGCAGGACGATTGCCGCCAGCTGCACGTCCGCGCCCGCCAGCGACGCCTCGGTCACAAACGCGCGGCCGCCCGCCTCGTCGATCGCCGCCGACTCCGCTTGGTCAAAATTGGTGGGCCGCCCGCACGTCACGCCGGTCGGGCTGCCCGCCGGACACGCCAGCTGCGTGCCGCCGCCGTCAAAGCCGCCATACCAATTGAAGGCCATGCGCAGCGGATTGAGCTCGACCGCCAGGTGGTTCTTCGGCACCGCGCGCCCCGGACCGGCGATCGTCACGACGACGTTCAGTTCATCCGCCGCGGCGATCGACGTCAGCCGCAGCGGCACGCACGGGTCGGCGTCCTGCATCTGCAGCGTAATCGGCTTGATCGCCTCCACGCCGGCGCCGTTGGTCAGGTGCACGGCGACGAACACGTTGCCCTGGTCGATGTGGCTCTGGAGGATCGGCTTGGCCTTGTCCGGCATCGCGTAGCCGTGGCCGGTCAGCCAGTCGTAGAGCACCTGCGCTTCTGTGCCCTTGACCACGACGTAGTCGTACGGTCCGGTGGTGCCTTGCGACAGGATCTGCACGCCGCCGCCGCCAGTGCCACCGCCGTCGCTGGCGTCCGTAGCGGAGTCAAAGCCGGCGCTGGCGTCCGCGCCGCCCGCCGTCGGGTAGACGGCGTGGCCCTCGACGCAGCCTTCATACGGATCCCGACAATTTTCAGCGGCTTTGGTCTGCAGCGCATAGCGCATCGCCATCTGGCTATCCAGCGCGTCCAGCACCGCCGTGCTGCCCACGCCCACCGTCGGCAGCTTGGGCACCGGCAGCACCCAGCCGAAATCCTTGGCGAGGCCGCTGTAGCGGACCTCGACCCACACAGTCGTCAGCTTGGAGGCCTCGTCGCGCATGAAGAGCACGCGCTCGGCGTCCTGGACAACCGTCTGGTCGACCTGCGGCGACGGCGGCGAAAAGCAGCCACCGCACGCGAACGCGCGCGCCGGCGCCAGCGCGAGGAGCAGCAGCAAGGGCAAAGTCAGGCGGTGCATGGCGAACTCCAGCGGCAGGTCAAGCCCGCGCGGTGCGCCATCCTATCTATAATGTTGGGAAAAATCCAAAGGCGCTCACGGCCAGTTGTGCAGCCACAGCTCTTCGTACGCGCCCGGCGACGCTTCGTCTTCCGGCGCCTTGCGGTAGTGCGCGGCGATGAACGCAGCCATGGCCGTCGGATCCACGCAATCCGCCTCGAAAATGTGGCCCCAGGACAGCAGCGCCACCGCGCTCGGCAGGCCCGGATACGGCGTCATCACCCAGCGGAACGGTCCCGAATTGTCGGCCGGCTGGCTCTTGGCCACCGCGCGCAGGGCGTCGACGACCGTCTGCGGCGCGCATGGGTTGTACAGGAACGCGATCGAGCCGTGCTCCAGGTTGTGCAGCCAGCGCTGTTCCGGCAGGAACACGTACTCGCCCCACTTGCCCCACACCGGCCGGTGCGTGCCCGAGCTCGGCGGCACGTCCGTGTACGTGATCGGGAACGGCAGATCGACGTGAATGCCCGGCAGCAGCGCCGGGCTCAGCTCCGTCGGCGAGCAGGTCGCCAGCGTCGGCAGCGCGGTCCCCGTACACGCCCAGGACAGCCCGACGACGTCGATGTTCGTCGCGCTCACCGGCAGCACCACGACGTCGCCCCCGGCGTCCACGGCGTCGGCTTGGACATCGCTCACGGCATCGCTCTGGACGTCGCTAACGGCATCGCTTTGCGCATCGGCGACAGTGTCTGGCACGTCCGGGGGCGGCGTATCCGTTGGCACGTCAGCCGGCGCCGCGTCGCTCAGCGGCACGTCCGCGGCGTCCTTGGCCGTCCACGTGTCCGTCGCGGCATCGGCAACGGCGGTCGCGTCTGTGCCCGTGGCATCGGCAGCGGTCGCGTCATCGGTTTGCGGATAGGTCGGCTCACAGGCAGCGCCAAGCGCGCCAACGAGCAGAAGCAGGAACACAGCGTGCAGTTTGCGCATGGCATCACCCAGTCGGCGCAGGTCGCGCGCAGCGGGCTACAGCGTACGGGGCAACGGCGCGCTGTGCAACGGCCCGACGGCTACGGCTGCTTGGACTTGTTCTGGTCGTCGATCTTGTGCTCGATGCGGTCGAGCTTGTCGTCCATCTTGTCGAGCTTTTCGAGTTCCAAGCCGGTGAACCACGACACCGCGATGCCGAACGTCGTCAAGGTCAGGCCAAACGACTCGTCGGCGGTCGACGAGTAGGCGCCGGTGCTGTCGGTGACGGTCGCTTTGTAGTTCTCGAAGATCCGCGTGATGTCGACGAACGGCCGCAACGCGAACGTGCGACCGCGGAATTCGACGCCGATCGCGCCGCCGACCGACGGACCGCTGCCGCTGAACGTGCCGGCGAGGCTGTTGCTGCTGCTGCTGCTCATTTGCGAGACGATCCAGTAGCCGCCCTTCAAACCGAGCATGACCGAGAAATTCGGGGTAAATTCATAGGTCGCCAGCACTGGCAGGGTCAGCTGCACCATCTGCACGAAGATGTACGGCGAGTAGCCAATCGTCGGATTGACCGCCAGGTGCAGGCCATTGCCCTGGTAAAACCGGTACTTGGCGTCGGCCTCAAAAGTCAGCGCGGCGAGCGACGCGCGGCCGCCAATTTCAAGGTTGTCAGCCACGCCGAGGTGGTAGTTGACCTCGGGCAGGATGTTCGGCACCACGATCGACCCGGCGCTGTTGGGCGTCGTCGTCGTCTGCACGGCGCCCTTGCTGTCGGTGACTTTGACCGTCACATCGCCGGTGTCGTACTTGGTCGCCGTCCAGCCGATGCCCCATTCGCCGATGCCCTTGTCCAGCGTCTTGGCGCTGCGCAGCGTACCGCCGGTCAGGCAGCCGCTCAGGCTCATCAACAGGCTGGTTGCAATCGCGCACTTCCACATCGTCTTCATCGGCATCCTCCGTTCCTCCCGTGTCATTGGCACCGTAGCACGCCACCGCCGCTGCCGGCAAGCTTTGGCCCGACGCACCAAGCCGGGCAGCTACGGTGTTTTGTGGTTCAGCACCAGGTCCAGCTGCGCCGCCGCAGTCAGGTCTTTCAGGCCAAAATGGCCATACGGCACCGCGGCGTACGTGATCTCCGCGGTCTGGCCCGCCAGCCGGCTCGTCGGCTGGCCGTAGACGATGTCGCCATAGCCGATGATCTCGTCCACCGACGACCAGATGCTGTAGCGGAACGCGCCCTCGAAGCCGCTTTGTGCAAGCAAATCATCCAGATACGCCGATCGCCCGACGACCTGCGTCGCCACCAGCGTGCCGGGATACAGGCCGTTCTGCGCGCCGCACGTCGGCGTCGTCGGTCCGGTCAAAAAGCACGTCGTCAGGCCGAGATTGGCGCCGGCGATGCCGACGAACGTATCGACCTTGCCGCTGAGCGGCGCACCGACGTCGTACGCGCCGCCATCGCCCGGGTCCATCGCCGCGCCGCCGAGCACGACCTTGCGCGCCAGCGTCACGCCCATGGAATGGCTGATGATGTCGATTTTCGCCGCGCCGGTGTACGCCAGCACCGCCTCGACAAAATGGCGCAATTGCAGGACATTTTTGCGCGAGTGGTCCTGCTGCGCCGCCAGCGTCGCGTCCGCCGGCCCCCAGGTCGTCGCGTACAGCTCGGCGTTCGTGTAGCCGTGGGCGAGGAACCAGGCGCGGGACGCCGTCCAGCCCGTCTGCCCGGTCGCGGTGCCGAGCGCGAGGTCCGAGTTGCCGTGGATGAAGACGACCGGGTCGTGCGTCAGCGTCTCGCCCGCCGCCGCGCGACCGCCAAAGCTGCCGCCGACCAAGTCATCGCGCGCCAACGCTGCGACGTCATAGCCATGCGCTGCCAGCCAGCCGCGAAAATCCGCAGTCAAACCGGGCGGTTGCGCAGCAGCGTCGCCGGCAATCTCGGTGAGCACCGCGTCCGCCGCTGTGTCAGCAACCGCCGGCACGTCGGCCGGTGCGGCATCAGCCGGAACATCGGCGGCGGCATCCACCGCTGCGGCGTCGGCGGTCGCATCCGCTGCATCGATGGCCGCAAGATCAGCACCATCGCCACCGTCCACCGGCACAACGTCACCGGCAGCAGCGTCCGCGGCGACATCGACCGCCGCGGGACCACCGCACGCGGCAGCCGCCCAAACCAAGGCCCATCCGGCAAATTTCACAGCAGCGCTCCGGCCAGGCGCACGCGCGCCGGCGGCCCCGTGTGCCACGCCGCCCGCGGATGCGCAAGCGCGCGCGGCGGTCAATACAGCAGGTACCGCGCGCGGACCTGGGCAAAAGCGTTCAGATCATCCTGCCACGTCGCCTCGATGTCCGCCGCGCTCCAGCCCGCTTCCAGGCCGCGCAGCACCGCGTCGCTGCCCCATGTGCGCAAGAACCGCGGCTTGTTGACGATTTTGAACTGCGTCGGATACAGCCGCCGCAGCGTCGTCAGCGCCGTCAACGCCACGCGCAGGGGCTGCAGCGCGTGCGGGTCGGTCAGCCGCATCTCCACGCCGCCCAGCTGCTTGCCGCGACTCGGACCGCGCAAAGGCGCGTAGCGCACCGGCTCAAAATGCACGCCGGCCAGGCCCGCCGTCTGCATTTCGTGCGCCATCACGTCGGCATCGGCAAAAGTCGCGCCGATGCGCTCAAAGTACCGGCC
>CAIPXZ010000483.1 GCA_903869075.1 uncultured Myxococcales bacterium | reverse complement strand
TGTGATGACCCGGCCGCCGGTTTTTACGAGCAATTACGGGCTGAAGACCGTCGATGCCCGCCTGGAACTGCCGCAGCTGACGTGCGCGGAGACCGACGCCGCGGTGGGCCGCGCCCTGCCCGATCCCGAGGATCGCAAGCGGTTCGACGCGTTCTTGCAGCGCTATCGCATCGATCGCAAGGTCACGACCGGCGATCGCTGCTACTACCCGCACCTGTCGACGCACCGCGACCTGCAGGTTGTGCAGCGTCTGGCGCGCAATGCCAACTTGGATGCAAATACCCCGGATTTCAAGCAGTTTCAGGCCAGCCGGGCGCAGGTCTACACCTACTTCTTGACGGCGCAGCTGCTCAAGGATCTGCAGGGCGTCGACATGCTGCCGAACGAGGCGCTGGCGACAATCGACCGCATTGTCGCCGCCAAGGCGCCGGAGAACGGCGAGCGCAACCTGCCGATTACCTTGCCGGATTGCGTGTCGGCGACGACGGGCGCGGCGTGGGCGAACAAGAGCCTGGAGGCGCGGCAGGCGAGTTGCGAGCGGCTGCTGCAGTCGTCGCTGTTCCGGCCGGAAGCCGAGAATGGCGAGCACCACTTCGACAATCAGTCGGTCGGCGATCTGTTCCTGGCGCGCTGGACCGCGGCGCTGCTGGAGAAGGACGGCCACCTGGATGACCCGCGCGGGCGCTATGAATGTGGACCGATCACGAGCCGCGCGGCGCTGCTGGAATCCAATGAAGTCGCTGGTTTTCTGGTTGGCCAAGCGCCGGTGCAGAAGTGCCTGGCGCAGGTTGCCGTCGAGCTGTGCCGGCGCGGCGGCTATGCGGCGCACATCTACGAGCAGTTCGACCAGGGCCTGCCGGCGGGTCCGGCGCGCAAGGCGATCATCGACGCGGCGGACAAGTCGCTGGGCGCGATGTCGATCGTCGACCACTGCGCCGGCGATCTGCTGGACCAGCTGGGGCGCGTGCCCGGCGAGACAGTGGCGCCGGTGAAAGTGCCGACGGCGGTGGACACGGACACGTCGGTGAAGGTCGAGGATCGCCCGGGGCCGGCCAAGGTCGGCAAGAAGAAGAAGGGCAAATAGCCGAGGATTGACAAGCACATGGCGCGACCCGTGATTATCCGCAGCCCGCTGCCCGGCACGCCGGAGCAGGTGTTCGCCCTGCTGACCGAGGGCGCGCAGCTAGCGCAGTGGTTTTGCGATGCCTGCGACAGCGACGCGCGGCTGGGCGGCGAAGTGCACGCGGCGTGGGTCGACGAGGACGGCGAGCCGTGGGAACGTCTTGGAATTTGGACGGAATTTGACGCGCCGCACCGCCTGACGCTGCGCTGGTTGCCGGTGCAGACTGCGGCCGATCTCGCCGTGACGGGCGACCAGCAGGTCGTGATCGGCGACGCGTCGGCGCAAGAAGAGCCGGAAGAGCTGAAGTTTGCTGTCGCGCCGCATCCACGCGGCGCGATGTTGACGGTGCTGAGCCCGACGCCGGTCGTGGACACGCCGATGCGCCCGGAAGTGCTGGAAGACGCGACGCAGCAAGGCTGGCAGCACTGTTTCCAGCTGCTCGAGCAGCTGCTGAACGCCACGCCGTAGCCTTGCAAGCGCCACGCGCGCCGCTATCTTGTGCCCCGCCCGCGGCCGCCGTCGCGGCGCTCAGGAGTCGTCATGGCGTCGTATCAGGAACATTTGGCAAAAATCAAGGCGCAAGTCACTGAAATTGCGCCAGAAGATGTGCAGGCGCTGATCCAGGCTGGCGCGCCCACGGTTATCGTCGACGTCCGCGAGCGCGACGAGATCGAGAACGGCTTTGTGCCGACGGCGCACCTGCTGGGCCGCGGTTTCCTGGAGTCGCGTATCGGCAAGGTCGCGCCGGCCGCCGATACCCCCGTTGTGCTGTATTGCGCGGGCGGCGTGCGCTCGGCGCTCGCAGCGCACGCGCTGGCGGGCATGGGCTACACGAACGTGCGGTCGATGGCCGGCGGTTTTGGCCGCTGGGCGCAGCACGGCTTGCCGGTGCAGACGCGCAAAGCGCTGACGCAGAGCCAGCTTGCCCGCTACAGCCGGCACCTGCTGATGCCCGAAGTCGGCGAGGATGGCCAGATCAAGCTGCTGGGCGCCAAGGTGCTGCTGATCGGCGCCGGCGGTCTGGGCAGCCCAACGGCGATGTACCTCGCGGCGGCGGGCATCGGCACGCTGGGCATCATCGACGGCGACACCGTGGACGTTTCCAACCTGCAGCGCCAGCTGCTGCACACCGAGGACCGCGTCGGCATGGCCAAGGTCGAGTCGGCGAAAAAGGCGATCGCCGGCATCAACTCGGACATCACGGTCAAGACGTACCAGTATCGGCTGGATAGCTCCAACGTCTTGGATTTGTTCAAGGACTACGACATCATCATCGACGGCTGCGACAACTTTCCGACCCGCTATCTTGTGAACGACGCCTGCTTTTTCCTCAACAAAACCAACGTTCACGGCTCGATCTTCCGCTTCGAGGGTCAGGTCACCGTGTTCCAGCCGCACGTCGGTCCGTGCTACCGCTGCCTGTATCCGGAGCCGCCGCCGCCGGGCATGGCGCCGTCCTGCGCGGAAGCCGGCGTGCTGGGCGTGCTGCCCGGCATCATCGGCGTGGCGCAGGCGATCGAGACAATCAAGCATGTGCTGCAGCTGGGCAATCCGCTGGTCGGCCGGCTGCTGACTTTTGATGCTTTGCAGATGAAATTCCGCGAGTTGAAGACGCGCCGCGATCCGGACTGCCCGCTGTGCGGCGCCAATCCGACGGTGACCGGGCTCATCGACTATGAACACTTTTGTTCGCTGGCGCACGATTAGGCGCCGTCTGACGGAAATCCCGCCCCTGCACCGGGTGGGCACCCTCGTATTCGCGCCGTCACCGATTTTGCCGCGGTATCCGAAAAAATGTCACACGACGGCCGCGCGTCGCGCTGCGCCCCTTGCCACGCCGCGTTGATAGCAGGATGCTACCGACTCGGGAGGGTATCTATGCGCACATCATGGCTTTATCGTTCAGGGATTTTTGCGACGCTCTGCGCCATTTCCGCTTGTGGCACCAGCAGCTCCAGCTCGACAACCGGCGACGACGCTGCCGGCGCGGACGGCACGGATCAGACCGCTGTCTACGGCAACACCGACTGCGATCCGCTCATGCCCGCGGCGTGCACGCTGCCCTGGCCGTCCAACCTCTACCTCAAGCCCGATGCGACCCGCAAGACCGGATACGCGCTGAATTTTGGCAAGACGTCGCTGCCGGTCAGCATCGGCGGCACGCAGATCACGCCGGACGCCTACGCGCGGCTGGACGGCTACAACGTCGGCACGCACGTGCTGACAATTTGGCCGAGCCTGGACGTGACCGCCTCGGCGCTGGGCGATGAGAACGACCTCGCGCCGTCGCTGAAGCCGGACTCGTCGATTCTGTGGCTGGAAGTGTCGGCGGACGGCAAGACCGTGACGCAGCTGCCGCACTTCAGCGAGCTGGACCTGCAGCCGATCAAGGACAAGGGCATCGCCAACCCGGATCTGGTGAACCGCGTGCTTTTCACGCGCGCCGGCGTCACGCTGCACGAGGGCACCCGCTACATCATCGCCATGCGCAACCTGAAGGACACGTCCGGCAAGGCGTATGCGCCCTCGCCGGCGTTCCAGGCGCTCGTGGCGGGGACGACCAAAGGCACGGAGCTGGAGGCGCGCCAGGCGCGGTTTGACGACACGTTCGCGATCCTCAAGGCGCAGGGCATCGACAAGACGACGCTGCAGCTGGCGTGGGACTTCAATACGGCGAGCCATGAGGCGCTGCACGGCCGGATGCTGGAGATGCGCGACAAGTCGCTGGCGGCTGTTGGCGACAAGGGGCCGGTGATCACCGTCACGCAAGTGGTTGAAAATAGTGTGGATCAGAACGCCGACATCGCCTTTGAAGTCACCGGCACCTTCCACGCGCCCGACTTCATGGAGCTGTACGACGGTCCCAATGCCTTTCCGTTCTACCGCTTCCACACCGGCCCGGACGGCAGCCTTGTGCAAAACGGCTGGCATGACGCGCAGTTCTGGCTGCGCATCCCACGCAGCGCGGTCGCCGGCACGCCACAGGAGCTCGTCGAATACGGCCACGGCTTGAACGGCTCCGGCCACGAAATCTACCAGGGCTGGGAAGGTCCGCACTCCAACAAGCGCAACCTCATCTATTTCGCCTGCAACATGATCGGCATGTCCGAGGACGATGGCGCCGGCATCATGATGATGCTCAACGACTTCAACTACTGGCATTCCTTGCCAGAACGTGTCACGGCCGGCATCGTCGAGTACACGATCCTGCAGCTGGCGATGCGCGAGCAGATCGAGTCGCTGGACGTCGTCAAGAACCACGGCGTGAAGTTCGTGAAGGACGCCAATGGCAAAATTCCCGTCTATTATGCGGGCAATTCGCAAGGCGGCATCTACGGTCAGGTCGTGCTCGCCGTGTCACCGTTCGTGCACCGCGCGCAGCTGGGCCAGGCGGGCATCAACTATTCGACGCTGCTGCACCGCTCGCTGGACTTCAGCGACCCGTTCTTCCCGATTCTGAAGGGCGTGTGGCCGTCGGTCACGGACCAGGCTGTGCTGCTGTCGATGCTGCAGCTGCTGTGGGACACGGTCGATCCGGTGTCGTATGTCCATCATATCTCAGCGGATCCGCTGCCGGGCACGCAGGCGCACCAGGCGCTGATCGTCACGCATCCGGGCGATTTCCAGGTGTCGCCGATGACGGACCAGATCAACGTCCGCAGCGATAACGGCTTCAAATTGATGAAGAATTACTTCAAGCCGGTGTCGGGTCTGACCGAAACGGAATACCCGTACACCGGCTCCGGCGTCGTGTCGATTTGGTTTGGCAACTCCTGGGCCAAGCCCGGCAACTGGCCGCCGGGACCGGAATACGGCGGCTCGTGCAAAGTGACCAGCGATTGCCCGACCTGGCCGGTTTACGAGTGCAAGGGCGACGACCGCCCGGGAGCGGCGGCCGGCTCGACGGTGTGCTACCTCGACGACCCGCACGATCGCGCACACGGCCTCACCGCGCACAACGACCAGCTGCTGTGGTTCTT
>CAIPXZ010000482.1 GCA_903869075.1 uncultured Myxococcales bacterium | reverse complement strand
GTGTTTTCCGTGATGTGGTCCGAGCACTGCGCCTACAAGTCCAGCCGCGCCCACTTCCACCTGTTCCCGACCGACGGCCCGACCGTCATCCAGGGCCCGGGCGAGAACGCCGGCATCGTCGACATCGGCACGGACGCGGAAGGCCACACCTGGGGCGCGGCGTTCAAGATGGAGTCGCACAACCATCCGTCGTTTATCGAGCCATTTCAAGGGGCTGCGACCGGCGTTGGCGGCATTTTGCGCGATGTATTCACCATGGGCGCCCGCACGATCGCCTGCATGGACGCGCTGCGCTTCGGCGAAGCCAGCCACCCCAAGACCAAGACGCTCGTTAGCGGCGTTGTGCACGGCATCGGCGGCTACGGCAACTGCATGGGCGTGCCAACCATCGGTGGCAACTGCGGTTTTGACGCGTGCTACAACGGCAACATCCTCGTCAACGCGTTCGCCCTCGGCATCGTCCGCAAGGACAAAATCTTCCTCGGCTACGCAAGCGGCGTCGGCAACCCGGTGCTTTACATCGGCAGCGCGACCGGCCGCGACGGCATCCACGGCGCGACGATGGCGTCCGCCAGCTTTGACGAGACAAGTGCGGAAAAGCGCCCGACCGTGCAAGTGGGTGATCCGTTTACGGAAAAGCTGCTGCTGGAGGCGTGCATGGAGATCTTCCAGCACGACTGGTTGGTCGGCATCCAGGACATGGGCGCGGCGGGGCTGACGTCGTCCAGCTTTGAGATGGCGTCACGCGCCGGCGCCGGCATGGAGATGAACCTCGACGCGGTGCCGCAGCGCGCCGCCAACCTGACGCCGTACGAAATGATGCTGTCCGAGAGCCAGGAGCGGATGCTGCTCGTCGCCAAGCAGGGCCACGAAGCGGACGTGCTGGCGGTGTGCAAAAAGTGGGGGCTGGAAGCGGCGGTCGTCGGCAAAGTGACGGATTCCGGGCGGATGGTCGCGACGTTCCAGGGCGAAGTGGCGCTGGACCTGCCGATTACCGCCGTCGTCGACGACTGCCCGCGCTACGATCGGCCGCGGCAGGAGCCGGCGGACTTGGCGCAACGCCGCGAAATTCCACACTTTGACGACGCGCCGACGACGGACGACTGGCTCGCGCTGATGGCGCACCCGGAGATCGCGTCCAAGCGCTGGATTTGGCAGCAGTATGACCATTCGGTCAGGACGAACACGGCGGTGCTGCCGGGCCAAGCCGACGCGGCGGTGCTGCGGGTCAAGGAAAACGGCGCGTTGCTGGCGATGTCCGCGGATTGCACCGAGCGCTATGGCTACGCCGACCCGTACGCGTGCGGCGCCTACGCGGTGGCGGAGAGCGTGCGCAACCTGGCGTGCGTCGGCGCGGCGCCGCTGGGGCTGACCGACTGCTTGAACATGGGTAACCCGGAAATTCCCGAGGTGATGTGGGCGATTCGCGAGGCCATGCGCGGGGTTGGCGAGGCGGCGAAGGCGCTGGACTGCCCGGTGGTGAGCGGCAACGTCTCGCTGTACAACGCGACAAATGATGAATCGATTTTGCCGACGCCGATGATCGTCGCCGTCGGCAAGCTGCCGCATGGCGTGAAGCCGGTGACCCAAGGCTTTGGCCAAGCGGGCGCGGCGATTGTGCTTTTGGGCAAATTCAAGCCGTCGCTGGGTGCGTCCCGCTTCACGCACACGCGCCTGGGGCGCCACGCGGGCGCGCCGTCGCCGGTGGACCTGCACGCGGAGCGCGCGGTGGGTGCGCTTGTGCGCGGGCTGATCGCCGAGGGCGCCGTGCTGAGCGCGCACGACCTGTCCGACGGCGGTCTGGCGGTGGCGCTGGCGGAATGTGCACTGCCGCACGGCATTGGCGCCGATTGCGTGCTGCCGACCATCGCCGACAAGCGGCTGGACGAATTGCTGTTTGGCGAGAGCGGCGGGACGATCCTCGTCAGCGTCGCGCCTGAGCGCGTCGCGGAGGTGCGGCAGAAGGCCCGCGCGCTGAATGTGCCGATCGCGACGCTGGGCACCACCGGCGGAGAGACCGTGAATCTGGCGGGTTTGTCCCTGGGGATCGCGGAGTTGGACGACGCGTGGCAGCACGGCTTCGAGCGCGCGGTGTTGGGCAAGGCGCGCTGAGGCGTCGGTCTGCGCGTCGGGCGCCTGTGTGACATTTTGCGGTGCGCCGCGGCAAAACGCTGCGGGCGACGAACAGACAAGACGCCCACCCACGGGGTGGGACTGCGACCACCAGTTCGCGGCCCGGGAAGGAGTCACTATGTGCGGTGTTTTCGGCATCTTCGGTCATCCGGAAGCGGCGCGGCTGGCGTCCATCGGCCTGCACGCGCTGCAGCACCGCGGT
Source organism: uncultured Myxococcales bacterium (assembly GCA_903869075.1). Lineage (GTDB taxonomy): Bacteria > Myxococcota_A > UBA9042 > UBA9042 > UBA9042 > CAIYBN01. Next base: position 1,213 of record CAIPXZ010000482.1, on the reverse strand, counting down.
CAGGAGTCGGCTGGCATCGCTTCGTCGCCGGGCGGCGAGGTCTTCCTGCAGCGGGCGATGGGCCATGTGGCGCAAATTTTTGATGAAGCGACGCTCGCCAACCTGCCCGGCATCATGGCCATCGGTCAGGTCCGCTACTCGACGACCGGCGCGAGCCGCCTGCGCAACGCCCAGCCGATCTGCCTCGACACGTCGGTCGGCTCGCTGGCGGTGGCGCACAACGGCAATCTGGTCAACGCCGTGGCGCTGCGGCAGCGGCTGGCGGCCGAGGGCGCGCTGTTTTCGTCCGGCACAGATACCGAAGTGATTTTGCACCTTTTGGCGCGGCAGCAGGGCAGTCTGGGCGAGCGGATGCTGGCGATCATGCCGCAGCTGGCTGGCGCCTATTCGCTGCTGCTGACCGATGGCCGCGAGGTCGTCGCTGTGCGCGATCCGTACGGCTACCGGCCGCTGGCGCTGGGTTTTCGCCGCGATGCGCACGGCGAGGCGTGGATGGCGGCGTCGGAGGTGCCGGCGATCCACCTGGTCGGCGGCGAATTCGTCCGCGAAGTCGAGCCCGGCGAGGTTGTCGTCATGCGCCAGGGCGGCATCCGCAGCCTGCGCGCGCCCAACCTGCCCGGACGCAAAGCCTGCGTGTTCGAGCACGTGTATTTTGCCCGTCCCGACAGCGTCATCTTTGGCCACACTGTCTACGAGACCCGCAAGCGCTTTGGCGCACAGCTGGCGCGCGAGGCGCCTACGCCGAACGCCGAAGTGGTGATTCCGGTGCCGGACAGCGGCATTGCCGCGGCGCTCGGCTACGCGCGGGAGTCGGGCATCCCGTACGAGCTGGGGCTGATCCGCAGCCATTACGTTGGCCGCACGTTCATCCAACCTACCGTCGCGCTTCGGGAAATCGGCGTGCGCCGCAAGCTCAGCCCGGTGCGGGAAATCATCGCCGGCAAGAGCATCGTCGTGGTCGACGACAGCCTTGTCCGCGGCACGACGTCCCGGCAAATCATTGGGCTTTTGCGCGAGGCCGGCGCCCGCGAGATCCACCTCCGCATCTCCAGCCCGCCGACTGCGTGGCCGTGCTGGTACGGCATCGACACGCCGGACCGCGACCAGCTGCTGGCGGCCAACAAGACGATGGACGAAATCGCCGCGTTCATCACCTGCGACTCGGTTGGCTACTTGAGCCCGGAAGGCCTTCTGGAGGCCGCGGGCCCCAAGG
>CAIPXZ010000481.1 GCA_903869075.1 uncultured Myxococcales bacterium | reverse complement strand
GACGGCAACGCCTGCACAACGGACGACTGTGTCGCCGGCGCCTGCCAGCATTTGCCCAAGGACGGCACCTGCGTGGACGGCGACCCGTGCACCGTCGGCGACTATTGCGCGCAGGGGCTCTGCCTCTCCGGCGCCTCCAGCGGTTGCGGCGCCGACGCGACGGCTGACGGGGACATCGCCGCTGCCGATGGCAAAACCGCCGATGGCGCGGACGGCGACCCGACGCCGCACCTCCAGGACGCCGCTGGGACGCTCGCAGCGCCGGATGCGGATACGGCCACGCCGCCGGGTGCTGCGGCATCCTCGCGCGCCGCCGGCTGCCAGAGCGCACCCGTCGGCAGCGGCCGCTGGGCGCCATGGAGTTTGCTGCTTTTTCTCGGCTTTTTGCGCCTCGCGCGGCGCCGGGCATGACGGCAACCATGGACCGCAACCTGCTTGTGGGCACGCTCGTGGCCCTGACGCTGGCGGCGCTGCTGGCGCTGGCGGTGCGCAGTCTGCCGGTGCACGTGTTCCGGCTGCCGGTACCCGTCGCGGCGCCACGGGCTTCGAGCGCCTGGGCGGAGCCGCGGGACATCGACTGGCGGCCACGCGCGGCGCCTGCGGCCGCTGCGCCAGTTCCGGCAGCCGTCGCGCAAGCGCTTGAAGCTCCAGGAAAATCGCGCGCACGAGCGCCTGCACCCGCGGGCCTGACGGTGCCTGCCGGGGCGCGCGGGGCGGTCGCAGTACCCGTCGCCGCTGCCGGTGAAGCCGTCGCCGCGCCGGCCGCTGTGGCTGCCGGTGCCGGTGGTGCGCCAGCCGCCGCAGTGGCCGGTCCAGCAGCTACCGGTGCCGCCGATGCCGTCTACGGTCCCGGCGATGTCGACGTGCCGCCCGCGCCGCTGGCTTTTGCCCAGCCGCGCTTTCCCGCCGCTGCCGAACAGCTGGGGCTGGCGGCTGACGTGCTCGTCAGCTTTGTCGTCGACATCGACGGCCATGTGAGCCAAATCGACGCCCGCTGCGCCGCATGCGACGCCAGCTTTTTGCGTGCCGCCCGCGCCGCGGCGCGTACCTGGCGCTTCACCCCCGCGCGCCTGCACGGCCAGCCCGTGCGCGTGCGCGTGGAGCAACCGCTGCACTTTGAGCTGGACGAGTAACCGCCGATGCAGCTGCGCACGCACGAAAGCCTGGGCGCGATTGGCCCGGACGCCTGGGACGCGCTCGTCGGCGCGCATTGGCCGTTTCTCGAGCACAGCTTCCTGCATGGGCTGGAGCTGACGCAGTGCGTCGGTGGCCAGACCGGCTGGCAGCCGTTGCCGCTGGGGCTGTACGACGGCGACGCGCTGGTGGCGGCGGCGCCGCTGTACCTGCGCACGGATTCCTACGGCGAGTTCATTTTTGACTGGGCGTGGGCGGACTTCTACCACCGCAACGGCGTGCCGTATTACCCCAAGCTGACGGTGGCGCCGCCGTTCACGCCGGCGACTGGCCCGCGGCTGCTTGTGCATCCCGGCCATCTGGACCCGGATCGGCTGCGGCGGCTGCTGGCCGAGGGCATCCACGCAGTGGCGCAGCGGCTGGGCGCGTCGGGCGCGCACGTGCTGTTTTGCGAGCCGGCGGAGGCGGCGCTGCTGGCAGACGCCGGCTGGATCGCCCGCAAGACGGTGCAGACGGCGTGGCACAACCCAAACTACGGGAACTTTGAGGACTTTTTGGCGACGCTGCGGGCGCCGGCGCGCAAGGACATCCGCCGCGAGCGGCGCAAAGTGGCGGAGCAGGGGCTGGACATCCGCACGCTGCGCGGCGACCAGTTGGATGCCGCCGGGTGGCAGGCGCTGCGGCGGTTCTACGAGCACAACGTCCTGCGCCACGGCGCGGAGGCGTACCTGACCCCGGCGTTTTTTGCGCACCTGCAACATCATCTGCCGCATCGCGTTTTGGCATGTATGGCGTTGGAATCGGGAGACTATGTTGCAGGCACGTTGAGCCTGCAAAAAGGCCAGCATCTCTACGGCCGCTATTGGGGCTGCGACGCGGAGCGGCCGTTCCTGCACTTTGAGCTGGCGTTCTACCGGCTGATGGATGCCTGCATCGCCAACGGCTGGACGCATTTTGAGCCGGGCGCGGGCGGTGGCCACAAAATCAACCGCGGCATGCTGCCGGTGCTTGTCGACAGCGCGCACTGGCTGGCGCAACCGGCGTTTCGCCAGGTCATCGCCGACCACGTGGCGCGCGAGCGCGAGGCGATGGCGGTGCACGCGGCGGAGCTGACGCTGCAGGCGACGGTCAAGCGCGACGGCCTGACGCCTTGATGCGGCCGCGGCAAATCGTGTTATCTTTGGCCCAACGTCGGCCTTCTGGCCGCGCGCTGGGAGGCTGCATGAACCGTTTGGTGGTCCGATTGGCGTTGGGTACCGGTGTCCTTGTGGCGCTTGGCGCGTGTGGTTCGACGACGGGCGCTGGCCCGATTGTCAGCGGTGATGACGCCGTCGACGCGGCGCTGGCTGACGCTGCCGGCAGCGATGTCGCCGCAACCGACGTGGTCGCGGGCACGGACGCGACAGCTGTGGACACAACCGACGTTTTCGGCGCCGACAGCCAGCCCGACGTCGCGCAACCGGACAGCGCAGCGGACACCGTCGGGCCGATCGCCTGCGGCGGCAAGACCGCCGTCGCCTGCCCGGGCG
>CAIPXZ010000480.1 GCA_903869075.1 uncultured Myxococcales bacterium | reverse complement strand
CTTCCACTCGGAGGGCCTGCTCGATTTCGGCGCGCCCTGGCGGGTGGTCGACCCCGGCTATGCGATCAAGATCTTCCCGGCCAAGTTCTCGACCCACTACGCCATCACCGCGGCGCTGGAAGTGCGGCCGCACAGCGTTGTGACGGCGGTGGACCCGGTCGCGCGGACGGTGACTGTGGCCGGTGCGCCGCTGGTGTACCGCGATCTGGTGCTGGCGGTCGGTGCGGCGCCGCTGCGACCGCCGTTGCTGACGGACGCGGTGCGCGCCGATGGCCGGGTGCTGCAGGTCAACAGCCTGGATGACTACCGGCTGTGGCGGGCGCGGCTGCCGACCGCGCGGCGGGTGGCGGTGATTGGCGCCGGGCTGATCGGCGTCGAGTTCGCCAACGACCTGCTGGCGGCGGGGCTTACGGTGGACGTCATCGACCTCGCGCCGCAGCCGCTGGGGCGCCTGTTGCCGCCGCAAGCTGCGCAAGCGCTGCAGGCGGGGCTGGCGCGCGCGGGCGTGCGCTGGTGGCTGGGGCAGGGCATCGCGGCGCTGCAGCCCCAGCCGGACGCCGTGAAAGTGGTGCTGGCGGATGGCCAAATCGTAGCGGCGGACCTCGTGCTCGTCGCGATTGGCCTCGCGCCACGGCTGGAACTGGCGACGGCGGCGGGGCTGCGCACGACGCGGGCGATCGCCGTTGACGCCTACCTGCGCACGAGCGCGCCGCACATCTACGCGCTGGGCGACTGCGCGGAGGTCGCGGGCCAGTGGCTGCCGTTCGTGGCGCCGCTGCTGCACGCGGCCAAAGCGCTGGCGGCGACGCTGGCGGGCCGTCCCACGGCGGTGGCCTATCCGCCGCTGCCGGTGGTTGTGAAGACCCCGGCGTGTCCAACCGTCGTCCTGCCGCCGCCGCCCGGCGCGATCTGGCAAGTGGCGGCGAGCGGTCCGGACGTGCGCGCAGTGGCGCACGCACACGATCAGCGCCTCGTCGGCTTCGCCTTGCAGGGGGCGGCCCTGGCCGAGCGGCTGGCGTTGGTGCGGGAAATGACGGCGGTTTGATCGGCGCGGCGATCGCTGCGGCCGCTGGCGGCGCGATTTCCATGACGGAATCACGAAATCGCGTGATTTCATACGGTTGACGTCTGGCAACGGCGGCATCTGGCCGGCGGGCAGGCAGCGTTGAAGCAAAATCGCCACTTGCGGGCCTTGGCGCCGCGCCCGGGACTTGCCGATGACGCCTCGCCAGTGGAAAGGGCTTGACATGGCGGCCGCCGCGTCGCACAATAGCGCCCCCACGGTCGGAAGGCCAAGGTCGCAAGACCGGCACCTTCCTACAAAATCCGTGTCCCGCCATCGGGAAAGGAGCCTTCGCAGTCACGGTCTCACGACCGGAAGCTGCAAGAGGAACAGCTGCCGATAACAGCCGTTCCCTCCGCGAAGGCACGATGGCCGCTATCCCCTCGGTGGATAGCGAGCGCGCAGGCGCCCATCGCCGGATGTTGCCCAAAAGGCTGCGGTTCGGTAGAGGCGCCTCCCGCGACGGGAAATCAGGCTGGAGCCTTCGGGTTCCGGAGACCTTCATGGGTTTCGCCTGGCTTCCCATCGGCGTGTTCGCACCCTGAGTCGGTCCCGCGAAGTGGTCCGCGTGCAGATGGTGAGTCCTTTCCGGCAGTTGCTGGTGAGGGCGCAAGCGGCTCGCGATTGCGACCGCCGGACTGACAGCGAGAACGCGCAGTTCTCGGGAACGGAGATAGAACGTATGCCGACGATCAACCAGCTGGTCCGCGCCCAACGCGAACTGAAGCACGTCAAGACCAAGGCCCCGGCGTTGCAGGCTTGCCCGCAGAAGCGCGGCGTTTGCACCCGCGTCTACACGACCACGCCCAAGAAGCCGAACTCGGCGCTGCGCAAAGTGGCTCGTGTGCGTCTGTCCAACGGCATGGAAGTCACGTCGTACATCCCCGGCGTCGGTCACAACCTGCAGGAACACAGCATCGTG
>CAIPXZ010000479.1 GCA_903869075.1 uncultured Myxococcales bacterium | reverse complement strand
CGGGCAGCGGCAGCGGCGGCGCGGTCGGATAGTACCAAGCGTTGGTCGAGCGCGCCGTCACGCGTCGGCCAACGAGCACCACCGCCAGGCCGGTGGCCATTACCGCCAAGCCGCTGACGCCGAACAGATCGGCCTCCACCGACCCTGTGCCAGCCGACCGCGAGGACTGATGGAACATCGCGCCAACAATCGCCCCCGCCATCGCCGCGCCAAGGTCGCGCAAGCTGTACGCCGCGGCCACCGCCAACAGCCCGCCGCCCGCCAGCATCACGCCGCCGCCCGCCAACTGCACGCCCATACCCGGATGGTCGACGTCCCGCACCGCATCGCGCCACACGCGAAATAGCTGGCCATCGGCGGCGCGCAGTTCAACCTTGTCGTAATCGGCGCGCGTGACCTCGCCGCGCAGCTCGGTGCCGTCCCACTCCCGCACCGTGGCCGCGTGGCTGCACGCCGTCAGCAGCGCCAGCGCCAGGGAGAGCTGCTTGACCCGGTCGCCCATCGCCTACTCCTGCCGCCAGCCGCCTCGCGCTGGCCCGTGCGTGGCGTCGGCGCAGCGGAGCAGTTCCGTCACGTCCGCCTCCAGCGCACCAGTGTGCCGTGTCGCGGGGCGACGTCAACCGCGGCCTTGACCGCGCGCGATGCACGAGGCATCGTCGACGGATGGCAGAAAACCCCTACAAATCGCCGGGCATTCAAGCGAGCACGCCGCCGCCGGCCCTCGCCGCAGGGCTTGTCGACGCGGCGCTCTGGCAGCGCATGGCCGCCGCGATGGTCGATACCGCGGTGCTGCTGCCGTTCTCGGTCCTGCTGCGGCGGTCGCCATGGTTTCCCGTCGTCGATCCCAAGACGCTGATCGACGCCTTCCTGCTCGACCGCCCCCGCTCGCGACCTTGCGGTTGCCCGTCGCGCTGGCCGCCTGCTGGCTGGCCGTGAACGCCCACGTCCTGCTACAAGATGGCCAGACGCTCGGCAAGCGCCTGCTGGGCATCCGGATTGTGACGCTGGCGGGCGAGCGACCGTCGCTGGGAGTGCTGTTTGTCCGGCGCTACCTCGCGTGGCTGGCGATCGGCTACCTGCCGTATGTCGGCGTGACGCTGACGCTGGCCGACATCGCCCTGATTTTCATCGACAACCGGTGCCTGCACGACTATTTCGCCGGGACGCGCGTGGTGCGCAGGCCGCCCGCGCTGCCGATTCCCAAGCCGTCGTGACTGCGGCGCAGGCCAGCCGGTTCAGGTTGGCCGTTGGCGCCACACCGCGTCCGGGACTGCGCTTGTCGGCGCGTCCGGCAGCGAAGCCGGCGCGCTCGGCGACGGCCAGCCCGTTTCCGGCGAGGCCGCGGTGCGGGAGCGTTGCCACTCGAACACGCCCACGCCCGTCATCAGCGCGGCGATGACCAAGCTGACAACGCCCGCGGCGTAGAGCGGGTCGCGCGCGCTGGGACCGCCCGAGAGCGTGTTCAAGTCGCCCAGCGGCGCCATCGCGAGGTACAGCGCGCCAATCCCCCAAACCGGCAGCGAGCCCACCGCCACCGCGTTGCCGGGATGATCGATGTCCGCGACGTCCTCACGCGGCAGCTTGAAGGTCTGCCCCGCCGCGTCGCGCACGACCAGGTAGCGGGCATCGCCGCCGACAATGCGCGCCTCGAGGTCAGGCGCCGTGTGGCGGGAAATCGTCGCCGTGGAGCCGCAGTGGCACAGCGTCAGGGCCAGCAGCGCCAGTCCAGGCGTCTGCCGCACGCGCCGGGCGCGGGATGGCTTGTCGATGGCATGTCCGCCGGGGTCTCGCTTCGCCATTGTCCGCCTCCACCCGTGGCCGGCCAGACTAGCCGAGCCGGGGCGTGACGCGCAACGTCGGGCCCGTCGCCGGCGCGCTTGCCCTTCGCCAGCAATCTCCCGCGCTTGACGCTGCCGTGGGCTATCGTCACACTCAGCGGCGTCGGCGCCCTGTTCCGCGACGCGCGCTTGCAGGCGCGATCGACCGGCTGCCCCTACCCCAGGAACCCAAGATGCTGCGTCCGCCGCGTGTTCGCCGTCTTCTGCTGCCGTTGGCGCTGGTCCTTGCGCTGGGCATGCCGCTGCCGACGCTGGCGCAGGTGCCCGCCAATGAGGCGGTGCTTGTGCTGACGCCCGATGCCGCGCCGCGCGTCGCCGCACTGCTGCGGGATCCGCCGTTCGACACGCCGCAGCCCGATGGCTACGTCCTGGACGGCGTGCGCGCGCAGTTGGATCAGGTCGACATCACCTTGTCGCGCGCCGGGCAGCCGGTCGGGCGGTTGCACCTGACGCCGCGGGCGCGGGCGGCGGCGGGCGCGACGCTGAGCGCGAGTTTTGCCATCGCCACCGAGCCCTTGGACACCGCGGCGGCGACGGCGGCGCTGCTGGCGCGCGCTGTCCGCAGCCTTGTGGCCAACGACCAGGGCGGGTTCTACCTGACGGCGCAGCGCGCGCCCAACCAGCAAATCATGCACCCGGGCGAGGCGTGGACGCAGCAGCCGGACGCGCCGCTGCGCGATGCCAAGCTTGCATTTGGCGCGCTGGGGCTGTGGTTCGTGGCACTGCTGGTGCGGGCGCGGGGGCGCCTGAGCGCGTACGCGATCTCCGGCGCGGTGCGGCTGAACCACGTCATCCCGGCGTCGCTGCAAATTGTCCTCCTGAGCTATTGGGCGTGGTATTGGCCGCCGGCGCGGCACCACATGCTGTTCGACGTGCCGCTGCAGCTGGCCTTCACGCTGCTGTTTGAGGCCGCTTGGTGCCTGACGTACTACCGGCGGTGGGAGGCCAACTTTGGCATTTTCCCGATTGTCTTCAGCACCAACCTCTTTATCTGGTTCCCACTGAACGGCATGTTGACCGGCTTCGCCGTGATGGCGCTGGCGGTGCTGTCCAAGTCGCTGATTCGCCGCAGGGATGGCACGCACGTCTTCAATCCGTCGGCGTTTGGCGTGGCGGTCATCGGCGTGCTCGTGATTGCCCGCACTGGGCTGCACTATACCGATATTACGCGGGAATTGGCGCTGGCGCCGAACATGTGGGAGCTGATGTTCCTCCTCACGCTGCTGCCGCTGCTGCGCTTTGGCGTTGTGCAAATGAGCCTGTTTGCGGTGTGCGCCATGCTGACCGTCCACGCCGTGATGCCGGGCGATTTGCGTCTGCCGGTGGCGTTCTGGCCGCCGTGGTTCCTGTCCATGACGCTGTTTGCCGGCGACCCGATGAGCATCCCGCGCACGTTTGTGGGCCGCGCGCTGTTTGGCGTTTGCCTGGGCGTCGGCATTCCATTTTTCGCCTGGTTGCTCGTGCAGCTGACGGGCGTCGATTATTTCGCCAAGATTTTCCCGGTCGTGGCTTGCAACCTCGCGACGCCGCTATTTGACCGCATCGGCCTGCGCGCCGACCGTTGGCTGACCGGGCTGCCGCTGGCCAAGCCCGACCATTTTGGCGAAAAGAACCTGGTGATGCGCCTCGCGCCGGCGCTTGTGTGGCTGCCGCTGCTGATCAGCCTGCGCACGGCGCAAGTCAAGTCGTCGATGTTCGACGGCGCGTTCCAGACGCAAGCGCAGACGTCGTTCGTTGTCCACGCCACCGACGCCGCGGCGGAATGTGCCGATAATCCGGTGTGGTGCCAGCCGTTTAGTTTTGCCGCGGAGTGGGCGATGTGGCGGGGTGGGATGGAACGGCGGTAAGCGCGCGCGGCACTTCCGCGACCTGCTACTTCAAGCCCGTGACCGTGCCACTGAGCG
>CAIPXZ010000478.1 GCA_903869075.1 uncultured Myxococcales bacterium | reverse complement strand
GCGCAAGGAACTTCACCAGAAATCGAACCACGTCTGACCTCACTGAACCGCGACACGGCTTCACGGACAGGCGAAACCGCTCGTCACGTTTTGCTTGGCACAGCCAAACCATTTGCAACTGGATGAACAGAACTGCCACCCGTGCGGGGATGGCGGCGAGCAGCACTGGTAGTTGGTGCCACTTTGGTATTCACACTGCGCCCCGGAATTCCAGGTGCAGCTGCCCCACGCGCACGCGGTGTTGCAGGTCTTGTGGCGGCACGCGGCGCTCGAGTCTCCACACTGGACGACCGCGCCAGGTGCGCACACGCCTTGCCCCCCACACGTGCCGTACGCGCCCCACGCGCACGCGGCGGAACAAGTGCGTGTCTTCGTGCCGCAGTTTCCGCAGATCGCGGTGTCCAAATCGCCCGGCGCGCAGACGCCTTCGCCGGAACAGGCGCCAAAGGCGTCCCACTGACAGGCGGCGTTGCATGTGCGCGTCTGTGACCCACAGTTGCCGCAGCTTCCCGTCTCCGGTGTGCCCGGGGCGCAAACCCCTTGGCCGCCGCATGTGCCCCAAGCGCTCCAAGCACCCCACGTGCACGCGGCCGTGCAGGTGCGTGAACTCGACTGGCTGCCGCAGTTGCCACACCCCTGCGACTGCCATTGTACCGCGCCGGGCGAACAGCCACTGCCAGACGGTGCGGAGCACGTTCCGCCTTGGCAGATGCTCACGCCGCAGGCGGAGTTGAAAGCGGAGCAGTCCATTGCCTTGCCGACGCACGTCCCGGACGTGCACGTGTCGCTGACCGTGCACAAGTCGCCGTCGCTGCAGGTCGCGGTGTTGTTGGTGTGTTGGCAACCGATCGCAGCGTCGCAACTGTCGGTCGTGCAGCCGTTCGCGTCGTCGCAGTTCGGCGCGCTTCCAGGTTTGCAGGTGCCTCCGGCGCAGTTGTCGCCGACCGTACACGCGCTGCCGTCGCTGCAAGTGGCTGTGTTGTTGGTGTACGTGCAGCCGGAGGCCGGTGCGCAGGCGTCGTTTGTGCAGCCGTTGCCGTCGTTGCAAACCACGGCTGCGCCGGGTTGGCACGCGCCTCCGGCGCAAACGTCGCTGCTCGTGCATGCGTTGCCATCACTGCAGGCGACGGTGTTGGGTGTGAACACACAGCCGCTCTCCGGCGCGCATGCGTCTGAGGTGCACACGTTGTCGTCGTCGCACACGAGCGCGGCGCCTGGAACGCACGTGCCAGTCACGCAGGCGTCGCCTACGGTGCAGGTGTTGCCGTCTGTGCATGCCCCGCTATTGTTGACGTGGACGCAGCCCTTGCTCGGAACGCACGCGTCATCCGTGCAGGGGCTGCTATCGTTGCAATCGACAGCTGACCCGCCGATACAGCTCCCGTTTGCGCACGTGTCCCCCGTTGTGCACGCAGAGCCGTCATTGCAGGGCAGCGCGTTGTTCGTCGTTGTGCAGCCATTGCCGACATCGCAATTCTCCGTCGTACACGGGTTCCCGTCGTCGCACACGCTGGGTTTGATCGGTTTGCAGGTGCCGCCCGCGCACGTGTCGCCCTCTGTGCAGGGGTTGTTGTCGGTGCAGGGCTGTGTGTTGGCGACGAACGCGCAGCCGGTCGCGGGATCGCAGCCGTCGTCGGTGCAAGGATTGCCGTCCGCACACGTCGCGGGCGAGCCGCCCACGCACACGCCGCCGGCGCACACGTCGCCCTGCGTGCAGAAGCTTCCGTCATCACAGGGAAGCGTGTTGGCGACTGACGCGCAGCCCGACCCACTTGCGCACGCGTCCGTGGTGCACGGGTTGCCGTCGTCACAGCCCAACGGGTCGCCGGGCACGCAGCTGCTGCTGACGCAAACGTCGTTTGTCGTGCACGCGTTGCCGTCTGAACAGGTCGCTGAGTTCGCCAGTGATACGCAGCCGGAGCCGACGACGCAGTTGTCGTCGGTACAAGGGTTGCCGTCACTGCAGACGGTGGGTGCGCCGCCGACGCACGCCCCCTCGGAACACGTGTCGCCCTGCGTGCATGCATTCGCATCGTCGCAAGGCAGCGCGTTCGGCACCGCTTGGCAGCCGCTCGCTGGCGCGCAGACATCGGACGTGCAGGGGTTGCCGTCGTTGCACACGACCGTCGCGCCGCTCACGCACATCGCGTCGGCGCACGTGTCGCCGGTTGTGCACGCGTTTCCGTCCGTACATGCCGCGCTATTGGCGGTGTGCGTGCAGCCCGCGGTCGGGTCGCACGCGTCGTTGGTGCAGACCTGACCGTCGTCGCAGCCCACGGGCGCGCCGGGCACACAACTGCCGCCGCTGCAGGCGTCGCCACTCGTGCACGCGCTGTTGTCTGTGCAGGGGCCGGCATTGTTGGTGTGCTGACAGCCCGCCTGTACGTCGCACGCGTCGTCGGAGCACGGGTTGCCGTCGTCGCATCCAAGCGTGCTTCCCGGCGCACAGGTGCCGTCCTTGCAGACGTCGCCGACTGTGCAGACGTCCCCGTCCTCGCAGCTCACGACGTTCGGCGTGTGGGTGCAGCCCGTCGGGCTGCTGCAGGCGTCGTCGGTGCAGCTGTTCTTGTCATCGCAGTTCAGCGGCGAGCCGGGGAGGCACGACGCGCTCGCGCACGCGTCGGCCACGGTGCACGGGTTGTTGTCCGTGCAGGGCGCGGTGTTGGCCACGTAGACGCAGCCGATGTCGCCCGCGCAGCTGTCGTCGGTGCACGGGTTGCCGTCGCTGCACACCAGTGACTTGCCGGCTGAGCAGACGCCGCCCTGACACCCGTCGTTCAGCGTGCAAGCGTCGCCGTCGTCACAGGGCAACGCTGCCGTAGAGTGAACGCACGCGAGTTTCGGATCACAGGCGTCGATCGTGCACAAATTTCCGTCATTGCAGTCGCTTGGCGGCCCTGGAACGCACTTGCCCTCTGCGCACGTGTCGTTTGCAGTGCAGGCGTTGTTGTCGGTGCAGCCCGCGCTATTGAACAAAAAGGTGCAGCCGGACGTCGCGACGCACAAGTCGTCCGTGCAGGGGTTGCCGTCGTTGCAACTCAGGACGTTTCCCGCGGTGCACGCGCCACCGGCGCACACGTCAGCGGTTGTGCAGGCGTTTCCGTCCGAACACGGCAGGTCATTTGCGCTGTGCGTGCAGCCGCTCGTCGGGGCGCATGCGTCGGTCGTGCAGGCATTCTGGTCGTCACACGAAGTGTTGGCGCCCGGCAAACAGACGCCTCCGCCGCAGTGGTCACCGGTCGTGCACGCGCTCGTGTCGTCGCATGGGGAGGCGTTGGCGAGAAAGACGCAGCCGGTGGTCGGCGCGCACGAATCGTTTGTGCACGGATTGCCGTCGCTGCACGCGATGAAAGGGCCGCTCGCGCACGCGCCAGCCGCGCACGTGTCGCCTTGCGTGCAGACGTCGCCGTCGCTGCACGACGCGCTGTTGTTCGTCGCGCTGCAGCCGCCGACGGCGTCGCACGACTCGGTTGTGCACGGGTTGCCGTCGTCACAGGTGCTGGGCTTTTGCGGTTTGCACACGCCCCCTGAACAAGCGTCGCCTTCGGTGCAGTTGTTGTTGTCTGAACAAGGCGCGGTGTTGGCGACGAACGTGCAGCCGCTGCCCGGCGCGCAGCTGTCGTCGGTGCACGGGTTGCCGTCTGAGCACGCCAGGGTGCCGCCCGCCGCGCAGCTGCCGCCCTGACAGAAATCGCCGAAGGTGCAGGCGTTACCGTCGTTGCATGGGACGTTGGCGTAGGCGAAGACGCACCCGGTTTGCGGTGCGCAGTTGTCGAGCGTGCACGGGTTGTCGTCGACGCAACTCGTCGCGTCGCCGGGCACGCACACGCCGCCGCCGCAGACGTCGCCGATGGTGCACACGTTGTCGTCATCGCACGGTGCGGTGTTTGGCGTGTGTTTGCAGCCCAACGCGCCCGCGCAACTGTCGTCGCTGCACGTGTCGCCGTCGTCGCAGGACACGTCGTCAGTCAGGCCGTTGCAGTCGTCGTCGACGCCGTTGCACAACTCCTCCGACGCTTGCCCCAAACTGGTACACGCCACGTTTTGAAAGTCAGTGCACGCGACAATTCCGCCGCCGCAAGCACCGGTTCCACACGGCGCGTCGACGGGGGACTTGGCGCCGGTGATGGGGTCTTTCCAGTAGAAACCTTCGTCCGCGCCGCCGTCGCAATTGTCGTCCAGACCGTTGCAGAGTTCAGGCGTCGCGGTCTTGGCGCCCAAGCACGTCTGGATTTTGCCGGTGCACACAGCGATGCCCGGACAACTGCCGATCAGCGGCTGGCACGTCTTGGTCTTTGCGTTGCACGCTTCCCCAGGCGCCGTGCACAAGTTGCTTGTTGTGCACGCCTGCCCGCTTCCGCCCTGCGAAAAAGCGTCGACGGTGCAGCTCACGTCCGCCGCAAGGTCGTCCACGGTCCCATCGCAGTCGTCGTCAACGCCGTTGCACACCTCGCCGACCGGCGCCTTGCCCTCGCACACAGTCAGGCCATTGGGCGTGCACGTACGGCTGCCCACGCACGATCCGAGCGCGTTGTTGATGGGGCAAGTCGTCGAGAGGCCAGATTTTTGTGCCCATGTGGAGCACGGGCACTCGCCAGTTGTGCGTTTGCACTGTTTGTTTGAAACACCGGTGCTCGGATCGAGTACGTCCGTGCACGTGTAGTCGGCGCCGCAGTCCGCATCGACCGCGCACTTTGCGCCGCAAAAGTGGCCGGCCTCACCGTAGTCGAGGCATTCCGAGTCCAGAAGGCCGTACACGGCGCAGTCCTTTTGGACCTGGCACGGTGCACAGAGACTCAAGTGGTCATAAACGCAGAAGCTGATCGCGTCCACGCCGCCGAGTTGTCTGCACACGAAACCCTGCGGGCACGGTGCATCCACGCATGTCTGCGCGCATTGTCCGCCGCTTGGCGTCATGAGGCACTTGCCGTTCTCGCAATCTGAATCCGACGCGCAGGCGCACCACGGCGCCGAAGGGCAATTCTGTACGTCAGGAGCCGACACCTGATCCGGTCCGGCGTCGATCTCGTCGGTGGACAGCGCATCGGGTGTGGCTTGGTCGTCGTCCGTCACGCCGTCCGGCGTGTCAGTCAGGTCGACCAGAGCGTCGGGATTTGCCTTTCCGTCAGTCAGCCCCGTGTCCACGGCGACGCTGTCTGCGAGTGTGGTTGAGTCCGAACCCGCATCGGCGGCAACATCGTCGGTGGATGTCGTTTCCGTTGGCGAACTACAGCTCAGCAGCAGGGACGCAAAAACACGCGAAGCCAAGTAGGCAAAAACGCGGCCCAAACCGTGCTCAGAGTTGGTGCTACGTTCAGCGTTTCTCATCCCAACGTAGACCCTAGCGCAAGCGTGTAGGAGCTGCAAACCACATCCGGCGTCCGCTTCTCCGCCGCTCGCCGCCCGCGCCCGGACCTTCCGCGCGCAAACCAACCACTCCGGCCAGTCTGACGCCGCCAGATCGGCACGTCAAGCGCTCGTTGGTCCCTGAATTTGCGTGAATTTCTGCGCTTTGGACGCACCGATCCACCCGCAGCGCCTGGCCCCGCGTTCGTCTGGCCTATGCCGCCGCCTCGAACTCATCGAAGAACGGCAGGTCGATGTCGTCGCCTGGAGCCAGATCGAAATCATCCAGATCCTCAGGCGAGTCCAGCACTTCCGGCGGTCCACGCACCTTGTCGATGTCGTTCGGCTCCGCTGGCAGCTTCAGGTGCCGCAAGAACCGCGCCGCCTCCGGGCCCGCCGGGATCACCGCCAGCAGCTTGAGCCGGTGGCCGCACTCGCAGGTCAGAATATCTATGCAAAATGCCCGTTTGAGAGCCTCGCTCCACGTCAGTTTCGTTGCCCGCTCGATCAGCCCCAGCGGGTCAGTCAGGTCCAGCAGCTGCGGCCTTTCCTTGTTCCGCCTCCCGGGCGCGTGCTCGCCTGCCAGCACCACGCGCGCGCGCCAGCTGTGGTTCGGGGCGAACGCGCCGTGGTAGATGATCGCCGGGCGGTGCGGCAGGGGTATGATCGCCGCCAAGCGCAGCAGGAACTGAACCGCCGAATATCGCACGCTTTCCGTGCCGTCCCGCCAAGCGGTCTTCAGCTTGACGCGGACCTCGTTGTTCGGCAGCAGCTCCAGGCGCTCAGCCGAGATCGCTGGCCTGCACAGGTACTTCACCATTTGTTCCAAGCGCTTGCGGTCCGTGGGCGCCACGCGCGTGTTGGCGTGCAGGGAGAAGCCGTCCGCGTGACAGCAGTTCTTGCCCGACGGCCTGGGCGGCGGTCGCGCGCCCTTTTCCCGCATCTGCGGCGGCTTTTCCTTCAGCCGCGCCTCGCTCATGGCCCCGCGCATGCAGCTCGCGAGCACCGGATCCTTGGCCTCGAGCGGATCCTGCGGGATCGTCGGCAGGTCGTCGTTCCAGCCGAACTTCTTCATCTGCCTGAGGATTCGCGTCTCCGCGTCGTCCAGGACGGCGGCGACCTCTGCGTCCTTGAGCGGTGGCGCGTGCCAGAAGTGCGTGCGGCCGTGGCTTTCATGCCAGAGGCCATCAGACACGAGCACGTGCCAGTGCAGGTCCAGATCGAGCGCGGAGTTGAAGCGCTGGCACACGCTCACCGCTCCGATGTGGCCGACGTCAATTCCCTGGCGTTTCGCGCGCTTGCGGTAGTGACGCGATGCGCGCCCGGATCCACGGGCCCTCCTTACCGCCAAAATCCAGCGCGCGCAGGTCCTTGGGCCGGCGAAACGCCACCGGTCCGGAGTTGGTCAGGCAGCGCGTCTCGTCGCGAAACTCCAGCCCAGCGTCTTCCTCGTCGAACTCGCCGATACCGGATTTGCCAAGTAATTTCCAGCGCTTGCCGTTCCAATATTCCCACGCGATGACAAGCTCGCTGCTCGCCTGCGGCGCTTCCACAACCGACGGATCCGCCAGCTCAATGTCGATCCGCACCTCCGCGTCCACATGGCCGAGCACGCGCTCGCACAGCAGGTACAGCGCAAAATCCTGGGCCGGCTCTTTGCCAAATGGCTGCACGTGGCGGTCCAGGTCCAGGCGAAACTGCGTGCCGCTGTCCAG
>CAIPXZ010000477.1 GCA_903869075.1 uncultured Myxococcales bacterium | reverse complement strand
GGGCTTGCAGGCGAAATTGCAGCACATTTACCTGAACGGTCACGCGACCGAGCGCGCGCCGGGCAGCTTGAACGTGTCGTTCGCCTACGTGGAAGGCGAGTCGCTGCTGATGGGCATCAGCGACATCGCGGTGTCGTCGGGCAGCGCGTGCACGTCGTCGTCGCTGGAGCCGAGCTATGTGCTCAAGGCGCTGGGTGTGAACGACGAGCTGGCGCACACGTCGATCCGCTTTGGTATCGGTCGCTTCAACACGGAAGAAGAGGTCGACTACACAATCGCGCGGGTCGTTGAGGTGGTGACCCGCCTGCGCGAGATGTCGCCGCTGTGGGAGATGGTGCAAGAAGGCATTGACCTGCGGACCGTCAACTGGACTGGACACTAGGAAATTTGCGGGAAAAAGGCGGCTAACCATGGCTTATTCAGAGAAAGTGCTCGACCACTACAACAACCCGCGCAACGTCGGCGCGCTGCCCAAGGACGACCCGACGGTCGGCACCGGCGTCGTCGGTGCGCCGGAATGCGGCGACGTGATGAAGCTGCAGATCAAGGTCGGCGCCAATGGCGTGATCGAAGACGCGCGGTTCAAGACGTTTGGCTGTGGCTCGGCGATCGCCTCGTCGTCGCTGGCGACGGAGTGGGTCAAGGGCAAGACGCTGGCGGAAGCGGCGGCGATCCGCAACACGGACATCGTGCAAGAGCTGAACCTGCCGCCGATCAAGATCCACTGTTCGGTGCTGGCGGAAGACGCGATCCGCGCGGCGCTGGCGGATTTTGCCGCGAAACAAGAGAAGCAAGCGTAAGCTTGGCACCTGGAGAGGCCCCACGATGATTGTTGTCACCGAAGACGCCATTGAACGCTTGAAGATTGTCGCCGCCGAGGCCAGCACCGACCTCGTCGGCATCCGCGTCGGCGTCACCGGCGGCGGCTGTTCTGGCTTGAGCTATGTGCTTGATTTTGAAAAAGAAGCTCGCCTGGGCGACCGCGTGTTTGGCGAGAGTCCGAAGATCTTCGTCGACCGCAAGAGCCTCGTGTTCCTCGACGGCACGACGCTCGACTTCGAGGGCGGCTTGAACGGCAAGGGCTTCGTCTTCAAGAACCCCAACGCCACGTCAAGCTGTGGCTGTGGTTCGTCCTTCGCGGCCTGAACCCTCGCTTGGAACTTCCTGACATGGCTGAGCAATTTGACCACCCCGCCGCCGACTCGGCCGATGCGCCGCGCACGCTGCGGCCGTGGGTGTTCAACCCGCTGACCGGCGCCGTCGACCTGACGCGGCAGCCGCTGGCGGGCGAGCCGGAGCCCGACCATTTCGCCATCTTGGGGCTGCCACAGCGGATTTTGCTGGACGCGGACGCCATCGAGATCGCCCACCGCAGCCTGATTCGTGGCCTGCACCCGGATCGCTTCCACGCCCAGGGTCCCGAAGCCGTGGCGCGGGCGCAGTGGCACTCGTCGCGCGTCAATGACGCCTGGCGCGGGCTGAAGACGCTGGAGCAGCGCGCGGCCTATGTCCTGACGTTGGCTGGGGAAAACGCCGACGAGCGCTATCGGCCGCCGCCGGCGTTGCTGGAGCAGGTCATGGAAGCCAATGAAGCGATCGACGAAGCTGGCCATGACCCGGCGGCCCGCGTACAGCTACTTGAATTGCTTGCCAATTTCCGTGCGCAGCGCGAGGCCCTTGCCGCCGACTTGGCCAAGGCTGCGGCGGCGTGGGATGCTGCCCAGGCACCGGCTGATGCCGCTGCGTCGGCCGCTGCGCGCGCGCCGCTGCGGGCGGTCCTCGGTCAGGCGCGCTATGTCGACAACCTGATCGGCCGCGCCACAGCCGCGCTTTCGGCCCCGGACCCGGCTTACCCAGCCAACTGAGCACTGCATGGCGATTCAGATTTCATTCGGCGGCGAAAAACGCCAGGAAAATCGGACTGTCGCGGTCGGCATCGACCTCGGCACGACAAATAGCCTCGTGGCCTACGTCGGTGCCGACGGCCAGCCGCATGTGATTGGCGGCGAGGACGGGGCGATGGTGCCGTCCGTCATCGCGTTTGACGCCGCTGGCCAGCTGCACGCCGTCGGCCACCGCGCCAACGCCCAGCTGCTGACGCACCCGGAGCGGACGATCTACTCGGTCAAGCGGATGATGGGCCGCAGCGCGCAGGAAATCGTTCATGAACTCGGGATGTTGCCGTTCCGGGTGCACACCGCGCAGGGCTCGGCGGCGGTGCGCGTGGAGGTCGCGGGGCAGAAGCTGACGCCGCCAGAGCTGAGCGCGCACGTGCTGCGTGAGCTGAAGCGGCGCGCCGAGGCGCACCTCGGCCACGCTGTCGACAAGGCGGTGGTGACGGTGCCGGCGTACTTCAACGACGCGCAGCGGCAGGCGACAAAAGATGCCGGGCGGCTGGCGGGGCTCGACGTGCTGCGCATCGTCAACGAGCCGACGGCGGCAGCGCTGGCGTACGGGCTGGACAAAAAGCCGGCGGGCAAAATCGTCGTCTACGACCTCGGCGGCGGCACGTTCGACGTGTCCGTGCTGGCGATGCACGAAGGCTTGACCGAAGTGCTGGCGACCGGCGGCGACACGCACCTGGGCGGCGACGATTTTGACCAGTTGCTCGTGGCGACCGTCGCCGAACAGCTGGAGGCGGCAGGCATCACGGTCCGTGGCGACGCGACGCGCCTACAGCAGCTGCGCAAGGCGTGCATCGCCCTGAAGATCGCGCTGTCGGACGCCGAGCACGCCAGCGTGACGGCGGAGATCGTGGCGGGCCAGCGCGTGGAATTGACGTTTGATCGCAAGGACTTTGAGCGGCTGATCGCGCCGCTCGTCGAGAAGACGCTCGGGCCGTGCCGCCAGGCGCTGCGCGATTCCGGCCTTGTCGCCGCGGAGCTCGACGAGGTGCTGCTCGTCGGTGGTTCGACGCGGATTCCGCTGGTGCGGCGTAAAGTTGCTGAATTGTTTGGTAAAGCGCCGCGCGGCGACATCGATCCGGACCAGGTCGTCGCGCTCGGCGCCGCGGTCCAGGCTGACATCATGACGACCGGGCGGCGCGACATGCTGCTGTTGGACGTGACGCCGCTGTCGCTGGGCATGGAAACTGTCGGCGGCGTTGTCGTCAAGATCATCAACCGTAACAGCTCGATTCCGGCGTCAGCGACCGAGGAATTCACCACCTCGGTGGACAACCAGACCGGCGTCGTCGTGCACGTGCTGCAAGGCGACCGCGAGCTGGTCAAGGATTGCCGCTCGCTGGCGAAATTCGTGATTCCAATCGAGCCCTTGCCGGCAGGTCTGGCGCGCGTGGCGGTGACGTTCCTGATTGACGCCAACGGGATTTTGCACGTCAACGCCAAGGATGTGCGCACCGGCCGCGAAAAAACCATTGAAGTCAAGCCCAGTTACGGCCTGACGGACGATGAAGTGCTGCGGATGCTCGAGGACGCGTTCGACAACGCCGAGGAAGACCTGAATTTCCGGCTCTATCTCGACGCCAAGACCGAGGCGGAGCAGATCCTCGAGGCGACGCGGCGGGCGCTGGCGGGCGCGGCGGGTCCTCGGCTGACGGTCGACGAGCGCGAGGACATCGACGGCGCGATCGCCGGGCTGCTGGCGGCGCTGCGGACCGAGCAGTCGGAGCCGGTGCGCAAGGCGCAGCGGCGGCTCAATGACGCGACCTGGCGGCTGGCGGAGCTGGCGATGGCGGAGGCGCTGAACAGCGCGGTGCACGACCCGCAGCTGCCCGCGGTGCTGGCGCAGGCGCCGGACCCGGCCGCCGTGAAGCCGGACCACCATGGCCAGCGTATCAAGTAGGGTTAGCCCCGCGCACCTCAGCGACGCCCGCGCCAGCCTGCGCGCGTGCCGCCTGTGCCCGCGCGCGTGCGGCACCGACCGTACCATCAGCAAAAACGGGGCCTTCTGCCGCCTCGACGTCCGCGCGACCGTCTACCGCGAGCTGCTGTCGCTCGGCGAAGAGCCGGCGATCTCGCCGACCTGGCTCGTCGACCTCGGCGGCTGCAGCCTGCGCTGCCTGTTCTGCTCCGAGTGGCAGCACGTCGTGCAGCCCGAGGCGGCGCCGGCGCAAGTTCTGGATCAGACATGGTTTTTGCCACGGCTGCAGCAGCGTCGGAGGCAGGGCGCGCGTACCTTGAGCTTCGTCGGCGGGGACCCGACGCCGAGCTTGGTCGCGGTGCTGGAGGTGCTCGCGACGGTCCCCGACGCCGATTGGCTCCCGGTGGTCTGGAATTGCAACGGCTGGCTGAGCGACACGGCGCGGGCGCTGCTGGCGCCGGTGGTCGACACCTGGCTGGTCGACGTGAAATTTGGCAATCCGCAGTGTGCGCAGCGGCTTGCCGGCGTCGACGGCGCGTTGGACGCGCTGGAAGTGACGCGCACGCTCGAATTCGCCCGGTCGCGTGGCCTGCGCCTGCGCCATCTGGCGCTGCCCGGTCACCTGGACTGCTGCACGCGGCCGGTGCTCGAGCGCCTCGCGCGCGACTACCCGGAAGTGCCGCTGAACGTGATGCCGCACTACCTGCCGCTGGGTCCGGCGCGCACCCATCGCTTGCCGCACGCGCCGGAGCTGCAGCGCTTGTTGAGCGCCGCCGAGCAGGTCTCATTGGTCTCATGGCAAGCGCAATGGACGCATGCCAAATGAGTGCGGGCGCCGCAGGTGAGACTGATGAGACCGCGATCGGTCTCACTTGCGCGGCCCCGGGCTGACGCGAACGATCGGTAGCTTACTGAAAGTAAAATGAAATTGCAGAACGTGCGCTTGGCACGCGTCCTGCAGAGCTCCACTGCGTGGGCAATTGGACCGCCCATGCCGGGAGTATTCATGCTGTCGTTTCTCACCCGTTTTCTGCCCCGCGCGTTCGCCGCGGCGGCCTTTGCTGCCTCCGTTTGTGCCTGTGCTGCCACTGCCGCCGAGGACGCGGCGCCCGCCGACGCTGGCGCTGCCGATGCTTGGCCGCACGATGGCTCTGGCGGCGCGCCCAGCTTGTTCGCGGCTGCGGTGGCCCCCGATGTCAACGCGTCACAGCCGTTCATCGTCAACCTGCGCCTGCCCCTGGAGGATGGGCTCGATGACGCCGAGCGGACGGCGCGGATTGCCGCGCTGCGGACGCAGCTCCTGGCGCGACTGCCGCGCGATGAGGTCGAGGTGACGCGCACGTACGCGCTGCTGCCGGCGGTCGCGCTGCGGGCGAAGCCGACGTGGCGTGAGGCGGTGGCGGCGCTGCCCGAGGTCGAGGCGGTGCAGGACGATCTGCGGATGCAGACGAACCTGAAATACGCGGGGCCGCTGGTGCAGGCGACCGACGCGCACAAGCTCGGCTACACCGGCAAGGGTGTGCGCATCGCCGTGATTGACACCGGTGTGGACGCGACGCAGCCCGATCTCGCCGGCCACGTCGCGGCACAGCACTGCTTCACCCAGGGCGGCTGCCCGCCCAACGGCACGTCCGAGTCCAACTTCGCCACCGATGACGAAGGCCATGGCACGCACGTCGCCGGTATCGTCGTCAGTGCTGGCAAGGTCGCGGCCGCGGGCATGGCGCCCGGCGCGGACGTCGTCGCGGTGAAAGTGCTCGACAAGAATGGCTCCGGCAGCGACTCGGACATCCTCGCCGGTCTGGACTGGGTTGCCGCCAACGCCAAGGCGCTGAACATCCGCGTCATCAACCTCAGCCTCGGCTCGCAGCAGAGCTGGGCGACGGCGTGCGACAAGTCAGACCCGGCGACATCGGGCGCCGTCAAGCTGCTGGGCCAAAAGGGGGTCACGGTCTTCGCCGCCGCCGGCAACGAGGGCGTCAAGAACGGCTTGGGTAACCCGGCGTGCCTCGGCCAAGTGCACGCTGTCGGCGCGGTCTACACCCGCGACCTCACGTCCGCCAACTACCCGGGGCTGTGCGCGGACAAGACGCCCAAGGCCGGCACGATGACGTGCTTCTCCAACCGCGGCAAGAACTTGCACCTCGTCGCACCGGGCGCCCCCATCGTCTCCGTCGGCATGGGCGGCGGCACAGCGACGATGTCCGGGACCTCGCAAGCGACCCCGGTCGCGGTGGGCGTCGCCGCGTTGGTGCTCGCCTGCAAGCCGAGCCTGACGAGCGCCGCGGTGGCCAAGCTGCTGCAAGATACCGGCAAGCCGGTGACCGACCCGGTGAGCGGACTTTCGTTCCGCCTCGTGCAAGCGGCGCAGGCGCTCAAGGCGGCGTGCGGCAAGTAGCCCGGTGGTGATGGCCGGTGGCAGTCGGTCGCGCGCCGCTGCCACCGGCCTCACGACTTTGCCGCGCCGATTTGCACAGACCGCCGCTGGCGTTTACCCTGCCGCGCGTGCGAGGCGACTTTCCCCAGCCCTTTGGCCCCTATGAACTGCTGCGGCGTGTCGGTCGCGGCGGCATGGCTGAGGTGTTTTTGGCAAAAGCGCCGTCGATTCAAGGACAACCGCGGCTGGTCGCGGTCAAGCGCATGCACCCGCAGCTCGGCAATGACCGCGCCGCCGTCGACATGCTCGTCCAGGAAGCCAAGCTGTGCCTGCGGTTTGACCACCCGGCGATCGCCCAAACGTTCGAGCTGGGCCACCACGACGGCATCTGGTACTTCGTCATGGAGTACGTGGACGGCGTGGACCTGGGCGCGCTCGTGCAGGTCGTCGCGGCGATGGGCGAGCGGCTCGATCCGGTGGCGGTGGCCTTCATCGTCGCGGCGATGGCGCGCGGACTCGACCACGCCCACAAACTCAAGGGCGCGGACGGCCGGCCGCTCGGTATCGTCCACCGCGACGTGTCGCCGCAAAATGTGCTAATCAGCACCCGCGGCGAGGTCAAGCTCATCGACTTTGGCGTCGCCAAGGTGGCGGCGAAGGTCGAGCAGACGATCGCCGGCGTCATCAAGGGCAAGTACGCCTACATGAGCCCGGAGCAGGCGGCGGCGCAACCGCTGGACGCGCGTTCGGACGTCTTCAGCCTGGGCACGTGCCTCTACGAACTGCTGACGGCGCAAGGGCTGTTCCGGCAAAAAGAGACGGCGTCGCCTTTCGCGGTGCTGCACGCCGTGCGCGAGGCGCCGATTCCGCCGTTGCGGTCCGTCATGCCGGACGTGCCGCAGCCGCTGGCGGAGTTGACGGAACGGTGCCTGCTCCGCGACCGCGATCGCCGGCCGGGGAGCGCGGCGGAGGTCGCGGATGCGCTGGAGGCCTGGCTGGCGGTGGCGGCACCGACTTTTGGTCCAGCGGCGTTGGCGGCGCTCGTCGCCGGCATCCTCGCCGACGCGCCCGAGGATGTCCGCCAGCCGTCGGACGTCGCGACGCCGCCATTGCCGGCGCTGGACCGCACGGCGTTCGTGGCGTCGCCGTACACCATCGTAGCACAAGTGCCTGTGGCTCCTACGGTTTTCTCCGCTCCGCCGCAGCGGCCGATTTGGTGGCCGACGCGCCAAGCGACGCTGCAGTTTCTCGCCGTCGGCGGCGGGGCGCTCGTGTTCACGGTTGCGTGGATGATCGTTGCATCGCTGGTGCGCGCCGGTCGGCTCTGACGAAATTGTTTTCGAATCAATGAGCTAGGCGATGACGCGCAGGTCCGAGGTTGGCACGCGCACCCGCATCAGGCCGAGCAGCACCTGCACGTGGCCGGCGCCGACTTCCGCGACTGTGCCGGTCTTGCCGGCAAACAGGCCCTTTTGCAGCTCGACCCGCGCGCCCGCCGCGAGCACGCCGGGTGCCGTCGACGGCTTCTGCGGTGTTGGTCCCAGCTCGAATGGCCGCCCGGGCGCCGCGTGCGGCCCCGGCGCGTGCGGGCGCGTGGCTTGCGGCGCGAAATCCGCGCGACGCGGCGGCGGCTGGCGTTGTGGCTCCGGACGGCGCGGCGGTTCGGCGCGGCGCGGCGGCTCGGGATGCCAAGTCGGCGGCAGGATGCGCTCGATCGGCGGCCGCAGCGCGTCTGGCTGGCTGGCC
>CAIPXZ010000476.1 GCA_903869075.1 uncultured Myxococcales bacterium | reverse complement strand
GGCGGCCGGATCCTTGATCCAGAACCACAATTCGAATTCGATCGACGTCGAGCCGAACTCGGTCAGCATGCATTGCGGCGCCGGCTTTTTCAGAACGCGCTCGATGCTGAGCGCGGCTTCCACCGCCGCCACGATGGCGCCCGAACGCACAAGCCGGGTCGCCGCGGCCAGGTCCGGGTACAGCACGCGGTCATCGCCGAGCGGCGCCACGTCCTGCCGCAGCCGCAGCCACGCCGCGCGCGTGCCCACGCCAGGACCGAGCGGCGCGCGCAAGTCCAGACCCTGACCGGCGCACAGCAGCTCGATGGCGCAGACGCGCTCGGCGGCCTCGACGACGTCGGTCAAGCGGCGCGCGGCGATCGGCCCCATGCTCACGTGATCCTCGCGGTTGGCCGACGACGGGATGCTGTCCACCGACGCCGGCATCGACAGCCCCTTGCACTCGCTGACAAGCGCCGCGGCGGTCACCTGCGCGATCATGAAGCCGGAATTCAGCCCGGAGCTGCGCGCCAGGAACGCCGGCAGCCCCGACGACAGCGCCGGGTTGACGAGTTGTTCGATGCGCCGCTCCGCCATCGACGCCAGGGACGTCAGCGCCGAGCGCGCCGTATCGCAGGCGTGCGACACCGGCTGGCCGTGGAAGTTGCCGCCGGAGAGGATGACCGAGCTGGCGGCGTCATCGGATTCATCTGGGAAAATCAGCGGGTTGTCGGTAACGGCGTTGATTTCGATCTCCAGCGTCGTGCGCAGGAACGCCACCGCCTCGCGCACCGCGCCGTGGACCTGCGGCATGCAGCGCAGCGAGTACGGATCCTGCACCTTGTGGCAGTCCGGACCGGCGTGGGACGCGATCAGCGGGCTCTCCCGGCACAGCGCCCGCAGGTTCGCCGCCGTGGCGATTGCCCCGGGATACGGCCGCACGGCGACGATCCGCGGGTCGAACGCCCGCACCGAGCCCAGCTGCGCCTCGAGCGTCATCGCGCCGACGATATCCGCTGTCTTGATCAGGTTGGCGGCACGCGACCACGCCAAAAGCCCAATCGCCGTCATCACTTGTGTGCCATTGATCAGCGACAGGCCTTCCTTGCCGCCCAGCTTGATCGGCGCCAGCCCGGCACGCTTGAGCGCTTCAGCGCCCGGCAGCCGCTCGCCGTGGAACATCGCCTCGCCTTCGCCGATCAGCACCAGCGCCAGGTGCGCCAGCGGCGCCAGATCGCCCGACGCGCCGACCGAGCCCTGGCACGGCAGCACCGGCAGCACGTCGTGCACAAGCAGCGCGCAGAGCGCGTCCACGAGCTCCGGACGCACGCCGGAATGGCCTTTCGCCAGCACGGTCGCGCGCAGCAGCACGACCGCGCGCACGACCTCGGGATCCAGCGGCGTGCCGACGCCAACGGCGTGCGAGCGCAGCAGATTCACCTGCAGCGCCTCGACTTGATCAATCGGAATCACCACTTCCGCGAGCGCACCGAAGCCGGTGTTGATGCCGTACCGCGGCACGTCGTGCTCGCGCAGGAACGCGTCGACGATCGCCCGCGCCCGCGCCACGCGCACGCGCCCCGGCGCGCCCAGGTGCGGCAGCGCGCGGCCAAAGGCCACATCCACGGACGCGGCCAGCGTCAGCGGCTCAGAGAGGTCCAACGGATAGTGCGTCATGAAATTCCTTGTGCGCGAGCGGACTTAGCCCGGGACACCCGCATCTTCTTCATTGGCGCCGTGGCACTTTTTGTACTTCTTGCCGCTGCCGCACCAGCACGGGTCGTTGCGGCCGATCTTCGGCCGTTCGCGGCGGTACGTCTCGACCTTGGCCGGTTGCTCGACCGGGGGCGGCAACGCCTCGTCCGGCTCAGCGCCGTCGTCCGCCACGCCCTGCGCCGCCTGCTGCGCCTGATGCGCCGCCGCCTGCGCCCGCAGTTGCGCCATCTTCTGCGCGGCCAGCTTCCGCGCGTGCGCCTGCTCCTCGGCACTCGGTCCCTGCTCCACGTGCGTCGCCTCGTCGTGCAGGCTCTCGACGTCGTGCTGCTCTTTCATCGCCTTGGCCGCGCGCTGCCGCTTGGCCTCCGCCTCCGCCGCCATGCGGTCGATCTCGCGGCGTCCCTGCACTTCCACATGGAACAGCGCGCGCGTCAGGTCCGCCTCGATGCGCTCGATCATCTGCCGGAACAGCTCATAGCCCTCTTTCTTGTAAATCAGCTTCGGGTCTTTCTGGGCGTACGCCTCCAGGTACACGCCCTCCTTCAAACCGTCCATGATCTTCAGATGTTCGCGCCAGTGCGTGTCGATCTGCTCCAGGTACAGCTGCCGCTCGACGACGATCCACTCCTTCGTCGCGTTGGCGTCCAGCGCCGCCTCGTCGACGACGACCTGATCCGCGTCGTC
>CAIPXZ010000475.1 GCA_903869075.1 uncultured Myxococcales bacterium | reverse complement strand
GATCCCGACGGGCGCCGTGGGCTTCATCACCGCGCCGGCGCAGGCCGAGCAGATTGTCGCGACCGGTCAGGCGGACGCGGTGTTCCTCGCGCGCGAGCTGCTGCGCGACCCGCACTGGCCGCTGCGCGCCGCGCGGGTGCTGGGTGTCGATGTGGCGTGGCCGCCGCAGTACGCCCGCGGCAAATAGCCGGGGCGGTCGTCGTCCAGCAGATTTGGGTCATCGTTGGCGATGCGCGGCGCTCAGTCCCCGACTTGCTCCGCTGCCGGCCGCGGGTTCAAGTACCGGCCGCACACAAGCACGCCCCGCAGGCAGTCCGCCATGTGCTGCGCCGCCTCGGCGGGCACCTCGACCCGGCTGAAATTCTCGAGGATGTCGATCGTCCCCAGCAGCCGTGACGGCAGCTTCGCCTGCGTCTGCAGGCACGCGACAAGCATCGCCGGCGTCACGCCATTGCGCCGCCCAACACCCAGCGACATCACGACCATTTTGCGCCGCGGCGCCTGCGTCCCGCGCGGCTCGTCCGCCGGTGTCAGCCCGCGCGGAATCGGCGGTTGCGCCGGCCGCGGCGGCTCCGGCTGCGCCTCGCGCGGCGCCAGCGGCGGCCGCACCGGCTTCTCTGGCCGGGCAGGGCGCTCCGGCCGCGGCGTCAGCTCGCCGCGCGGCTGTGGCATATCACTGCGTTTTTCCTGGCGTTTGCTCTCACGCGTCTCGCGCGGCTCCACGTGCTTGGGCTGCGGCCGCAGCGGCAAGCCGCCCTCCGGGTGCGGGTGGTTCGGCTCCGTGCCCAGCATCACCGTCTCCGGCGTCAGGCTGCGCGGCGCGGCCATCTGCACAAGCGTCGCGGCGATGACGTCGATCGGGAATTCCTCCGTCACGCAGCGCTCGACAAGCCGCCGCCACGGCGTCAGATCCATGCCCTTGGCGCGATCGCGGACATCGGTCACGAACCGCTCCAGCCGCGACCACTCGACCTCCGCCGGCGTCGGAATCGCTTGGTATTTCAGCGCTTGGCCGATGAAACGCTCCAGCCCGCGCAGCTTGCGCTCATCGCGCGGCCCCAGCACGAGGATCGACGTGCCCGTCCGCCCGGCGCGCCCGGTGCGGCCAATGCGGTGCACGTAGGTCTCCAGGTGCCCCGGAAGCTCAATGGTCACAACGAGATCCAAGCTCGGCACGTCCAGACCGCGCGCCGCCACGTCGGTGGCAATCACCACTTTCAGTCGGCCTTCGCGCAGGCGCCGCAGCACCATCTCGCGCGCCGGCTGCGCCAGGTCGCCGTGCAGCGCCTCGCACGGCACGCCGCGCCGCTGCAGTTCGTCGGTCAGCTGGTCGCAACCCGCGCGGGTGCGCGCGAAAACCAGCGCCGATTCAAAGGGTTCCACTTCCAGCAGCCGCGCCACCGCTTCGGCGCGCTCGTCGGTGTTGCACACCGCGTACCGCTGCTCCACCGTCGACGCCGTCCGCGCCACCGACTGCACGTCAATCAGCACCGGCGCTTTCTGGTAATTGTCGGCAATCGCGCGAATTTCCTGGGAAAGCGTCGCCGAGAACAGCGCCGTCTGCCGCTCCTTGGGCGCGTGGCTCAGAATCTGCGTCACGTCGTCGACAAAGCCCATCTTGAGCATCTCGTCGGCTTCATCCAGCACGATCAGTTTCAAGCCTGACAGGTCGACCGAGCCGCGGTTCAGGTGGTCGATCAGCCGGCCCGGCGTCGCCGCCAGCACCCGCACGCCGGCGTGCAGCGCGCGGAACTGCCGCACCATGCTGTCGCCGCCGTAGATCGCCAGGATCCCCGGATCCGCTGTGTTTTTGACGAGATCCGCCAGCGCAGCGGTCACCTGCACGGCCAGCTCGCGGGTCGGCGACAGCACCAGCGCCTGCACGCGGCGGTCGTTCGGGTCGAGCATCTGCAGCAGCGGCAAGCCGTACGCCGCGGTCTTGCCGGTACCGGTCTGGGCGCGGCCGAGCACGTCGCGACCGGCGAGCATCTCCGGAATGGCGCGCGTCTGGATTTCAGTCGGCTGGGTAATATCCAGTGCGGTCAGCGCGGCGCAAAGCTGCGGGCTGACGCCCAGCTCGGCAAAAGCGGAAGCGGGCGATTCGGGCGTGGTCACGGGGGAACTCCTGAGCAGCCCGGCGTGGCGAGGATGCCGACCGGGGCGCGGGAGTGTACGACGAGCGCTGAGAATTTGCCATGCAATTCGCAGGCACGGCGCTAGTCGCTGCTGCAGTCAAACGAGCAATCGCTGCTGCAGTCGCTGGAGCAATCCCAGGAGCAGTCGCTGCTGCAGTCGCTCGAGCAGTCGCTGGACGCGCAGTCGCTGCCGGCGCAGTCAAACGTGCCCGAATCGCCGGCGCAGTCGAACGTGCCGCCGCTGCCGCCGCCCCAGCTGCTGTCGGCGTCGTCGTAGCTGGCCATCTGGCTGTCGTCCCAGTGCGCGGCTTCAAAGTCCAGGTTCGCGGTGTCGTGGACGTTGCCGAGCCGGTCGGAATAGCTCAGCGCGTCGCTGGCGTTGCCGTACGCTTGGCCGTTGTAGTTGATGACCGTGACGGGCGCGCCGTAGCTGCTCCATTGGCTGCCCAGCCAGCCCGGTCCGTAGCCCCAGCTGCGGTGCGGGCTGATCAGCGCGTCCAGGATCATCAGGTTGACAAAAGTGTCCATGGGATCATGGTAGTATGTGCACCACGGGTCGTAGTACGGGCCGTAGCCGCCGCGGCCGGGATAGCGCGGCGTGTCGAGCAGGTCGGCCTCGCGCTGGTCGCCGCCGCTCTGACCCAGCGCCCGCACGTCCTGACCGGAGGGCCGCACGAGCTGCGCGTCCGCCGGATCCACCTCGACCCGCCCCGACGCGAACACCCGCTGCAGCCCAGCGCCAATCTT
>CAIPXZ010000474.1 GCA_903869075.1 uncultured Myxococcales bacterium | reverse complement strand
GGCGGCTTCGTCGAAATGCCACAGGCCGCGCGTCACGTCGCTCACTGCGATCCGCCGCGGCGGCGTAAACGCGGCACCGTAGAGCGGCGCGGCGGCGACGTGGAGCTCGTCGAGCGCGCCGTTCCAGCCGTATTGCGTGTCGCCCGGCCAGCGTTGGCCCACGGCGAAGGTCGCGGTCGGCGGCGCTTGCCGCTTGTAGGTCAACGTCGCAGTTCCTGCGGTCAGTCCGTTCACGTAGAATCGCACCGACTGTCCGGCAATCACCACTGCCACATGGCTCCAGGTGTTCGCCGTCAAGCCCCCCGTCGACTTCACAGCTTCCTGGCCAATCGTCGGAGACGGGAAGTGTTGGAACACCAATTTGCCAGCTGCGTCCACGCCGAAACCGTAGGTTTGGAGTGCCGTTGCTGACGTCGCGTGGGTTGCAAGCCATTGGGGTGCGACGAAGTTCGCCGGCTTGACCCACGCTTCAATCGTCATGTCGCCGTCGATGGCGAGGAACGGCGCGCTGCCGGTGGTCGCGCCGTAAGCGCCAGCGCCGCTGAACTGCACGGCCGCGCGCGTTTGGCAGCTCTCGCAGCCGTCGCAACCCGCGGCGTTGCCGTCGTCGCACTGCTCGCCGTTGGCGAGGAAGCCGTCGCCGCAGCCCTGTGTCTTGCAGACGCCGGCGAGGCACCACTTGCCGTTGGTGCAGCCGGTCGCGGTTGTCTGGTCGAGCGGCGTATGCGACGTGCCGCCGGCGGGATCGCACGCGTCGGTCGTGCACGGGTTGCCGTCGTCGTAGCTGACCGCGGCGCCGTAGCAGCCAAAGACGCCGCCGCTGGTGCCGCAGAGGTCGGGACCGGTGCACAAGCTGCCATCGTTGCAGCCGACGCCGGCGGCGGCCTTGGTGTGCACGCATGGATCGGCGACGCCGGTGGTCTCGCTGCAGCCGTCGGTGGTGCACGGATTGGCGTCGTCGCAGCTTACCGCGCTGCCGACGCAGACGCCGCCGCTGCATGTGTCCGTTGTCGTGCACTTCAAGCCGTCCTGGCAGCCGGAGCCGTCCGCGAGTGCCGGATGGTTGCAGACGCCGGTCGCCGTGTCGCAGTTGTCGGTGGTGCAGCTGTTGCTGTCGTCGCAGTTCTTCGTGGCGCCGGGCACGCACACGAGGTTCACGCAGCCATCGCCCACAGTGCAGGCATTGCCGTCGGTGCACACCGCGGTGTTGGCGACGTTGACGCAGCCCTTGACGGCGTCGCAGCTGTCGTCCGTGCACGGGTTACCGTCGTCGCAGTTCAGCGGCGTGTCGGCCACGCAGACGCCGCCCTGGCAGGTGTCGTTCAGCGTGCAGACGCTGTTGTCCGCGTTGCACGACTGGCCTTCCCAAGGCGCGCCGCTGAAGATGCAGCTGCCGCTGCCCGGGTCGCACGTGTCAGTCGTGCACACGCTGCCGTCATTGCAGGTCTTCAGCGCGCCGGGCTGGCACGCACCGCTGGCGCAGACGTCGCTGACGGTGCAGGCGTTGCCGTCCGTGCAGGCGAGCGCGTTGTTGCTGTGTGTGCAGCCTTTGACCGGGTCGCAGGCGTCGCTCGTGCACGGGTTGAGGTCGTCGCAGCTGAGCGCGGCGCCCGCGGTGCAGGTGCCGCCGAGGCACGCGTCGCCGGGCGTGCACACGCTGCCGTCGGCGTCGCACGGCTTGGCGTCGCTGAGCGGCGTCGTCACGCACTTGCCGCTTGTCGAGTCGCACGCCGTGGACTTGCACTGGCCGTCCTGGGTCGTGTCGCAGGTGACGATGCTGCCGGTCTTGATGGTGCAGTAGTACGGCGCGCTGGCCTTGTTGCAAAACAGCGTGCCGGCGCACTTGTTGGCGCTCTGGACGCAGTCGGTGTCGGATTGGCAGCCGCAGATGTTGCCGCCGGGGATGCAGCTGCCGCTGGCGTCGCACAAGTCGTTCTGCGTGCACGGGTTGTAGTCGTCGCACGGCGCGTTCAGCTTGGGCGTGTACGTGCAGCCGGTCGCGGGCACGCACGAGTCGCTCGTGCACGGGTTGCTGTCATCGCACGCCGTCGTGGCGTTGATGGCGGTGCCGGCGCAGCCCGAGATGCCAAAAAAAGTGACGCAGGTGTCAGCTGTCGTGCAGGCATTCTTGTCGTCGCATGGCTTGGCGTTGGGCGTGTGCGCGCAGCCGCTGCCCGTGTCGCAGCTGTCGTCGGTGCACAAGTTGCTGTCGTCGCACGTCAAGCCGGGGCCGCCGCAGCTGGCCGCCCCCGAGCTGCCGCCGCCGCACGTGTCCGGGCCGGTGCAGGCGTTGCCGTCGCTGCACGGCACGCCGGGCGTCGCTGTGTGGCTGCAGGCGCCGGTCGCCGAGTCGCAGGCGTCGATTGTGCAGGCGTTGCTGTCGTCGCAGGTCTTGGCGGCGCCGGGCGTGCAGACGTCGTTGACGCAGGTGTCGCCGACAGTGCAGCCGTTGCCGTCGTC
>CAIPXZ010000473.1 GCA_903869075.1 uncultured Myxococcales bacterium | reverse complement strand
GTGGATGCGCGAGTCGCAGGGCGATTGGCAGCCCAGCTTTCTGGCGGGACCGGCGGCGAACGCGGAGGACGCGCCGGCGGGGCACACCTCGGCGGCGGTGGCGGACGCGGACGGCACGGCGCACATCGCGTGGCGGCGGGCGGGCGATGCGACGCTGTGGTACGCCGAGCAGGGCGCCAACGGCTGGCAGCGCGAACAAGTGCCGGTGGCGGCGACGGGCACGGTCGGTGCGGCGCTGGCGATTGGCATCTGGCAGGGCGCGCCGTACATCGCCTGGCGCGCACTGGACGTGCAAAACGTGCGCGTGGCCCACAAGACCGCGGACGGCTGGCAGCTGGAGGATCTGCCGCCGCCGGTGCCGCTCCCGGGCGACACGACGGTCGCGTTGGACCTCGGCCGGTCGCTGGCGATGGTCGTGATGCCGAATGGGCCAGCGATCGCGGCGTATGAGGCGACGCGGGGCGATGTCGTGCTCGCGCTGCACACCGCTAGCGGCTGGAACGTTGCGCGGCTGGCGGGCGTGGACGCGAAGTCTGGCGCGGATCTGGGCGACGTCGGGATGCCGGTGGCAGCGGCGCTGGGACCGGCGTCCGAGCTGGTGCTGGCGTACCGCGACCGGATCAACGACCGGGTGCTGCTGGCGCGCTCCAAGTCCGGCGTGATGACCCAGCAATTGGTCATGGACGGCCAGCGCGCCGACGACGTGCACCAGACGATGCGCTCGGATTTGCTCGGCTCCGTGCTGTCGGTCGTCGTGCTGCCGACGGGCTTGGCGGTAGTCGCTGCGCAGGACGCCTCGACAATGCAAGTCCGCGTGGCTGCGGAGAAACCGTCCGGCGGCTTTGTGATCTACACCGTGCCCGGAACGCTGCAGGCCTGGCCGACGCTGGTGACGCAGCCGGACGCCACCGCCGCTTGCCTGTGGCTCAACCTCGACAGTGCGGCAGCGCCTGGCTCCGGCCGGCTGCAGCGCTGGAACGTGCCGCGGGGGGGCGAATGAGCCACCGCCTGACGCCGTTATTGCTGGCGCTGTCGTTGGCGTGTACCGCGCAGCCGCAGCCGCTGCAGGCACCGCTGGACCCGAGCTTGGCGCTGCCTGGCGGGGCGCGCGTGGCGCTGCTGGACGCGGATTTGCCGGCGCTCGCGGAGACGCTGCGGTTGGCGGCGGGCAAGTCGCTGGAGGTCACCGTTGCCGCGTGGCCGATGCCGACGGCGACGGACGGCGCGTTTGCGCAGTTCGCCCTGAGCGCGCCGCTGACCGCCGTGGCGCTGGCGTGGACCGATCCACAGCATCTGCGGTTGACGGCGCAGGTGGGCAAGCTGGCCGGGGCGCCGTCCCTGGTGCTGACGGGCGAGGCGGGCTGCGCGCTGAGCTGGCAGGCGGACGCTGCGACGCTGGCGCTGGACGCGGAGGTCGTGCGTGCCCCCGATGGCAAGCTGACGGTGCAGGCTGTGCCGGGTCCGCCGACGAAGTGGACGGCGGCGACGTTGACGGACGCCTCGGCGTGCTTGACCAAGCTGACGCCCGGGCTGGCGGCGACGTTGACGGACCACATCCAGACAGAGATCACCGCGCAGCTGGCCGGGCGCCTGACCACGGCGCTGCTGCCGAAGCTGGCGACGATTTTTGCCGCGTCGCTGGAGCAATCCGGCCGCGTGACGGTGACCCCGGCGGGCGATCCGCCGATCGAGGCGCGCTTCGCCGTGCAGTTCACCGCCGATGGCGGCCACATCGCCTCGCACGCGGGCGCGCTGGCACAAGGCGAACTGGCGGTGTCGCTGGACGTCGATCGCCACCCGTGCGCTGTGGACGTACCGCTGCCGGTGGCGGTGGCCTCGCCGCTGGCGCAGCGGTCGCCGCCGCCGGGCCAGGCCTTCTTGCGGCGGGCGCTGGTGCTGGATCAGGCGCTGGTGCAGCGGTTGGCGTGGATGGCGGCGCGGTCAGGCGCGCTGTGTGCGCAGTCGCGCGCGACGTTGACGACGCCGCTGGCGCCCGGCTGGGCGGAGGATCTGCTGCCACAAGTGGATGAATGGATTGAGGGACCGCCGACGGGCGCGCGATTTTGGCCGGGTAGCAGCCCGACGACGCGGCTCATCGATACGCCGCAGGGTGCGGCGGTGGAATGGACGATGGCCGACGGCCAGCTGGAGATCATCGCGCGGGTGGCGGACACGGAGATGACCGTGCTGACGGTGACCGGCGGCTTTCGCGCCACGCTGCTGCCGCGGCTGCAGGGAACGCGCACGCTGGCTTTTGACCTCGTGGCGGTCGAGCGGCTGGCGACGCACCAGTCGAGTCCGCTGCTGGGGGATCTGGCGACGCCGCCGTCGGAAGCGGCGCTGAGCGCGCTGTGTGAAGCGGCGCTGCAGGGAATCTTTGCTGGCCAAGCGGTGTTGCCGTTGCTGGCGCTCAGCCCGGGGCCGCTGCCGGCGGGGACGGTGCTGACGCGCGTGGATCGCACCGGCGACGCGCTGTGGCTGTGGCTGGAAGGCGGCGAGGCGCCGTAGCCCGCGGTGCGGCGTTTGCGCTTGCCGCGGCGAGTTGTTAGAACACGCCCGCGGTGGCGGCTGGTGCGCCGGCCGGCCAAGGAGAGACAGACTGCGATGCTGAGCCAGATTCTCAAGTCCATTCAGGTGGTTGTGCCGATTTTTGCGCTCGCCCTGCCGGCCCACGCGGCGACGGCCAAGGCCGAAGGCGGCAAACGCACCGTGCTGCAGTTCGAGAGCACGCTGCGTGACGAGGAGCAAAAGCCGGTGTCGGGCATCTTCCAGATGGAATTTGACCTGCACAAGCCCAAGCAGACGAAGGTGTTTTGGAAGGAAAAACATTGGGTTGCCATCGACAACGGCCACTACGCCGTTCAGCTGGGGCACACGACGGCGCTGCCCAAAGGCCTGGACCCGAAGACGGCGGTGATGGCGGTGAGTATCGTTGGCGTGGGTCAGGTGCTGGAAGAGCCGCTTGCCGGCGGCGCGGCGCTGGCGGAGGTCGACGATCACGGCGTGGCCAATCCCGGCGCGGGCGGCAAGCGCATCGTGCCGTACGCTGAAAAGTCGGGCTTTGCCTACGAGGCGGAGCACGCGACGGTGGCGGATCGCATCGGCAACCTGACGGCGAAGATGCTGCAGGAGGCGCTCGACGCCCTGGACAAACGCAAGGCGAAGGTCAAGCCGTCCAAGAACACGCACATGCTGACGTCGATCGGCGGCGCGGGCGGCACGCCGTTTGAGGCGATGTGCCCGGCGGGCATGGTCGTCGTCGGCATCCGCGGCGGTTCTGGTATTTATATCGACAACTTCCAGGTCGTCTGCGCGCCGCTGGAGTGACCGGAGGCGGCTATGGCCGGCGAATTTCGCTACACAGGTCCCTCGCTCTGCGTAGACGCGCTTGTGGAGCGGGCGCTGCCCGACGGCCGGCGCGCGATCCTGCTGATTGAGCGGCGTTTTCCGCCGCACGGCTGGGCGATCCCCGGCGGCTTTGTCGACGCTGGCGAGTCGTGCGAGACGGCAGTGCTGCGCGAGTTACAGGAAGAAACCGGCCTGACGGGCACGATTGCCTACCAAATGCACACCTATTCCGACCCGCGCCGCGATCCGCGCCGGCAGACGGCGTCGGTGGCGTTTGCAATCACGGCGGACGGCGTGCCGGTCGCGGGCGATGACGCTGGCAAGGCGCGGTTCTGGCCGCTGGACGCGCTGCCGCCGCTGGCGTTTGATCACGGCGCAATTGTGGCAGACTATGCCTCCGGGCGTTTTGCCCCCGCAGCTGCGATCCCCCCGACCGCGCGCGCCTCGTGAGCCAGGACGACGCATGACGCACCGCACAAGGCCTTGGTTGGCGCTGCTCCTCGTCGCGGGCGTGGGCGCATGCGCGACCGGTCCGGACGTCGATGGCGTGTGGCACGCCGCCGCGCCCGCCAAAGGTCCCAATAATTCCCTGCTGTTCAGCTTGAGCGAGCCGCAGACGCCGCTGGGCGTTGAGCTGGTCCTCGGTGCCTATGGTCCCGACGTGGCGGGGCTCGTGCGCTATTACCGCTCCGGGCAGTTCGACCAGTCGCGCTTGCCCGTGCTGGCGCGCAAGGAATGCGAGTGCGGCTTCTTGCACCAGGCCAAAGTGGACGCCAGCGGGCGCGTGACTTTTGAGCTTGAATCCTGCGTGCCTGGCACGTCCTGGGACGCGCCGCTGGCCCTGCACGGCGCGCTGAACTTGCTCGAGGACGGCCGGCTCGTCGGCACGCTGAGCGTCGACGACCCGTCACAGCCGACGCTGGCGACGGCGACGGTGCAGCTTACGTTCCTGCGGGTGGCGACGACCGGCATGAGCGATCCGGCGATCCTCGACTGCCAGCATCCGGCGACGCTCGCGGATGGCAACACGACGAGCGGCCTCTGATGCGCGCGCTCGCGGCCTTGCTGCTGCTGCTGGCGGCGCTGCCGGCGTGGGCGCAAGCGGGCGTGGACCCGGCGGCGTTGCGTGCGGGGGATGTGCCGGATGCGCGCAAAACGCCGCGGGTTGTCGCGATTTTGCCAGTGCGTTCGCATGATTTGACGGTCGGTGAGCTGTTCACGCCGGACGCGCCGCGGCAAAACGACCTGGCGCCGGCGCTCGAGGCGCAGCTGCTCGGCCTGCTGCGGGCATCGCCGCTGGTGCGCACGCTGTCGCCCGACGAGGTGCGGCAGACGCTGGCGCAGGACCCGGCGCTGCAGCCGTTGCAGCAGCTGGGCCAGCAGCGCTACCGGCAGGGCCTCGAGCAGTACCTGAACCTGGCGACCGACAGCGCGACGCAGACGCTGCAGATCGCCGTGGAGATGGCCCGCAGCGGCTTCCAGGACGTCATCGACCCCAAGCCGCTGGCCGACGCACTGGTGATGCTCGGCGTCTGCCTGCTGGATCGCGGTGAGCCGGGCAAGGCGCACATCGCCTTGCGCGATGCGTTTGCCGCCCAGCCGGAGCGGCGGTTTCGCAGCAATTTCTTCGCCCCGGCAGTGAACGCTGAGCTGGCCAAGGCGTTTGTCGACTGGCGGGAAACATCTGACGCTACACGGCCTTATGGCGATCACCGCCGGCTGCACACGCTGGCCGAGCGGCTCGGCGCGGACGGCCTCGTCTACGCAACCGTGCGGCCGAGCGCCGACGGTCCGGAGCTGTGGCTCGTGATTTTTGACACGCGGCGGCGGGTCGTCGACAGCGAACTGCGGGTGCCGCTGCACGACAGCGCCGCCAAGGTCGACGCGTTCCTGTCGCGGTGGCTGACCTGCGTGCCGGTGGCGGAGACGGAGCCGGATCCGACGACGATCCGCCACGACGACGGCATCCGCCTCGACATGAGCGGCGGCTACGCGCTGTACCTGAAGCAGCCGACCCGCCAGAACTTCCAGAGCGTCGGATTTTCGGTGGGGATGGCGCGCGAGTTCCGCAATGGAATCGAGTGGTTTGGTCGTCTGCACATGTACACGAGCCTGTCCGACCCGTACCAGGACGTGCTGCACGCCTTCAACTCCGTACGGGCGATCGGCGGCCTCGGCTTCACGTACCGCTTCGGCCCACTGCGGTTGTACGCGCGGCCAGGTTTGGACGCGCATTTTCTCGGCGACTTCGTGGCAACCACTGATCCAGACTGCAAATTCTTCGGCACAACGCACCCGCTGTGCGACAAGTCGTCCGTCGTCGACCTCCAGCAGCGGCTGCTTTTTGGTCTGAACTTGGCGGTCGGCGCGACTGTGCACATCGGCCGCAACTTCTTTGTGCAGGTCCAAGGCTCCAGCTCATTGTATTTCCTGCCTTTTGGCAGCACGGACAAGCTGAATTATCCGACGGGCGGGGACGTCGGCCTCGGGTATGCGTTTTAGCGTTGCGCTGCTCAGCGCGTGGCTGCTGGCGTGTACGCCGCCGCCGCGTGCGCATGGGCCGCTGCGCCAGCAAGTCTATGTGTGGCAACAGGATTGGACGCCTGCGGTGCTGGCGGCGGTGCGCGAGCGCGCGGCGACATTTGACCGCACCTTGGTGCTCGGCGCTGAAGTGAGCTGGACGGGCGCGACCCCGCACGTGCGCTGGCTGCCGTTGGGCGCCGCCGTGCCGCGCGACCGGCCGTTGGGCGTGGTGCTGCGGGTGAACCCGCTGGCCGGTGGCCTGGCGCAACCGCAGGTGGCGGCGCAGCTGATGGCGGTGGCGCTCGAGCTGTTGGCGCGCGTCCGAGCCGCCGGTCTGCCGCTGGCGGAGCTGCAGGTGGACTACGACGCGGCGACGGCGCAGGTGCCGGCGTATGCCGGGTGGCTGCAGGCGCTGCGGCCGCAGCTGCACGGCGCGCCGCTGACCATCACCGCGCTGCCGACCTGGGTGGACCACGCGGGCTGGGGGCCGTTGGTGGCGACGGTTGATGGCTTTGTCCTGCAAGTTCACGCGCTTGTGGCGCCAGCGGGGCCAAATCAGCCGGCGCATCTCTGCGACGCGCAGGCGGCACGGCAGGCCGTGGAGCGCGCGGCGGAGACCGGCAAGCCCTTTCGCGTCGCGTTGCCGACCTACGCCTACGCGGTGGCCTTCGCCGCGGATGGCCACATCAGCGGGCTCGTGGCCGAGGGCGCGCCGCCGTCGATGCCGCCCGGCACGCGTTGGCAGGACCTTGCCGCGGTGCCGCAGGAGCTGGCGGCGCTGGTGCGGGCGTGGACCGCCGATCGGCCGCGCAATCTCGAGGCAATCGTCTGGTTCCGGCTGCCGGTGGACGGCGACGCGCGCAATTGGCGCTGGCCGACGCTGCAGGCGGTGCGCGCCGGTCGCAGCCCGCAGCCGCAGCTGCAGCTAACGGCGCAACAGACCGCGCAGGGTGACGTTGAAATTCTTGCCGCCAACGGCGGTGAGGCGGATGCTGCGCTGCCGCGGCGCGTGCTGCTGAACTGGCCGCTACCCGCGCACGCGCTGGCGAGCGATGCGCTGGCGCCGTACGCGGGCGCGCCGGCGGGCGCGGGGCTGGCGTGGCTGCGATCGCCACAGCCAGTGGTGCTGCCGGCGGGGGCGACGCGGGTGCTCGGCTGGGTGCGGCTGGACGCGCCCGTGACGGTGGAGGTGGCCGATGAACCCTAGCACGCGCGGATTGTTGGCCGCGGGGCCCTGGGCGCTGCTCGTTGGCCTCGTCGCGGGCACTGCGCTGCCGTGCGGGCCGTTCCTGCCCAACCAGCTCCTGCTCCACGCGACGCGGGCGACCCTGGACGCACCGCCCGCGGACCTGATGCGCGCGCTGGTGCCGCCGCTGCTGCCGCCGCCGCAGCGGCTGCCGTTCGTGGCGCCGGGCGATCAGCCGGACCAGGTGACGATTGCGGCGGAACTGGCTGATATCCAGACGATTTTGCCGCCGGCCACGCACGCCCTTGCGCCGACGGTCGCGGCGAACCTGCAGGCGGCCCGCACCGCGCCGCCGGCCGAGCGCGAGGCGCTGCTGCGGGACGTGCCGGCGGAATTTCGCCTCTACACGACGGGCGCTGCGGCGTTTCGCGCCCACGACCTGCCCGGCGCGCGCGCGGCGTGGCAGGCGGCGCTGGCGCTGCCGCCGGAGCAGCGGCGGCTGCGGTCGACGTGGGCGGCGTTCATGCTCGGCAAAGCGGCGCTGCTGGATCAGCCGGCGGCGGCGCCGCGCTGGTTCGCCGACACGCGGGCGCTGGCGGCGCAGGGCTACGCTGATCGCCTGGGGCTGGCGCTGACGAGCTTGGGCTGGGAGGCGCGGGCGCACACGCTGGCCAACACGCCGGCGGGGCGCGTGGCGGCGCTGGCGCTCTACGTGCAGCAGGCGCAGCACGGTCAGCTGGACGCGGTTGTCTCGACGCGGCTGGCGGCGCGCGCGGTGGCGACGGACCCGGCGGCGGCGCAGCTGGCGGCGGCGAAGTCGGAGACGCGGCAGGCAGTGACGGCGTGGCTGCTCGGCGCGTGTCTGGCGGACAGCGAGCCGAAGCCGGCGGATTTTGCCCTCGCGCGCGCGTGGCTGGACGCGGTGACGCGCGCCGCGCCGGCGCCGACCGAGGGAGCGGACCGGTTGGCGTGGCTGGCGTACCGTGCGGGGCAGTTTGCCGACGCCAAGCGCTGGCTGACCGTCGCCGTCGACGCGCCGATGGCCAACTGGCTGCGCGCCAAGCTTGCGCTGAAGGCGGGCGACATCGCGGTGGGCACGGCGCTGCTGCGCAAGGCAGTGCCCGGGCTGCCGCAGGAGCCCTGGACGGCGATCGATTTTGACAGCGCGATCTGGGCGATCGGCGATCTGGACGGGCTGGTGCCGCGCGCCAAGGCGACGGCGGAGCTGGGGCTGCTGGCGCTCGGGCGACGCGAATTCGTCGAGGCGTTCGCGCTGCTGCTGCGCTCCGGCTATTGGCTGGACGCGGCGTGGGTCGGCGAGCGGGTGCTGACGGTGGAGGAGCTGCAGGCGTGGGTGGACAAGAACGCCAAGACCTCGGATCCAAAAGCGATTGTCGCCCAGAGCGCGGTGGATGGCGACGCCGCCGTGCCGCAGACCCGCGTGCGTGACCTGCTGGGGCGGCGGCTTGTGCGGCTGGGTCGGGTGCGCGAGGCGCTGCCGTACCTGCAGACGCATGTCGCCGACGCCAAGGCGCTGGCGGCGGCGCTGGCGGACGGCCGCGATCCCAAGAAAAGTCAGGCTGATCAGGCGCTTGGCCTGTGGCGTGCGGCGCAGCTGACGCGCCAGTGGGGCATGGAGCTGGCGGGGCTGGAGGCGGAGCCGGACTGGCACGTCGTCGATGGCGAATACGCGATGGCGAGCGCGGCGGCGGCGCGGGCGACCGAGACCGGGCTCGGCGCGGCGAGCCCGCAGGAGCTGGCGCGGGCGCAGGCCAACGCGGCGCCGCAGGATCAACGTTTTCACTACCGCAACACCGCCGCGGACCTCGCGCTCGCGGCGTCGGCGCTGCTGCCGGACACCGACCCGCGCGCGCCCGTGATGCTGTGCTGGGCGGCGCACTGGCTGTACCAGCGGCAGCCGGTCGACAAGTATTTCAACGTGTTCCGCCAGCGGTTCGGCCACTCGCCGCTGCTGGCGCACTTTCCCAACAGCTGCCCGCCGCCGCCGTGACCGTCACGGCCGGCTGACGCGCGCCCGCATGCCAAACCGCGGCCGGACCGTTACTGCCGGCGACAGCTCGCGCGATTGTTCCGGCACCACCGTCAGCGTCACGCGCTGCCACAGCGCCGCCAGACACAACTGCGCTTCCATCATGGCGAAATGCTGGCCGATGCATACCCGCGGCCCGCCGCCGAACGGCATGTACGCGTGCTCCGGCAGGCGCTGCTCCAGGCCGTCCAGCCAGCGCTCCGGCGCGAACGTCAGCGGCTCAGCGAACCACGTCGCGCGGCGGTGCAGCGCCCACTGCGGGATGAGGATGGCGTCGCTCGGGTCGACGCGAAAGCCGCCGACGTCCAGCGTCTGCGTCGGGTGGCGGCCGATGACGTACGCCGGCGGATACAGCCGCATCGTCTCCAGCACCACGGCGCGCAGGTACGGCAGCTGCGGCAGGTCGTCCAGCGTCGGCGTGCGCCCCGCCAGCACGGTCGCCAACTCGGCGCGCAGCGCGGCGGCCACGGCCGGGTGATCGGACAGCAGCATCGTCGCGAAAGTCAGCACCAGCGCTGTGGTTTCATGGCCGGCGACGACCATCGTCACCGCCTCATCGCGCACCTGCTCGCGGGTCATGGCCGCGCCGTCCTCGCCGCGCGCCGCCAGCAGCCGCGAGACGAGATCGTCGCCGTGCGCGCCCGCCGCCTGCCGCTGGTCCAACAGCGCGTAAACGATGTCATCCAGGGTCTGCCGCGCCGCCGCCGCGCGTTTGCGGGCGCCGCGCAGCCACGTCTGCGGCACGAACCGCCACCAGGTCCGCAGCTCGCGCTCGAAGATGTCCATCATGGTCTCGATGGCGTGGCCGATGCGCCGGGCGTCGTCGGGCTGCGTCTCCGCGCCAAAGACCGTGGCGAAGATGATGTCCAGCGTCAGTCCCATCATTTCCGCATGGATGTCGCGAACTTCCCCGTCTTGCCAGGTCGCCAGCCGCGCCTCCGTGCGCGCCGCCATCGTCGCCGCGTAGCCGGTCAGGTGCTTGCGGTTGAATAGCGGCGCGATGAGCTTGCGCTGGCCGCGCCAGAACGACCCCTCGCTCGTCACAAGTCCATTGCCCAGCACTTCCGCGAGCTTCTGCGTCACGCGATCCTTGACGAGCTCGGCGTACCGGCCGACCAGCAGCTCGTGAATCAGCGCCGGATCGGTGACGAAAACCAGCCGCTCGTGGCCAATCGGCACGCGCACGACCGGCCCAGCGGCCGCGGCGCGATCCATGAAACCCAGCGGATCTTTGGCCAAATTCAGAAAGCTGCGCAGCACCCGCAGCCGACCAGGACCGGGCGGGTAGGGCAGCTGTGCGGCGGGCGAGGACGGCGGCATGCGGGCTCCAGGCGGGCGCTACGGAAACACGACGACGACCGGACCAACCGTCTGCGACGGCTGGTGCGGCACGTGCAGCGTCTGGCCATTGAGCGTGACGGCGATCGGCGTCGGGCCGGTCGGCGTCAGGAACTGGTCGACGCCGCTCAGGAAAGCGAAGGACTGGAACAGCGCGACCGGCGTGCCGTCCGACTTGCCGTTGCTGTCGGCGTCGAACACGAAGAACGCAATCGCCGTGTGCTTGGCGCTGGCGAGGTCGGGCGTGGCGAGCTCGCTGCCGTCGACGGTGAGTGAATCGACGCCGGTGAGGATGGCGCGGCTGGCGGAAAAGACAATGAGGACGGTGGCTTTGTCGTCAAACGGCACCACCGCCAGCAACGTGCCGGCGAGCGAATCCGCCGACGGCAGCGTGCGCAGGTACACGAGCGCGTCCGAGCGCGTGAACGGCGGGCGGAAGTAGGTGATCGGCGGCTTGCCGGCGGTCGCGCTCTTGACGACAAACGCATAGGAAACGCCAAGTTCTGCGGTGAATGGGCCAAAATGGCCGTCGGCTCCGAGCGTCGCGGTGAACGCCGGCTGGGCGTCGCGGTGGTTGCCGGCGGCGTCCAGCGGCCAGATCGTCAGCAGCCCGCCCGCCTCGGGCACATTCTCGCCGAGCGTCAAGGCCTTGCCGTGCAGCGTCAGCGTGTCGTCCGGCCGCACGTCAGTCACCTGCGGCGGCGTGCCGTCGCCGAAAAATTGCCACAGCGCCGCGAACGACG
This sequence comes from uncultured Myxococcales bacterium, assembly GCA_903869075.1. Lineage (GTDB taxonomy): Bacteria > Myxococcota_A > UBA9042 > UBA9042 > UBA9042 > CAIYBN01. The sequence continues at coordinate 8,734 of CAIPXZ010000473.1, read as the reverse complement.
GCGCGGACGTCGCCACCGAATAGTGGTCGATGCCGGGGATCTTCGCGTTCGTCGTGCCGGTAATCTCGCCCGCGCCTGCCACCAAATCGCCGTCGGACCACAGGTTCAGCGTCGGGATTTGCCCGGTCGGACCGGCGGGACCGTCTTCGTGGAAGCTGGCGACGTGCGCGTAGCGGCGGACCTTTTTGGCGCGGTTGGCGTCGGCCAGGTACGCGTAACCCAGCCCGCCGCCAGCGGAATGGCCGACGAGGTCGACCTGGGGCGCGCCTGTCGTCTTTGTCACGCTGTCGATGAACGCGTCGAGCTCCTGCGTCGGCACCGTGAGGTCCTGGGTCAGCGTGTTCCAGTCAAAAGCGAATAGGCGGTCGGCGCAGACGCCGTTCTCGGCCAGGCGTTGAAATTGCAGCGCCCACGTGTCGCTGGCGGCGAGAAAGCCGTGGGCGAAGACGATCGGCGGGCGCGTGGCGTCGCAACTCGGGTCGTGAAAGACCGTGACAGCATCGGCGGTTGCGTCCGCTGTGGCATCGGCGGCGGCGTCGCTCGAGGCGGCGGGCGCGGCAGTGCCGCAGCTGGCGAGCCAGGCGGTGGCGAAAAGGGCAAAAATCAAGCGGTGTGCCATGGCGTTCTCCGGGTGCGTAGGCTCGCACAGCCCGTTGGACGCGACAATTGGTGGCGCGATGCGCGCCGGACGTTAGTGCGCGTCCAGCAGATCGCTCTGGAAGGCGAAGCCGAGCAGAAGATAGGGAAACGCCTGGGAAATCTCCTCGCCAGCGCGGTAGCGGTGCGTCAGGTACCAGGCGCTGATCAGCAGGATCGTCGGCTTGTTGACCGCGGTGTAGCCGTCATCGTAAAGCGTGTATGCCGCCAAAAGTCCCAGTCGTTGCGCGCCGTTGCTGAGGCCGTCCAAGCTCTGCGTCGGCAGCACCTGCTCCGCGGTGTAGAGCGGCGCGACGACGCTGTAGCGCGTGCCGACGTTGAGCTTGCCCTTGCCGAGGTCGAAGCCGTACAGCACGTCAAGATCATTGGCGAAAACCAGGCCGTGGCCGGGCACGGCGATGTCGAGCGTCGACTCATACCACACGCGATCGCCGGGGCGCAGGTTCATGGCGAACCAGCCGAGGAACGCCCGGCTGCGCAGCGCCACCGGGCCGAATTTCACCTGCAGCAGCGGCTCGAACGAGGCGTGAAAGCCGTCGCCGGCGTAGTTGCCTTGCGGTCCCGTGGCGTTGGCCTTCATCGCCGCGTCGGACAGGTCGTCGTACGCCGACGGCCGCGACTGCAGGAACGAGAAATTCCCGTAATACCGCAGGTATTCCGCGGTGAAGCGCAGGTTGAGCAGGGACAGCGGCTGCACCTCGACCATCGCCGCAAGGCGCGCACTGGCCGGGCTCAACCGCGTATAAGTGCCTGCAAATACGAAGTTATCGCGGCGCAGCGGCGTCTCGTCGTCATACAGCCGGTGCTGCCAGCCAAAGCGCACCTGCGTCTCCAAGCCCAGCGGGTTGTAGCGGGCGATCGTCAGGTCGTTCAGTACCAGCCGGTCGCGCGGCACGGGGTCGGCCGCGACGGGCAAGGCGGGCAGCAACAACAGGCCGGCGAGCGCGGTAAACGCACGGAACTTCAAGCGGTTGGTCATACCGGCATCGTGCGCTGCGACCCGCTGGGCGTCAAGCGGCGTCGCGATGCACGCGGTTGTCCGCCCAGCTGCCCCACAGGCCAAAAGCCACGACCTGCAGCGTTTGCATCAGCCACACGCCGAGGCCAAAGGCAATCGCCGTCGGCGTGTCGCTGCGCACGCCCCACAGGCCGACGGGCAGCAACAGGAAATACCAGAAACTGCCGACGTTGCCGGGCGAATTCGGAATCATCATGCCGACGACGACGCAGGCGACCATCGCGTAGGCGCCGGCCATCGGCACGTCGATGCCAAAACCGTGGGCGATCGTGTAGATGCCCAGGCCGTTGATCGCCCAGTACACGAGCGTCAGGCCGAGGAACTGCGCGACGTGCCACGGGCTCTGCAGCAGCTTGAGGCCATCGACGAACGCCGTCAGCAGCGCGATCAGCTTGTCCGCCACGCCCGGCGCGACCTTGCCAATCACGCGGTGCGTCGTCGCCACCGTCCACTCGCGCGCCAGGAACGTGCAGCCCAGCGCCACGAGCGCGCCGCCGAACACGCCCAGCGCCGCCCAAGCGCCGATCTGCACCTGCGGAAAGCGCTCGATCGTCTCCGCCGGGATGCCGATCAGGACCGCGAACAGCAGCCCGGACACCAACAGGCCGTCCAGCACGCGCTCCAGCGCCACGCTGGCCAGGCTCGCGCCAAACGGCACGCCGCCCGCGCGCGTCGTGCCCGGGCGCGTAAGCAGCAGCGGCCGCACGAACTCACCCAGCCGCAGCGGCAGCAGGAACACGGACATGAAGCCGATCGCGCCGGTGCGGTTCAGCTCCGCCAGCGGCACCTCCGCGTACGGCGCCAGCAGCGGCTTTTGCCGCAGCACCCGCATCCAGTGGATCGCCGACAGGATCAGGAAGTACGCCGCCAGCGACCACAGCTTGACCGACCACAGCACGATGTCAGCGTCGGCGTCGCGCAGGTAGACGCTCAGCGTGCCGTGCAGATCGCCCAGCGCCAGCGTGCCGCCAAACAGCTTCTCCATCGGCCAAGCGCGGGCGGAAAGCCACGTGAACAGCGCGCCGACGGCCAAGCCGGCGAGCCACTTCAGCCACGTCCGCTTTGGCCCGGCGGGCGCGCTATGCTGAGGGATTTCGCTCACTTGGCGTCGCGTTTACAGCAGGTGAATGTTGCCGCGCGCCGTGACCTTCTTGGTCGCGTTGCGCGTGTCGACCACCAGCTGCGCGCGCTTGGCGATGTCCGCGTAATCAAAGGAAGTGTGATCGGTGGTGATCAGCGCGACGTCGTAGCTGCCGAGATCGCCCAGGTCCGCGATGCTGCTGCGGGAATGGCCGTCTTCGCGGTAGCTGGGCACATGCGGGTCAAAGTACGCGACGTGCGCGCCTTTTTTCTCCAGCAGGTCGATGATCGTCAGCGCCGGGCTCTCGCGGTAGTCGTCGATGTCGCGCTTGTACGCCACGCCGAGCACGAGCACCTTGGCGTTCTTCAGCGCCTTGCCGGCATCGTTGAGCGCATCCTGAGTAATTTGAACGACATGCGCCGGCATCGCCGTGTTGATCGTGTCCGCCAGCTCGATGAACCGCGCCTGGTAGTTCATCGTCCGCAGCTTCCACGACAGGTACAGCGGGTCGATCGGAATGCAGTGGCCGCCGAGGCCCGGACCCGGATAAAACGGCATGAAACCAAAGGGCTTCGTCGCCGCGGCATCGATGACCTCAAACGGGTTCAAGCCCAGCTTGTTGCACATCAGTGCGACTTCATTGACAAGGCCGATGTTGACGGCCCGGAAGGTATTCTCCAGCAATTTCACCATCTCCGCCGTGTCCGGGCTGGAGACCACGCGCACGGTGTCGATGAAGCTGCCGTAGAGCGCCTGGACCGCGGCGCCGCATTCCGGCGTCAGCCCGCCGACGATTTTCGTCGTGTTTTTCACGCCATACTTCTCATTGCCCGGGTCGATGCGCTCCGGCGAGAACGCGACGTGGAAGTCCGTGCCGGCGATGAGCCCCGAGGCTTTCTCCAGCATCGGCACCATGACTTCGCGGGTAAAGCCGGGGTAAGTCGTCGATTCCAGAACAAAAAGCTGGCCCTTGCGGATGAACGGGCCGATCGAGTCGAGCGCGCGGACGATGTAGCTGTTGTCCGGATCGCGAGTCTTGGACAGCGGCGTCGGCACGCAGATCACCACGGCATCGGCTTCGGCGACGATCGCGAATGTCGTGTAAGCCTTGAGCTTTCCGGCCGTCACCAGCGGCGCCATCATCTCCGACGGCACATCGCCGATGTCGGAGACGCCGGCGTTGATGCGATCGACGCGCGCCTGCTGCACGTCAATTCCGCGTGTCGGAAAGCCGACTTGCGCGCAACGCGTGGCCAGCGGCAGGCCCACATAGCCCAGGCCGACGACGGCGACGGTCGCCTGGCGCTGGTTGATCTTTTCGGGAAGGGAAGTGTTCGCGCTCACGGCGGCTCCTGATTGTGCATGTTGGCGCGCGCCCGGCCGATGGCTGGGCGAAGGGCGCTGTAGTCTAACTGCCGATCGCCTTGGCGGCAACGGATCGCCGCGTTGTGTTGCCAGCGCGGCCAAAAAGGTTCGCGACCGCCGCGCACGGGGCAACTGCCTCACCGCCAAGCGCTTCAAGCGATTGACTTGATCCGCCAAGCCGACTAGAAGTCCCGCCCCCACAGGGAGCGAGTCAGATGGGCATCGTCGCAGGAACAGTCAGCTATTTGCGCTTCGTTTCGGGTGACTTGCCCGAGCAGTTCGAGGTGCGGTTTTGTGACGCGCTGAACAACCACGCCTTCCACGAGATCGACGCCCACAGCGACGTCGAAGTGCAGCGCGGCTGGGTGCGGTTTGACGACGCGTTCGAGGCCAATTTTGAGCCGCCGACGCTCGTCGATGGCGGCGGGCACATGCTGTTCCGCTTGCGGATCGACACCTTGCGCATCCCGAACACGACGCTGAAGGCCTGGACGACACGCGAAGACCGCGAGCGCTGCGTCAAGCTGAACCGCGACAAGCTGAGCAAAAAAGAGCGCGATCAGCTCAAGCTGGAAGTGAAAAAGAAGCTGCGGCTGCGGTCGCTGCCGAACATGAAGCTCGTGGAAGTGGACTGGAACGTCGCGACGGGCGAGGTGCGGCTGGCGGCGACGTCGAAAGTGGTGGCGGCGCACTTCATCGACGCGTTCGAGAAGACCTTCGAGATCAAGCTGGAGCCCGTCGGCTTGCTCAAGGTGCTGTGGCTGCGCGGCTTGAAGGACGACGAAGTCGACGCGCTGGCGCGGCTGGAACCTGAACGTTTTCACCTGATTCGCCGCTAGGAACTGTGACAAAGTGCGTCGCTCGATCACAAACCCGTGTCGCCGTGCGTATCGCCGAAGCCGGGCGCACTTGGCGACCCAGTCAGGAAGCAAAGTACGTGAGTGATTCTGTCCCAATCGCTTAGGAGACCGCCATGCAAGATAGCCGCGATCGGTTCGCCTTTTTGGGCCGCGAGTTCCTGACCTGGCTGTGGTTCGCCAGCGAGACGAATAACGGCTTTGTCGCCGTGCCGGAGCTCGGCAACGTCCGCGTTGAATTCGGCCAGCGTCTGACGCTGGAGTCGGCGGGCAATGTCCGCGAAGGCTCAACGGTTTCCGCGGATTCGCCGTCGCAGACCGAGGAGGCGCGGACGGCGCTGCGGGTCGGCAAGAAGGTCGCGCGGGCGCGGCTGCTGCTGGACCTCGGCGAGCGCCACTTTGAGGTCGGTCTGGACGCCGAGACGCTGACGTTTGCCGGCGTCAAGCTGCCGGCGCTGATGGCGGGCGATGACGCGATGAAGACCGAGGAGCGGCTGCGGCTGCTTGATGAGGTTGAAAACATTGTGGATTCGCTGTACATGACGTTCGTGAACCTGCGACGCGACGAGGCTGCCTGGGAGCCGGTGCGCGAGGCGTTGCGCACTTGGGTGCAGGAAGTGGCGGCGTAAACCCGCGAAACTGCGATGCTTTTTAACAGCGTCCTCTACCTCTACTTCCTGACTGTCGCGGTCTTCGGCTCGTGGCTGCTTGTGCGTTGGCAGTACACGCGCTTCGCGTTCCTCGCGGCGTTTTCGTGCCTGTTCTACGCCGCCGCCTGCGTGACGATGGGCATCTCGCCCAAGTTCCTGTTGCTGATCGTCAGCTCGACCTGCTGGGACTACACCGTCGCGCGCCTGCTCGAGCGCACGCCCGACGCCGCGCGCATCCGCCGGCGGCTGCTGCTGCTGGCCAGCGTCGGCATGAACCTGACGCTGCTGTGCTACTTCAAGTACCTGAATTTCTTCCTGCAAAACTTCGCGGCGGCGGCGCAGGGCGTCGGCCTGGACGTCGTCATCCCGGTCTTCAAGATCATCTTGCCGGTCGGCATCTCGTTCTACACCTTCCAGACGATGTCCTACTGCATCGACGTCTACCGCCGCGAGATCCCCGCCGAGCGCAACTTCCTGCGTTTCCTCGTGTTTTCGACGTTCTTCCCGCAGCTCGTCGCCGGTCCCATCGTCCGCGCCCATAAGCTCTTGCCGCAGCTGCGGGAGGGTCCGCAGCTCAGCGCCGACCAGGTCAGCGACGCCGTTTTCCGCATCACCCGCGGTCTGGCCAAGAAGGTCGTCATCGCCGATTACCTCGCCGTCAACCTCGTCGACCGCGTGTTCAGCCACCCGAACCTGTACACCTCCGCCGAGACGTGGATCGCGCTCTACGCCTACACCATGCAAATTTACTGCGACTTTTCGGGCTACACCGACGTCGCGATCGGCTCGGCGCAGCTGCTGGGCTACCAGCTGCCGGAGAACTTCCACCGGCCGTACCAGGCGCGCACCGTCGCTGAATTCTGGCGCCGCTGGCACATGACGCTGTCGACCTGGCTGCGGCATTACGTGTTCTTTCCGCTGGGCGGCTCACGCGGACCGGTGTGGAAGGCGCATCGCAACACCTTGATTACGCTGGTCTTGATCGGCCTCTGGCACGGCGCCAACTGGACGTTTGTGCTCTACGGCCTGATCCACGGCATCGCGATCGCCGTCAACCGCACGCTGCACCGCAAACAGGCCAAGGACTTTCAGGCCAACCTGCGCGGCTGGAGCGTCGTCTGGCGCGTGGCGCTCACTTTCCATTTTGTCGTGCTGGCCCGCGTGCTTTTCCGCGCGCCGAGCCTGCACGGCGCTGGCGAAGTGTGGAACGCGCTGTGGACGCAGGGCTGGGGGCTGGCCAACATCAGCCGCGGTACCTGGCTGATTTTACTCGCTGCCTACACCTGGCACTGGCTGCCGGTCAGCTGGCCGGAGCGGCTGCGTTTGCGCTTTGGGGCCCTTCCGGGCTATGTCCAAGGGGTGACCCTCGCGGCAATTGCTGCTGGTATGGCTGCCGTCGCAGAGACGGCAGTGGTGCCATTCATCTACTTTCAGTTCTAACTGATTCAGAAGTCTATGGAATACGAAGAACTTCCCAAAGAACCGCGCTTCCCGCTCGTGCCGCTGTCGCGCCTGTCCCAGATGATGACCATCCTCATCCTGGCCAGCCTGGTGCCGTATTTTGTGCCGGCGCTGCGCGACTATGAGTACTGGGATCGGCTGGATTTGACGCCCATCAAGCTGGCGCTGCGCATGGAAGCCCCCGTCGCGCCAGTGAAAATGCTGGAAGAGAAGACGGACACGCCGCCGCAGCTGGCCAACGCCCAGGCCGAAGACGAGGCGGAAGCCGAAGCCGATGCCGAGGCCGCCAAGGTGATGCCGCAGGACGTGGCGATGCCGCCACCGGTGGCGTCCGAGGCCGAGCCGGAGCTGCCCGCGGCGGCGGTGCCGGCGGACAAGCTGCTGACGGTGACGGACGAGCAGCTCGGTGACCAAAAAGTGTGGATTGAGGGCAATCCCCACGCGTTGGATGGGTTCCTGCAAGCGATCGCCGATCTCGCAAACGGCAAGCGGACCTATGTGCACATCGCCCACTACGGCGACTCGCACATGGCCAATGACGGCATCACCGACGTGACGCGCAAGATGCTGCAGCGGCGGTTCGGCGACGGCGGCCACGGCTTCTCGCTCGTGCACGCGCGGACCAACTGGTACAAGCACCGCGGCATCAAGCGCACGGCGAGCGAAGGCTGGAAGATCACAAACTTTTTGAACGGCAACGGCCATGACGGCGCGTACGGCTTCGGCGGCGTCGCGGTGGAAGGCGGCCCGGGCGAGCAGTTCGCGCTCGACTCGCAAAAGCACCCGATCTCCCACGCGTTTTTGTATTGGCGCAGCGAAGGCAAGGCCGTCATCAGCGTCAAGGTCGACGCGAAGCAGCTGGACCCGCTGAAGATCGACGATGCCGCGGGCGTTGACGGCTTTCACGACTGGAAGCTGCCGCTGGGCCCGCACGTCGTGACCTGGCGCGTGGTGTCCGGGCGCGTGCGGCTGTTCGGCGGCGCGTTTGAGACCGACCGCGGCGTCGTCTACGACAGCCTCGGCGAGGTCGGCGCGCGCGGCACCCGCTGGCTGAACGCCAATGAAGCGCACATGACGACGGTGATCAAGCAGCGCAATCCGGACTTGGTGATCCTGAACTACGGCGGCAACGAGCGCATCGACAAGATCACCGAGGCGCAGTACCTGGAGCGCATGGCGAACGTCGTGCACCGCTTCATTTTCGTTCCAGAAAAGGACGGCAAGGCGCAGCCGACGCGTTCGTGCCTGCTGATCGGCCCCGGCGATCACGGCGTGCGCAAGGCCGGCAAGGTCGTCAGCGACACGGACATCATCCGCATCATCGATTGGCAGCGCAAGCTGGCCAAGCAGACCGGCTGCGCGTTCTGGGACTCGCGGGCGGCCATGGGCGGCGAGGGCTCGATGGGCCGCTGGGTCGCTGGCGGGCTGGGCTGGGCCGATTACGCGCACTTTTCGCCCAAAGGCGAGGGGTTCATGGGCGTGGCGACCTACCGCGCGCTGCTGCACGCCTTCAAGGTCGCGCCGCCGGGCGCGCTGCACACCGCCGCGCCGGCTGCCGTCGTCGCCGCGCCGCCGCCGCCGCCGGTCGCTGCCAAGGTTGAGGCGCCGCCGGCCGCGAAAGTGGAAGCCAAGCAGGAGCCGGAGG
>CAIPXZ010000472.1 GCA_903869075.1 uncultured Myxococcales bacterium | reverse complement strand
GGCGATCGCCCTGATGACCGCCGCGGTGGACGAATTCCAGGCGCTGGCGGCGCATCCGCACCGCGAGACGCCGCTGTGCGCCGCGCTGCGGGCCTTGGCGGCGCCGCTGGCGAACCGGCGGACGGCGGCGCTCGGCTCGGCGGCGCTGGACGCGCGCACCGGGGCGTTGCCGCCGCGGCATTTGGTGGAAGCCGGACCGAAATTGGCCTGATTTTTTCGCGCCATGATTGCCAAGACCGCTTGCGCGATGCACCCTTGTGCGCCTATACTCCCGCGCCCGTTCCGCGACGTCGATCATGTGGATGACCAGTTGTCGCGACGATCTGACCCTTGGATTGGCTCCAAGAAGAGGCTGACATGTTCAAGAATCGCTGGAATTCCGCCGTCGTTGCGGTGATGACGACCTCGGCGCTGCTGGCCTCGGCTGGTTGCAAAAAAGATGAGCCCAAGAAGCCGGAGGCTGCTGCGGCCGCCGCCGCTGCGGGCGACAAAAAGGCCGAGGCCCCGGCGGCGCCCGCGCCCGCGCCGGAGCTGCCGGACGTCGAGCTCGTCGCCGGTGAAGGCGTTGTCGGCTGGGTGTCGCTCGCCAGCTACGATGCAGCGCTGAACGCGGCCGACGCGCTGGCCAGCAAGCTGCAGCTGACCGCCCCGGGCGGCTCGGTCAAGGCGGTTGTCACCGAAAACCTGACGACGATCCTCGCGGCGTACGGCGTGACCGGCACCGAGTGGCTGGACAAGTCCAAGCCGATCCACCTGGGCTATCAGGATGAAGCGGCCCCGGCGGCTGCGGCGGGCGCTGCGGCGACGCCGCCGAATCCGGCGCTGGGCACGTTCATCGTGCTGCACGTGACCGACAAGGCCAAGGCTGTGGGCGCGCTCGCGGCGGCCAAGAAAGGCGCCGAGGCCGAGGGCCACGAGGCCATGCTGGACGTGCAGGGCACCAAGGTTTACGTGGACTTCCTGGGCGACAAGACCATGGTGCTGACGCCCAAGGATCGCTTTGCCAAGGTCAAGGGCTTCATCGAGCGCCTCGACAAGATCACCGTGCCGGGTAGCCTGTACATCGGCATTTCGGTTGAGGATCTGACCAAGACGCGCGGCAAGGAAATCGACCAGGTGCTGGCGATGGTGGAGCAAGGCGCCGCGCCGGGCATGCCGCCGCAGCCCGCTGGCCAGGCGCAGATCTTCGCCGGCTACGCCAAGAAGCTGCGCGCGCTGACGACCGAGCTGACGCGTCTGGAGCTTGTGCTCAACGCCGATGCCGACCTGACCAAGCTTGAATTCCGCCTGACCGCCAAGGATGGCACCAAGCTGCAGAAGCAGTTCGCCGGCACCAAGGGCCATGTCCCGACGGCGATCGCCAACCTGCTGCCGGCGTCGAGCTGGCTGAGCATGGCGTTCAACATGGACCCGGCGTCGCAGCTGGAGAGCCTGGACGAGAACCTGGCGATGCTCAAGGACGTGCTGAAGCTGGATGAAGCGGCGTACAAGGCGTTCCTGGCGGACGTGACGACGATTGCCAAGCTGGAAGACGGCCTGAGCGCGTTTGCTGTGTACCAGGACGGCGCGTCGCCGCTCGGCCTGCTGTTTGGCGCCGGCGCGACCGATGGTCCGCAGGTGCTGACGCTGACCAAGAAGATCATCTCCGGCCTGGCGACCAAGCTGATCGCCGATCAGGAAGCGGCGGACAAGGCCGCGGGCGGCGCTGACAAGGCCGCGGATCCGCAGCTGGCGATCGTCAAGAAGGCCATCACCGACATGAAGCTGGAGCCGGTTGTCGCGGCGTACGGCCCGATGCTCAAGGAAAAGGGCGTGACGCTGACGCTCGGCACGGCGCACGACGGCGATGCCGACTGCGACACGCTGGACATCGCGTTTGACTGGACCAAGCTGGCGCAGGGCGATGAAGCCGCGACCGGCAAGGCGCTGGCGGGCGACAAGACCGCGCTGACGCTGTGCACGAGCAAGACCAAGCTTGTCTTCGCCGCCGGCCCGGGCGCGTTGGAGCAGGCCAAGCGCTTTGCCGCTGGCAAGGTCGGCGGTCTGGCGGATGCGCCGGTGTACAAGTCCGCGACCGAGAAAGTTGCCGGCGCGTGGGGCGTGCTGTACGCGAATCCGGGCGTGGCGCTTGCCGCGTTCAAGACCGCGTTCCCGCAGGTTCCGGCGCTGCCGACCGACCGCGCCGTCGTCGCCGCTTGCCAGAACCGCGCCAAGTCGTGGGGTTGCGAGTTGGACGTCCCGGTGGCGCTGATCGCCGCCGCCAAAGCCGCGCTCTCGCCCGCGCCCGTCGCTGCGCCGGCTGCTCCGGCCCCTGGCCCGCTGGGCGCCCCGGCTGCCGACCCGGCTGCCGCGCCCGCCGCCAAGTAATCCGCTGCTTCCGTACGCCGCGCAAAACCGCTAGGCTCCGCGCACCGCATTTGCGCGGCTACGGAAACTGCAGCCATGTCCTTGCCCGTCTCCTTGCGCCTCGCGCTCGTCGCCCTCGCCGGCGTGGCCGTCGCCTGTGGCCAAACGACCACCACCGCGGCTGACGCCAGCGCCGCCGACGCCGCGACCGACGCCGCCAGCGCCACAACCGACGCTGCGACCGATGCCGTGAGCGACGCCGTCGCGGACATCGCTGCCGACGCCAGCGCGATCGCCGACACCGCCGCACCCGACGCGGACGCCGGGACCGATGCAACCGCGGACGATGCCGTGGATGCCGCCGCGGACACAACCAGCTGCACGCCCGGCAGCCAGACGTGCCAGGGCGTCAAGCTCGCGACCTGCTTGGGCGGCGGCGACGGCTACTCGGTGTCGCCGTGCTTTCCCGGCACCGCGTGCGTCGGCGGCGCGTGCAAGCCCGTCGGCGCCAACCTCATCATCGCCTTTGACACGTCTGGCTCGATGTCCACTGACGTCACGACCAAAGCAGGCGTCGCCAACTGCCCCAACGGCTACGACCCTTGGCCCAAGTGCGAGTACGACGCCAGCAAATACCCCAAGGGCTGCACGCGCATCGGCGTGTCCAAGGTCGTCTTCAAGCAAGCGCTGGCCAAGCTGGACGACCAGGTCACGCACCTGGCGCTGTTCAAATTCCCACAGACGGTCAGCAACTTGAGCGGCGGCAGCTGCGACAGCGGCGCGTACAGCGGCAACGACACGATCACCGGCGATTTTGGCAACGACCAGGCGGCGACGCCGAGCTCCACGTGGTTCACGACGCATTTTGGCGAGGTCCTGTGCGTGCCCTACCCGGCGGACAGCACCTTCAAGAGCAAGACGGCGATCGGCAAGTGGATGGACGGCAACGAGAACCAGCAGGCAAGCCCCGTGGACCCGGAGCTGCGCGCTGACGGCGGCACGCCGATTGGCAAAACCCTGTTCTACGTCGGCGAATACCTGCGCAACAAGGTCATCGTCGACGGCAAGCCGTGCAGCGCCGACGCCGACTGCGGCAGCGTCAACTACCAGTGCCAAGCCGGCAGCTGCATCGACCCGGCGCGCTCGTGCCGCGACACGGTCGTTGTCCTGTTCACCGACGGCGGCGAGGACTCGACAAACGAATTCTTTGGCCCGTGGGTCCAAGCCAAGCGCCTGTCCACCGGCCTCGGCTGCGTCACCGACGCCGACTGCGTGAACGACGCCACCTGCCAGCAAGTCGGCCAGTGCACGAGCACGGGCAGCGGCTGGACCGGCTCCACCGACCCCGTCGACGACAAGCCGTGCCAGACCAGCGCCGACTGCGGCAAGGGCGGCAAGTGCACGAGCTTCCAAGCCTGCCGCGCCAAGGCCGACCCGACCGGCCTGCCGTATTTCTGCAGCGACGGCGGCGCGGCGTGCGACCCGCTGCTGTCGGCGCACTGCACCAGCAGCAACGCCGCCAAGCCGTGCAAGCCCGACCCGACGTCCGGCCTCTACTGCGCCGGCTACTGCGTGCGCGACCCGCGACCCGGCCTCTCCGCCACGGCGCTGGCCAGCAGCAACAACGTGCTGCGCTCGCCGGACGGCAAGGCGTTCGGCGTGCGGCTGTACATCGTCGACATCGGCTCGGTGGATGACGCCGACATCATCAATTCCTGGCGGCTGGCCATGAGCGGCGGCGGCCACTTGCTCGGCGTCGACGCCAGCGATCCGGCGGCCTTCCTCGGCGTGCTGGACAAAGCGTTCGACTGGAAAAACAAGAAAGTGTGCGGCGCGCAATGAGCCCGGTGGATCTGGACGCGCTGCGGGCGGTGGCCGCCACGCACCTGCCGTGCGACCGTTTTGACCACTACCTGCATTATCCGGCGCTGCCGGCGGAGCCGCCGCGCTGGCAGACGTTCTGGCACACGCGGCTGGCGCAGCTGGCGGCGGACCCGCAGGTGGAGCTGTTTGCCAGCCCGGCGGCGATCGTCGCCGTGCGCGATTCCACCTGGGACCGCGCGCACTTTGGCTTTGGCATGGCGACGTTGCATGTGCTGCTGGCGGCCGAGGCGCCGGACCTGCGCCACCAGTTGGCCAGCGTGCTGCAGCGCTGCCGGCTGCACCTGCACGAACAGGACGTGCGGTTTGTCTCCACGCGCGTCAACGGTGACCAGCTGACGGTGCTGCACGCGCTGGAGGACGCCGGCTTTCGCTTCATGGACAACGTGATCTGGCCGGTCGCGACAACCGCTTCGCTGCCGCCGACCGCCGACCCGCGCGTGCGGCCGATGGTCGCCGCCGACAAGCCGCGGGTGATGGCGCTGGCCAAGCGCTGGGCGTACCCGCGCGGCCACCTGTACTGCAGCCCCGGCTTCGCCAAGGACGCCGTGGACGCCATGTACGGCAAGTGGCTGGACACCGCGTGGCAGAGCGACACGCCGCTGGCGGTCATCGAGGCCGACGGCGCGGTGCAGGGCTTCTTCCAGTACAGCGTCGAGCGCGAAGGCGACACGCCGCTGGGCCACCGCTACGGCCACATGCGGCTGCTTGTGCTGAGTGGCGACGTGCGCGGCCGCGGCCTGGGCCAAGCGCTGTTCCAAGGCGCGATGGTGCTGATGCGCGACCAGGGCGCCAGCCACATCGACTCGGGCTATTCGACGAAGAACCACGTCTCGGCGCGGCTGCACGCCCGCAACGGCTTCGCTTCGACCTACGAGGAAGTGACGCTGCACCTCTGGCTGGGCTGACGGCTACGGCGGCACGGCGCCGACAAAAAACGCGTCTTCGCCCGGATCCGCCGCCGCCAGCACCGGCGCGTACGGCCCCGCCACCTGCAGCGCCGCCGCGCGTGCCGGCGCCGCGAGCACCTGCCACAGGTCGGGATGCCGGGTCCGAACGCGCAGTTCCACCACGCCAAAAGTGTCCGCCAGCCGCGCCGCCGCCAGGCCAATCGCCCAGCCGGCGCGCAGCGTCAGGACCTGCGTCGAGCGCACGCCGTCGCGCTGGAGCTGCGCCAGGTGCGCGTCCATCAGCGTCTGCCAGTCGGTCGCGCTCGGCTCCTCCAGCGACAGGTCGAGGTCGCGCGCCAGCTCCTGCTGCGCCAGCTCACTTGCGAACAGCTCCAGGCAGCCGCGCGCGCCGCACGTGCACTTGGCGCCGTCCGCCTGCACCGTCCAATGCCCGAGGTCCAGGCGCCACGGGTCAAACGACGCGCCCGCCAGCACCACACCGCCCGCCACGCCGACATCCAGCGCCAGCACGGCAAGCGGTCCCGCCGCCGGCGCCCGCCGCCACTCGCCAACCGCCAGCGCTGCGCCAAGCGGCAGCACCGTCGTTGGCAACGCCGTCAGCCGGCCGATCTCGGCCACCGCCTGGGCAAACGCCGCCGCGTCCGCCTGCTGCAGCCGCGCCGCATGCCGCCAGACGCCAGCAACGCCCGCCACCGGCCCCGGCGCGCGCTCCCGCAGCACCGCCACGCTTTGCGCCAGCACGGCAGCGTGGCCCAGCAGCGGATGCTCCAGCCGCCGCGTGTCGATGACGCGGTCCCGCTGCACCGTCGCCAGCACCGTCCGCCCGGCGCGGCCGTCCAGCACAATGTGCAGCGGCTCAGTCACGCGTCGCCTCCGCCAAGCGGTCGGTCCAGCTCGTCAGGCACAGCAGCGCCCACAGCGGCTTGCGGTGGTCAGCGCGGCCGTCCAGGTGCTCCCGCACGAGCTGCTGCACGCCCGGCGCGTTCAGGTACGGCAGCTTGGCCAGCTGCGCCGGCGCCAGCGCGTCCGTCAGCAAGCCGCGCAGCGGACCGCGCAGCCACTGGCCGATCGGCACCGCAAAGCCGCGCTTGGGCCGCTGGACGATCGCCGGCGGCAGCTGCTGCTGCGCCAGTTGCCGCAGGATCAGCTTGGTCTGCCGACCGCGCAGCTTGAGCCGGGTCGGCATCGCCTGCGCCAGCGCCACCACGCCCGGATCCAGCAGCGGCGCCCGCACTTCCAGGCTGTTGAGCATGGACGCCCGATCGACCTTTTGCAGCACGCCGTCGCCCAAATAGAACCGCGCGTAGAGGCCCGCCAGCGCGTCCATGTCGTCGCGGCCGGCGCGGCGCCACTGCTGCCAAACGTCCTGGACCTGCGCCGCCAGCTGCGGATCGTGGTGGCCCGGCCGCGCGCTGTCCCGCGGCACGTCCAGCGCCCGCAGCGCTTCGGGCGTCAGCAGCTGTGCCAAGCCCTGGCGGGCGACGCCGCCGATCCACGTGACGTGGCGCATGCCGTCGCGCTCGGCGAGGCCGCTGACAAAGCGTTTGATCTGGAAATCCAGGGACATGTAGCCGTGCGACGTCGGCAGCCGCTGCGCCACGGCCTGCAGCACGCCGTGCGCCTTGGAGATGCCGACAAAGTCACACAACCGCCCGACATCATGGGCAAAAAACGTCGGATAGCCGAGGAACCACTCATCGCCGCCGTCGCCGCCCAGCGCCACTGTGACCCGCTCCCGGGCGAACTGCGCCAGAAACCAGGTCGGCAGGATCGACGGGTCGGCGAGCGGCTGGTCCATGCGGCCCAGCAAGCCGGGCAGCGCCGCCAGCGCCGCCTCCGGCGTCAGGATCCGCTCGTGGTGCCGCGTGCCGAGGAACTGCGCGACGGCGCGGGCGTGGCCGGACTCATCGAAGCGCTTATCCGCGAAACCAATGGAAAATGTGTCCAGATCGCCGGGCTTGCGCAGCCGCGCCGCGTACGCCGCCACCAACGACGAGTCGATGCCGCCCGACAGGAAGATGCCCAGCGGCACGTCCGCCATCAGCCGGCGCTCGACGGCGGCGTGCAGGCGCGTGTCGAGCTCGCGGAGGAATTCCGCATCGCTCAGCGCCGCCAGCCGCTCATCCGGGCGCGCCGGACCGACGTAGCTGTCCACCCGCAGCGTCGGCGCGCCGCGCTCCGGCACCCGCCAGCGCCAAAACTGCCCGGGCTCCAGCGTGTGCACGTGACGCAGCAGGCTGCGCGGACTGGCGACGTAGTCAAACGTGAAAAGCGAGGCCAGGCCGTGCAGATCCACCTCCGGCTGCACCGCCGGGTGCGCCGCCACCGCCGACAGCTCCGAGCCAAAAACCAGCGTGCGGCCGCCGTCCAGCACACCGACGAACAGCGGCTTTTTGCCGTGGCGATCGCGCGCCAGCAGCAGCTCGCGGCGGTTCTGGTCCCAGATCGCGAGGTCGAACATGCCGTTCAGCCGCGGCAGCAGCGCGTCCTGCCACTGTTCCCAGCCGTGCAGCAGCACCTCGGTGTCGCTGTGGTTGGCAAAAACGTGGCCGGCCGCCAGCAATTCCTCGCGCAATTCCAAGTGGTTGTAGATCTCGCCGTTGAAGACGATCCACACCGTGCCGTCCTCGTTTGGCATCGGCTGGTGGCCGCCGGCGAGGTCGATGATCGACAGGCGGCGAAAGCCGAGCGCTGCGCCGCCGCGCGATTCGAGATTCTCGGGCAAATCCAAGAAGTTGCCGGCGTCATCCGGACCGCGGTGCGTCAGGCGGTCGCGCATGCGCGTGAGCGTGCGATCGGCGTCAGCAAAGCGGTTGGGCAGGGTCGACACCCAGCCGGCGATGCCGCACATCGGCTAGTGACTCCGCGGCGACGGCGCGGCGATGTTCAGGCGTTCGCGGACGAAATAGGTCGGCTTGCCCTGGCTCTCGTAGTAGGTGCGCATGTTCAGCTCGGCCAAGAGGCCAAACAGCAGGAACTGCAAGCCTGCGATCGCAAAGAAGATTCCGACCAAGAACAGCGGTTGATCCTTGACGAAGATGCCAAACGCGAAGCGGTTGACGAGCGTCCACGCCATGGCGAGACCGGCGATGCCGAAGCTGGCGAAGCTGAAGCGGCCAAAAAAGTAGATCGGCTTGGTGGCGTAGGCGGCGAGAAAATAGACGGTGACCAGATCGAGGATCACGCGAAACGTCTTGGAAAGCGTGTACTTGGACACACCCCAGCGCCGCGGATGGTGCGCCACGGCGAGCTCCGTGATCCGGCCGCCCGCCAAGTGTGCGAACACCGGCAAAAAGCGGTGCATCTCGCCGTACAGCCGCACGTCCTGCAAAATGTCGCGGCGGATCGCCTTGAGCGTGCAGCCATAATCGTGCAGCACGACGCCGGTGACGCGGCCGATGATGCGGTTGGCGATGCGCGACGGGAAAGTCTTGGTCCAGAACGCGTCCTGGCGCTTTTGCCGCCAGCCGGCGACGACGTCGTAGCCCTCGTCCAGCTTGGCCAGCATCCGCGGGATGTCCTTGGGATCATTCTGCAAATCGGCGTCGATCGGGAAGACGATGGCGCCTTGCGCGTGCTCAAAACCCGCGGCCATCGCCGCGGTCTGGCCAAAATTGCGGCGGAACTGCACGACCTTGACGCGCGGATCGGCGGCGAATTCGCGCAGCTTGGCGAACGAGCCGTCCTTGCTGCCGTCGTCGACATAGATGATTTCAAAGGCGATGTTGAGCGGCTCCAGCGTCTCCAAGAGCGCCGCGTGCATGGCGGCGATGCTCTCTTCCTCGTTGTAAACCGGCACGACCATCGACAGGTCAAGCGCAGCGGTAGCGGGCGTCAGGTCAGTCATCAGGCGCAGCAGCGTAGCAGGCGAGCGCCGCTGACTCAACCCAATTGGCTACGGCAAAAGTGGCCGACCGATGGCGCGGAATGGCCACGGAATCGCCGCGACGACCAGCAGCAGGGACACCGCCAGCGCGATGAAAGCCTTGCGGTGCTTCGCCACGTCCGTGCCTGCGCCCTTGGCGATGCCATAGCCAGCGTGCATCGCGCCCAGCGCCAGCAGCATCAGCGTCGGATGCTCGACAGTGAAAAACCGCAGCGTCGCGTCGTGCATCGCCGTCGCCATGTCCGCGCGCGCCGTCGCCACCAGCGGGCTCTGCAGCCACTGGATGGCGCCGATGAGGAACTGCGTGTCCAGCGCGATGAGGTAAATCAGGTTGGCGCGCTTGTTCAGCGCCGTCCACGGCTGGCCGCGCATCGCCTGAAACGCCAAGCCGGTCGCGGCGATACCGCCGAGCAGCACGAGCCAGCGCAGCACGGAGTGAAGGAGCAGCAGCATCAGGGCCTCCAGCCGCGACGGGCGCGGCGGTGGCGGGAGCATAGTGGCGACGGCGCGAGGGACAAGCCCCGGCTGGCAAACATGCGAAACCACGGGACTTCGCCGCCGCAGCTTGGCAAGCGTCGGCTGATGCGGCAGGCTGCGCCGCGGCCGCGTGGCCGGAGGAAAATCGCGATGAGCCTACCCACTTTTGACAACCTGCTGCTGACCCTGGACGACCAGGTCGCGACGATCACGCTGAACCGGCCCAAGCGCGCCAACGCCCTGCATTTGGAGCTGTGGTTCGAGCTGAAGGCGGCTTTCGAGTGGCTGGACGGCGAGCCGACGGCG
Source organism: uncultured Myxococcales bacterium (assembly GCA_903869075.1). Lineage (GTDB taxonomy): Bacteria > Myxococcota_A > UBA9042 > UBA9042 > UBA9042 > CAIYBN01. Next base: position 16,217 of record CAIPXZ010000472.1, on the reverse strand, counting down.
CGCGTCGGCGTCATCCAGGGCAGCGGCAACCACTTTTGCGCGGGCATCGACCTCGGGCTCTTCATGGGCTTGCAAGAGCAGATCCAGGACCCGTGCCACGGCCGGATGGCGGACAAAGTCCGCGGTTTCATTGTCAAACTCCAGGATTGCCTGACGGCGATCGAGCGCTGCCGCAAGCCGGTCATCGCCGCGATCCACGGCTCCTGCATCGGCGGCGCGCTGGACCTGATCGCCGCCTGCGACCTGCGTTATTGCTCCGCTGACGCCAAGTTTTCGCTGAAGGAGCTGGACCTCGGCCTTGTCGCCGACGTCGGCGTGCTGCAGCGCCTGCCGCGCATCATCGGCGATGGCCGCACGCGCGAACTGGCCTTCACCGCTCGGGATTTCTACGGCCCGGAGGCGCTGACGATGGGGCTGGTGAGCCAGTGCTTGGCCGACAAGGACGCGATGCTGGCGACGGCGCACGGCGTGGCGCGGTCGATCGCCCTGAAGTCGCCGCTGACGGTGCGCGGGCTGAAGGAAAACCTCAACTTTTCGCGCGATCACACGGTCGACGACGGCCTGAAGTACATTGCCAGCTGGAACGCGGCGATGCTGCTGTCCGAGGACCTGATGACCGCGGCGATGGCGATGATGACCAAGGATACCGCGGTGTTCCGCGACTGACGCTCACGCCCGCACGCACACGAGGAAGTGCGCCAGCGAGCAGTCCGGCGTCTCGGCGAAGCGCTCCGGCAGCACCCGGCAATCGGCGATGCGCGCCAGGCGAAAGCTGCGATAATCCTTGCGCAATGTGCACCAGCTTGCCAGCGACCAGCTGTCGCCCCAGAAGAACAGCCCCAGCGGCCGGACCACGCGCTCGGTCGGCGCGTCATCCTTGTCGCGGTAGGCCAGCGCCACGGCTTGGCGGTCGCGGATCGCGTGCCGCAGCGGCGTCAGCCAGCGCGCCGACGCCGGCGGCACGTGGAAATCCGGGGCGAACAGCGTCTGCCGCGCCACCCGCTGCCGCAGCGCCTCCGGCAGCACCGCCTCGACCTTGTGCGCCGCCTCCGTCGCCGCGCGCGCCAGCTCCGGATCGCCCCACGCCATCACCAGCCGCGCGCCGAGCAGCAGCGCCTCGACCTCGTCCAGCGTGAACATCAGCGGCGGCACATCAAAGCCGCGGGTCAGCGCATAGCCGACGCCCGCCTCGCCCAGCACCGGCACGCCGGACAGGCTCAAGTCCGCAATATCGCGGTAGATCGTCCGCTCGCTGACCGCCAGCGCGTCCGCCAGAAACCGCGCCGTCGTCAGTTTGCGCCGCCGCAGGATCTGCACGATTCGGAACAGCCGGTCGGCGCGCCGCATCGCTTACCCCGCCGTCTCGGTGTCGATGCGGTCCAGCCACGCCGTCAGTTCGCGGCGCTTCGCCAGTTCGGCGCCCTGCCACGGCGTCAGCGGCGTCCGCAGGCTGTGCAGCTGGCCAAAAACCGCCAGGTCCGCGACGGTCCGCACGTCGCCCAGCCAGTAGCGCTGCCCTGCGATGTGCGCCTCCAGGTCGTCCAGCACGGTCAGAAAGCGCTGCCAGCATGCCTCGCCACCGGCGCGCCACACGTCGCGGGCGTGCAAGCCGCCGACGACGCGCTTGCGAATCAGCCGCGGAATCAAGGCCTTGACCGGCGCCGGCATCGCGCTGAAGTACGCCTCGCGGGTCAGCGGCCAGTTGCGATCGTCCGCCCAGCGCGCCGCCACAACGAAGCCGTTCAGCGTCGTGTCGGCAAATTCCTCCCACAGCCACGCGTCCGCCCGCTGCCGCGCCGTCAGATCGGGCTGCAGCCGGCCCTCCGCCAGCTGCTCGATGCGGTGCAGGATCGCCGTCGAGTCGAACACCGCCTCGTCCGCCACCAGCAGCACCGGCACCTGACCGCGCGGATTCAGGTGCTTGTGCGCGTCCGGGCGGTCCGCCAGCCGCCGCTGGTGGGGCAGCTGCGCGAGCTTGAGCGCGCGGTGAATCTTGAGGCAAAACGGCGAGTACGACTCGACATGCGGCAGACCGGGATCGGCCAGCTCGCACAGGATCAGGGTCGGAAAGGGACGCGCGGTGGACATGGGCAGCTCCTGCAAAAAGGACGCAACAGCGCGTCCAGGCAGGTAACGGTGGCACAGCCCTCCTGACACCGTCCTGTCAGGAGTGTTGGCCAGCCGTCAAAAAAGTTCCAGCGCGTCCGGGTCCAAATCGACGATCTTGAACGCCACCGACGGCGGAAAACCGGCGCGCGCCAGCACGCCAGCGTCCTTCAGCCGCCGCTCTTTGCGGTCCGCCGGCGGGCGAAACGGCCCCAGCCGCCGCCGCCGCGCCAGCTGCAGCGCCGCTTGCCACTCCACCTGCCGCGGCTCGCCGAGATCCGCCAGCGCCTGACGGGTGTCGACATCGGTGATGCCTTTTTGCCGCAGCCGAAACGCCACCGCCCGGGGCGCGACACCGCGCTGCGCCAGACTCAGCGCCACGTTCTGGGCGTAGCGGGCGTCATCCAGCGCGCCGGCCTGGCAGAATTCAGCGACGATGGCGTCCACATCGCGCTGCCAGCCGTGCGTCACATCCGGCTCCTCGCCGTGCGCCCGCGCGGCTTTGTCGATGTGGCGCTTCAGCACGCGCCGCAGGTTGCTCGACGGCCCGCCAAACCGACTGACGTAGTCCTCGGCGATCTGCCGCAGCCGGGTCCGCGTCATCGGCGGCGGCGGCCGCTTGGGCTTGGGCGACCCGAAATCGTCGTCGGCGTAGCTCATGGCTGCGGCGTCGCCACGATGGCGTCCACGAGGTAGAACTGGCACGCCGGCGGCTTGAGCGACGTCGGGCCATTGCCCAAGCGGATGCCGGTCAGGCCGGTTGCATCGCCGGTCCACAGCGGCACGAGCGTGCCGTTGACGCCCGTGCCCTTTTGCAGCTGGTGATTGAGCATCGGCACCGCCAGATCGTTGCCGGCGGTCTGCAGATGGTAGTACGCCTTCGGTGCATACGTCGTCGAGCTGTCCGCCGCGCACAGCCCGCCATCGGCGCTCGCCGGAATCGCCGGCGGCAGCCACGCCTCCAGCTTGTACTTGCCGATCAGCGGCTGCGGAAACGTCCACTGCACGTACGCCGTCTCCGCCCACTGCGCTTCCATGACCACGTAGCCGTTTTGGCCAAAAGTCGGAAATCGGTCAAAGCAGCCGGTGCCCTCGCAGTCGCTCGTGTTGTAGGCGCTGAAGCCGTTTTCGAGCTTGCAGCCGTAGCAATTCCACGTGGAACAGCTGGCGAAGTTGCTGCCGGTGCAGCCGTCCACCGTGTAGGTCGCGGGCGTGACGCAGGCGCCGGCGCCGTCGCACAGGCCGGTGGGGCACGCGGTCTCGACCGGGTACGGCGCAAAATAGCAGCTGCCCAGCTTGCATTTGCCGTCGCCGCAGGTTGTGTTGAGCGCCGCGCAATCCTTGGCGACGCCCGGCTGGCAGCTGCCGCCGGCGCAGGTGTCGTTGGTTGTGCAGGCGTCGCCGTCGTCGCAGCTGGCGGTGTTGTTGACGACGCCGCAGCCGGTGACCGGGTTGCACAGCGCGGTGGTGCAGGGGTTGCCGTCGTCGGCGCAGTTCAGCGGCGCACCGCCGACGCAGACGCCGCCGGCGCAGGTGTCGCCTTGCGTGCAGACGGTGCCGTCGTCGCAGGGCAGCGTGTTGTTGACGTGGATGCAGCCCAGCGTCGGGTCGCACTGGTCGGTGGTGCACGGGTTCTGGTCGCTGGCGCACGGTCCGGCGGGTGCGCCCAGGCACGCGCCGCCGACGCAGGTGTCGTTGCTTGTGCATGCGTTGCCGTCGTCACAGCCGCCGTTTTGCGGGCTGTGGACGCAAGCCTTGATTTTGTCGCAGGAATCCGCGGTGCACGGGTTCTGGTCATCGCAGTTCAGGATCGCCCCGCCGTTGCACACGCCGGACGCGCAGGTCTCGCCGTAGGTGCATGCGTCGCCGTCGTCGCAGACGCCGGTGCTGATGCTGTGCTGGCAGCCGCCGGTGGCGTCGCAGGCGTCGAGCGTACACGCGTCGGCGTCGGTGCAGCTGACGGGCAAGCCGGCCTGGCACACGCCGGCCTTGCAGGCGTCGCTGCTGGTGCAGGCGTTGCCGTCGTCGCAGTTCAGGCTGTTGAACGTCGTCGTGCAGTTGCCGGTCACGGCGTCGCAGGCCTGGTCGGTACAGGCGTTGCCGTCGTCGCAGTTGTTGGTCTTGCCGGGCGCGCAGGCGCCGCCGCTGCAGGCATCGCCGGTGGTGCAGATCTTGCCGTCGTCACAGGCCGCGGAATTGTTGACAAAAACGCAGCCAGCCTGCGGGTCGCAGCTGTCGTCGGTGCACAAGTTGCCGTCGCTGCAGGTCTTGGCGGTGCCGGGCTTGCAGACGCCGGCTTGGCAGGTGTCCGCCTGGGTGCAGGCCGTGTTGTCGGCGTTGCACGGCGCGCCGTCCAGCGGGCTGTGGCTGCAGGTGCCGGTCACGGCGTCACAGAGGTCCTGCGTGCAGGCGTTCTGGTCGTCGCAGGCGCCGTTGTCGGTCAAGCCGTCGCAATCGTCGTCTTTGCCGTTGCAGATCTCCTTGCCGGGCTTGGCGTCGCACGGCGTCAGGCTGGGGCCGGCGCAGTGCCGCAGGCCGCTGCAGATGGCGCCGCTGCTGGCGTCCTTGGCCGCGCAGCTTGTGGTGAGGTTCAGCGCCGTGGCGTGCGGCGAGCAGTCGCACACCGTGGCCGCCGCGCCGACGCCCGCGCCGTGCCAGCACTGTTTGCGCACCACGCCGTCGACGGTCTTGCCTTCGCCGCAGGTGTAGCCGGCCGGGCAATCGGCGTCCGCGGCGCAGTCAAAGCCGCAAAAGTGGCCGGCGTCGCCGTAGTCGAGGCACGCCGTCTGCTTGCCGCCGCCCAGGCTGTCGCAGTCGGCGTTGGTGCTGCACGGGTCGCAGAGGAAGCCCCACTTGGGCACGCAGATCGTGGTGATGTCCGCGCCGCCGTTGCTGACTTGCGCGCAGCTGAAGCCCGCCGGGCAGGTGTCCACGCACTTGACGGCGCAAAAGTGGCCGGTCGGCGTGGTGATGCACAGGCTGTTGTCGCAGTCGGCGTTGTGGGTGCAGGCGCAGCCCGGGCCGCCGCCGCCGCCTTCGCAGGTGCCGGGGCTGCTGTCCGGCGCGTCGGTCGCGGCGTCGCTGGCGCCGAGCTCAGCGCTGACTGTGTCGGTGGCAACCGCGGTGTCGTGGCTGGTCAGGGTCAGGTCGTCACCGCCGCTGCCGGCGCTGTCGCTCGCCGCGGCGGAACCGGTCGGCGCATCGCTGCACCCCGCCAGCAACGCGGCAAACACGAAGAGCGCGGCGCTGGCCAGCGCTATCTTGCGATTTCCAAGCATGACGACACGCCTCACTGTGCGCGAGCACGCCGGCGATGATACCGGCGCGGGCCCGGCCGATGCAACAGATCGGCAACAGTCCGTCAGCGCCGGTCGTCGTCCAGGGTGGCAGCGGTGGCGGGGCGCTGCAGCAGCAGGAACACCTCGCGGTTGCCCATCGGCCCGCTCAGCTCGCTTTCCGCCGTCGCCAGCAGCGTCAGGCCGAGGTCGACTGCGGCTTCCTGCACGGACTTGACCGCCTGCCAGCGCGCGCCGTCATCGGCCACCACGCCGCCCGCCGGGACCAGGTGCGCCGGCAGCTCAAACTGCGGCTTGACGAGCACAAGCAGCCGGCCGCCCGGCCGCACCAGCCCCACCAGCACCGGCAGCAGCGCGCGGGCGCCGATGAAGCTCACGTCCATCACCAGCAAATCCGCAGGCCACGGCAGCAGGTCGCGCGTCAGCGAGCGCGCGTGCGTGCGCTCCAGCACGGTCACGCGCGGGTCGCGCCGCAGCTTGTCCGCCAGCAGGCCGTGGCCCACGTCGATCGCCACAACGTGCGCCGCGCCGCGCTGCAGCAGGCAATCGGTAAAGCCGCCGGTCGAGGCGCCGACGTCCGCGCAGTGCAGCCCGCTCACTTCCAGGCCGAGGTGCCGCAGCGCCCCTTCCAGCTTGATGCCGCCGCGCGAGACAAACGGCATGGGCGGCCCGCCAATCAGCCGCACCGCCGCGTCCAGCGGCACCAACGCGCCGGGTTTGTCGACTTTGGTCTCACCCACCATGACCTTGCCGGCCATGATCAGCCCCGCCGCCTCGCGCAGGTCACCGGTCAAGCCGGCGTGCACAAGCCGTTCATCCAGCCGCTCGGTCCGCGCTTTCTGGTTCACGGCGTCCTCGCTCTCGGTCTGGCGCATGTGGCCTCCCCGCGTGGCGCTGCACCGGCGCAGCTGTAGCTGGGATGCCCGGACGGGGGCAAAAGTTCACGGCCGGCGCTTTGGCTAGGTCGGCTCGTCCAGCGGCTTGAGCTCGGGCTTGTCCGGCGACCCGGCGATCTGCTCCAGCCGGTGCTCCGCCGCGTCGAGGATCGCCGCCGCTTTGCGCGAGATCGCCATGCCGGTGTCAAACGCCGCCAAGCTGTCCTCGAGCGACAACTGCCCGGACTCCAGCTGCGCCACGAGCTTGTCCAGCTGGTCGACGAGCTTCTCAAACGACACCGGCGGCTCCGCGGGCGCGGCGTCGGGCTGGGGAAACAAATCGGGCGTCTTGGCCATGGCTGCCTCTCACAGTGCGGCGCGATTTGTAGCAGGTTGACCGCGCGGTGGCTAGCGATGCGGCGCAGCGCGGGCACCGTCTCGCTGCTCAGCGCTGCGGCGCGGCGCGGTCCAGTTGCCGCATCGCTGCATCCAGCGCCGCCCGCACCGTCGGATCGGCCTCGCGCGCGCGCTGCTGCACGGCCAGCGCCCGCGCTTGCCGCGGATCGGCCAGGTAGCCCAGCCCGCGCGCCGCGGCTGAACGCACACCCGCGGCGCGATCGGCCAGCAGCGCGGCCACCGTCGCTTCGGTCCCAGCACCGTGCCGCCGCGCCGGTCCAGCCAGCCAAGCAAGCGCCGCCGTCGCCCGTAGCCGGTCCTCCGGCAGCCGCAGCAGATCGCGCAGCCGCGCCTCGCTCGGCGCGTCGTCCAGCAAGCTCAGCAGGCCAAGCGCGCGGTTGCGCACAAGCGGCAATTCGTGGGCGTCCCGCGCCACGCGCTCCAGCAGCGCCGCCGTTTGTGGCCCGCCCGCGCGCTGCAGCTGCGCCGGCGTCGGCGCCGAATCCAGCGCTTGCAGCCAGTTGCGCAACGCCGCGGGGACTTCCGCCGCGTACACCGGCAGCGCCCACAGCAGCAAAATCAGCAGTCCACGACGCACGCCTACCCCCAGCCGCCGATGGTGCGGCATCGCCCGCACGCTGTCGAGCATCACGGCGCCACCCACGGCCCGCCCAGCGCGACCGCGCCTTGCTGCGGCGTCAGCGTCAAATACGCCGGATCCGGCGCGTAGTACATGAGGTTCTGCGGCGTCGGCGCGGTGTCCGGCAGGCGATCCTCCACCGCCGTCTCGCCCTGCGCGTGCGCCTCCACCACATGGAACAGCCCGAGAAAATGGCCGATTTCGTGGGCCATTACCACACCCAGCAGGTCCGGCTCGTCGTACTGGAGCGCCAGCGCGATGCCCGTGCGCGGCCCGCCGACGTCCAGCGGCCCCGGCAGCCCGGCGGTAAAGCCCGCGGCCGGCACAAGTCCGCCACCAGTCTGCAAGTTCACGGATTCAAGCAGGAAGATCGGGATGCCGGGCGGCTGCCCCGCTGCCAGCCGCAGGAGCGCTGCCAGCTCAAGGTCGGGACCGTCGTCGTGGGTCACGTCCAGCGCCGTCACCGGCACGTCAAAATAGCGCACCTGGCCCACGCTCACACCCGCCGCGCCCCACGCCTGCGCCACCGTGTGCAGCGCGGCCTGCACGCGCGGGTGGTCGGGCGCCGTCGCGGCGGTGATGCCGCGCGCGCCGGTCAGGCACAGGTTCAGGTCGATCGTGCCCGCCGTCACCGCCGGCTTGCGCAACAGGTCCACCGCCACCTCCAGCGTCGTCGCCGTTGGCGTTCGCGCCTGGCTCAAGGGGTCATAATCAAAGGTGAATGCCCGCAGTCGCCACACACCCGGCGGCACCGGCACCTGCGGCGCGTTCGGCACCAGGAACGCCGCCTGCCACGCCGACGCCCGCACGCGCTCCTGGCCGTCCAGGTACAGCCACGGCTGGTCCGCCAGCTGCAGCCAGTCGCCCGGCACGACCGGCGTGTCCGCGCCCGTCAGTTCCGCCAGCTGCAGCACGTGACCCGCTGGCGCGGTCAGCTGGACCTGCAGCGCGGTCGTGCCCGGCGGCACTGTGAACGTTTGCGCCTCGGACCAGCCGTTGCTGCCCGTCGCCGTCGGCGCCAGCGCGAGGTGCGCGAGCCAGCCGTCGTTGGGCCAGACGGCGGCGTCAGGACCGGTATCGGCCACGGCGTCATCGCCATTTATCGTTGCCGTTTGCTGGGTTGCACATGCGGCACAAAAAAAGATGCAGCCAAACCAGGCGCAGCGGAATAGGTCGCGAACGCCGCGCGTTGTGCTTGTGTGCCCGCCGCGACGTTCCTCCCTGCGTCGCGATGCACGGGCGAAGCCATCGCGACTGCCTGGGTCAGTGTCCGACCCTCCCCCACCCAAACCTGGCCCAGGCAGCCCGCGATCGCCCGTGCGCAACGACAGCGGCTGGCGTGTTTCCGGGCGGGTGCGTGGCGTCATCGGGTTCATCGGCCTCCACCGCGATCGTCAACTTTTCGGCAACGAACGCAAGTTCACCCTTGCGCGGGCCTGACCGGTCCGGTACATGGTTTGTGACGCGGCGCGTCATCGACACAATTTTGAAACAAAGACCACCCCTGACGAACCATGACGATTGACGCGCAAGCCAACAAAACCAAACCACTTCTCGCGATGATCGCCTTCGGCGCGCTGGCGCTCTGGGCCGCCTGGACGCCGCCCGCCGGTCCGAGCGGCGCCACGGCGCAGCTCAATGCCGGCGACACCGCGTGGATGCTGACCGCCAGCGCGCTCGTGCTGCTGATGACGCCCGGGCTGTCGTTCTTCTACGGCGGCATGGTCCGCGGCAAGAACGTGCTGTCGACGATGCTACAGAGCTACATCGCCATGGGCGTCGTCAGCGTGCTGTGGGTTGTCGTCGGCTTCTCGCTGGCGTTTGGCGACTCGATCGGCGGCGTGATCGGCAACCCACTGACTTTCCTGATGATGCGCGGCGTCGACGGCGATCCGCATCCGGCGCTCTCGCCGACGGTGCCGCTGGCGCTGTTCGCGATCTTCCAGATGAAATTCGCGATCATCACCCCCGCGCTGATCACCGGCAGCTTCGCCGAGCGCGTGCGGTTCTCCACCTACGTCTGGTTCATCGGCCTGTTCACGATCTTCATCTACTGCCCGCTGGCGCACATGACCTGGCACCCGGACGGCTTGCTGCACAAGTACGGCGTGCTCGATTTTGCCGGCGGCACCGTCGTGCACATGTCCGCGGGCTTGGCAGCGCTGGCTGGCGCGCTTGTGCTTGGACCGCGCCACGACCATCGCCAGGGCGAACAGCATCGGCCGGCGCACATCCCGTTCGTGATGCTCGGCACCGGCATGCTGTGGTTTGGCTGGTTCGGCTTCAACGCCGGCTCAGCGCTCGGCGCCAATACCGTCGCCGTCCACGCCTTCATGACGACGAACACCGCGTCGGCGTCAGCGATGATCGCCTGGCTGCTGTTCGACGGCCTGCGCGGCGGCAAGGCCACCGCCATGGGCGCCTGCATCGGCGCGGTCGTCGGCTTGGTCGCGATCACGCCCGCCGCCGGCTACGTCAGCACCGGCTCGAGCATCTTCATCGGCGCCTTTTCCGCTGTGATTTCAAACCTCGCCGTGCATTGGAAGAGTCGCACCGAGGTCGACGACACCCTGGACGTCTTCCCCTGCCACGGCGTCGGCGGCATCGTCGGAATGATCCTCACCGGCGTCATGGCCGACAAAACCGTCAATGCCGGCGGTGACAACGGCCTGCTCCACGGCAACCCGACGCTGCTTGTCCACCATTTGGTGGCGCTGGTGGCGGTCGCGGCGGGCGTGCTGGCGGGCAGCTGGCTGATCTTCAAGGTGTTGGACAAGCTGACGCCGATGCGCGTCACGCCGGAACAGGAGACCGTTGGCCTCGACCTCAGCCAGCACGGCGAGTCCATCCTCGACGCCGACCCGGTGCAGACCGCGTAGCCGCGCCGGCGCAGCTTGTGTCGGCCTGCGCCGTGCGCTACACCGTGGCGCCATGCTGCGCTGGCTCGCCATCCTCGGTTTCGTCCTGTGCGCCGCGCCGGCGTGGGCGCGCGATTACGACCGCAACGACGTCGCCGAGCGCGAAATTTCGATTGGCTATGGCCTGTCGCCGCTGGACGTCGACACGCGCGCGCCGACGTTCTGCACCGACAACCCCGCGCTCGTCTGCGTCGCCAACGAACAGCGCGCGCAGCTCCTGGCGATCCGCGGCACCGCGCGCCACCACATCCGCCGCTTCTACATCGCCGGCGAGCTGGAACTCGGCGCGACCTTGCCAATCGGCAACTTTCCGGCACACCCCTGGCTCGGCGTCGGCGGCGCGGTTGGCTTGGAGACCGCCAACAGCGGCTGGGAGCGCTGGCGCGGCTACGGCGAGCTGGGCGTGCTTGTCGCCTGGGGGGACACGCGCCTCGCCGAAATGCTGGCGTTCACTGCCGAAGCTGGCGTGCGCTACCAGGTGCAGTCTACCGAGCGCCCGCACTTGTTGCTGCACCTCGGCCTGCGCGGCCTGTACAACTTCGCGTACGTCGGCGTCATGAGCTTTGCCGGCGTCAGCTGGACCTTTGACTGACGCCACGGTGACAGCGCCGGGTTGACGCGCTAGAGTGCGGCCATGCGTCGGCGCGGCTTTTTGCAGTGCATTGCCCTTTCCTACCTGGCCGCGGTGCTGCCATGGCGCGAAGCGTCGGGCTGGCAGATCGCCGGTGAAGCGACGGCGCCGGGCGCGCGCCTGCAGGTCGACCTGGCGCTGGGTCTGCCGCCCGAAACGCTGCTGCTGCTGGACCTCCACCACGATCGCGCGGACGGCACGCGGACGACATCGCGCCACGCCGCGCTGCCGGTGACAGGTGGCCAGCGGCTGGAACTCGTGACGCCGTATCCGTACCAGGACCTCGTCGCCGGGCGCTACGCCGTCGCGCTGACGTTGCAGGACGCCCACGGCGCGGTGCTGGAGCGCCACGCCGCCGGCAGCTACACGCTTCGCCGCGTGCGGTTCAGCGCATGAATCGCGCCGCGCTGCCGTTGTTGATCACGCTCATGGCGCTGCCGCTGCGCGCCGCCCCGGACACGTCGCCGGTGCCGCCGGTCGAGCTGCCGCAAGCGCGCATCGACGGCGTGGACGCCAGCCAGTGGCCCAAGCTGCGCGTGTTCGCGACGGTGCTGGACGCGACCGGCCGGGCGATCCCGGCCAAGGCGCTGAAGAAGCTGGCGGTCGTTGACGCGAAGAAGCCGTCGGCGCCGCCGCTTGTGCTGTTTCGCCAGGGCAAGGCCGATGAGGCGCACAAGGAGGCCAAGCTGCAGACCCGCGACAAGGCCGGCGTGCCGCTGGCGGCGATGGTCGTGGTGGCGGGCTACCAGCACGAGTCGCTGCGCACGGGCTCGCTGGGGCCGCGGCTGCGCGACGCGCTGGCGGCGGGCTGGAAGCAGTTTGCAGCGGGCGATCGGGTCAATGCGCTGTGGTACGGCGACCGGCTGTACCGCTCGCACGCGCTGAAGGGCCAGCTGGGCGCGCTGGATGACGTCGAGACGCGGCAGGAGACTTGCCAGACCGCGCTGGCCGAGGCGCGCGCGGGCGTGGCGCTGTCGCTGGGCGCGGGCGATGCCGCCGACAAGGACAACCCGCCGTCGCCGCCGGGGACGTGGCTGTGCGGGCTGCAGGACGACGTCAAGCGCGTCGGCAGTCAGGTCAAAAGTGCGACGTTCAAGGGGCATTTTCCGCGGCTTTTTGCCCTGGGCGCGCCGTTCTACGACGTCAAGCGCTACTGCGCGCCGCCGCCGGAGGAGCTGGAGGGCTTTGGCCCGTTTGACGCCCGCAACGCCGCGCGCCAGCAGGAAGCGCGCGACCGGGACGCGACGGCGGGCAAGCCGCTGGCGTTCGCGACGTCGGCGTTTGACGAGGCGATCGCCACGCTGCTGCTGGACGCGCGGCCGGGCGAAGAGCCGGTGATCGTGCTGGTGAGCGATGGCCGCGACGGCTACTTCCGCGAGCTGGAGCTGTGCGAGGCGCATCCGCCGAAGTCCTGCCAGGGCATCACCGAGCCGCAGGCGCTCAAGACCTGCATCGGCGCGTTCCTGGACCAGCGCGTGGCGGCGGCGCAGGTCGAGTTCAAGGCCCGCGCCACGCACTGGCTGGGCGTGCTGCGCGCCGCGGGCATCCGGGTTTTTGCCGTGGGCTTGGGCGCCATCGGCCGCGACTTCGAGCTGGACCGGCTGCGGCTGCTGGCGGAGCGCTCCGGCGGCACATGGCGGCTGGCGGAGACTGAGGATAACGTCGACCAAGCGGTGCTGGCGACGCTGGCGGAGCTGTCCGGGCAGCTTGTGCTGGATTTTGAGCAGGCGGTCGACGACGGCGCGGACCGGCCGACGGCGCTGACGCTGGCGCTGGACGTCGAGGTTGACCCGGCACAGGCGCGCGTGAAAGTGCGGACAGCCGATGGCCACGTCGGCGACGCGCGGCCGAAGTTGCGCTCCGCAGCGCGGCAGGTGACGGTGCCGGCGGCGCTGGACCGGCGTGAGACGCTGGAGCGGACGCTGCGCGGCAAGATCGCGCAGCTGCAGGATTTTTTGGGCTATCGGACCTACCTGGCGCTGTGCTGGGTGCTGGCGGCGGTGGCGAGCATCATGGCGATGGCGCTGCTGGCGCTGATTGGGCTGAAGCTGGTGCGGCGGCTGCGCAAGCCGGCGGCGCAAGGAGCTTGAAGCGTGGCGCAAGTGCTGGATGCCAAACTGCCGCCCGCGCTGGGCACGCTGCCGGACGCGGCGGCGGAGTGCCGCAACCCGCGGGCGCACGGCACGATTGTCGTCGCCGGCCAGCGCATCGAGCTGGAGGGCCAGTGCGTCGTCACGTTCCTGGACGACCCCGAGTGGGACTTTTCACGGCTCGGCGAGCCGCCGACGCGACCCGGAAAATACGTTGAGATTCGCCACATTGAAGGCGAAGTGCGGCGCGAGGTACAGACGCTGCCGGACGCCGCGGAAGTCGTCGACATGGTTGTGCTGCACAGCGACATCACGACCGACTCGCGGCAGTGCTTCCAGATCTTGAAACAGCGCGGTTTTTCTACGCATTTCATGGTGGACTGGGACGGCACGATCTACCAAGGCACCGACGTCGCCAAAATGGCGATCCACGCCGCCAGCCCGGATTTCCGCAAAAACGTCAATAACTTCTCGATCGGCATCGACGTCAATTGCCTGCAGGTCAACCACGCGGGCGGCAAGCCGCCGGCGGCCGGGTCGCAGGGCGAGCGGCGGATGTCGGAGACCATCGAGATCAACACCGTGCAGTGGCAGAGCTGGGGCTACACTGACGCGCAATATCGCGCATTGATTGCGCTTTTGAAGAAGTTGGCGGCGCTGCTGCCCAAGCTCAAGCTGATGGCGCCGCTGGCGGAGGACAACGCGCCGATCTGGTCGGTTGTTGAAAAATACAACCCGGACATCGGTATTTACGGCCACTTGCACCTGACGGCTGAGAAGTTTGACCCGGGTCCGGGCTTTGATTGGCACCGGCTGATCTACGGCCTGACCGAGGAGACGAACCATTTTCCGATCGCGCTGGTGGACCCGAAGAGCAAAAAAGAGGTGGAGCTCGCGGGGTTGCAGGGCGACGCCGAGGTCGATGCCGCGGCGCGCGTGTACTTTTTGCACACCGAGCTGGCTGGCAAGGGCGGCTATTATCCGATTGGCCTGAGCGGGCAGTGGCATGGCGGCGTGCACCTGTTTGCGCCGCGCGGCACGGAAGTGCGGGCGATGACGGACGGCGTGGTGGTGGCGGCGCGCAACGCCGAGCCGGGACCGCTGGGCAGCGCTAATTTTGTGCTGCTGCGCCACGAAGTGCTGTTTGGCGATCCCAAAGACGATCGGCGATTCGTGTTTTATTCCCTGTACATGCACCTGCTGCGTTTTGACCCGGAGCGCGACGCGACCGATGCCGAGAAAAAAGGCCAAGCGCGCGCCGACGAGGCGGCGGCGCCGGAGTGGCTGACGCTGACCAAGCAGGTGCCGGCGGACAAGGACGCGGCGGCGGGCGAGGCACCGGCGGCCAAGCCAGCGAAAAAAGCCAAGAAAACTGCGGACGATGACGACGACGACGCGCCGCGCAAGGAACAGCCGCTGCTGCCGGCGGTCGGCGATGGCATCGACGCGCTGCGGCGCGGCGAGGTGGCGCTGCTGCCGGCGGACGGTCCGGGGGCGCGGCGCGTGGCGGCGGGCTCGGTGATTGGCCGCATCGGTGAGACCGGCGACGAAGATGAGCTGGAGCCGGTGCTGCACCTGGAGGTTTTTGCCAACAGCCAGTGGCGCAACATCGTGGATTTGCTCGGGGTGCACGGGCGGTTTTGGTACGACGTGGAAGCCGACAGCGACGACAACCTGCTTGTCGACGCCGAGAGCCTGCTGCGGCAGGTGCTGCCGACCATCGATCGCAAAAAACGCAAGCAGGATCCGACCTTTTTGCGCGCTGGCCGTCGTGTGCGGCCCGACGACATCGAGAACTTTTTCAAGGAGCCGGACGATCCGGAGCTGCGGGACCGGCTGCGCCTGGCGATCACGCGGCACGTGTCGGAGTGGTCGGACCAGGTCGACTGGGTCAAGCTGCTGGCCAGCGCCCAGAACTGGGACGACAAGGCCAAGCAGCTGCGCGACTTGCTCGAGGCGGACGGCGCGCTGCGCGAGGCGCTGTTCGCGCGGCAGATCGCCCGGCAGCTGCCGTTTGTCTGGCTGACGCAGGATGTGGCCAAGCACATCGGCGTCATGGGCGAGCAGTGGGACGGGATTCTGGACCATGTCCACCCGATTCAGTTCCTGATTTGGCTGACTTGTCACAGCAATACCCGGGCGCGGGAGCTGGCCAAGGGCAAGTCCAAGCGCGAGATCGCCAGGGACCGCGCGCAGGCGGCCAAGAAGGCGGAAGCGGCGCGGCTGGCGGGCGAGTGGGAGGATGACCACGGCGGTGACGTGGCGCCATCGGCGCTGGATGATGTGGGCAACCCCGCGCAGATCCTAGAGGAATTGTGGGAAGTGCCGGGCCAGCCGGGCGAGTGGCGGCGCGGCGATTAGTACGCGCTGACGGCATTCCAACGTCAAAGCCTTCGGCACCGCGGCGGGCCACCGGAAGTGCACGCGCGCGGTCCAGTCCGGCTGGCAACAGGTCTAGCCGGCCGCGTCGGATGTTGCCATTCGGTCAGCCGGTGTAGCGGCTACGGCGTCTCTTCCGCCGTCGGCATGACCCAGCCAAAGCCGAGCGCGACGATGGTCTCCGACGTGTTGACGACGTTCATCGCGCCGCTCAGGTCGATCGAAAAGGTCGGCGTGCGCCACGACACGCCGAGCGAGACGAAGTGCCGGGTCGGGTGCAGCGGCACGGTCTGGTCAAACGCGTAGCCAGTGCGCGCCTGGAAGCCCTCGTCGCCGGGCTGAAAGCCGAAGCCGAAGCGGTAGGCAGGGCCGGAGTAACCGTCCAAGCCCCAGGCGCCGTCGGCGTCGACGAGGATGTGCTCGTTGATCCAGCCGAGACCGGCGACGAAGCGGCGCGGCGTCTCGACGTTGTCCACGCGGACGATGTTGCGCACCACCACGCCGGCGCGAAATCCAGAAAGCGCAGCGCCGATGCCGACATCGGTGCCAAAGCCCTCGAGCGACTGGCCGCTGATCAGCGCGGTGCCGGACATGTAGCGCCCGGAAGCGCCGATCATGATGCGGCCAGCGTCGGATTCCAGCGCGGCGGCGAGACCAAAGCGCACGTCATGCAATTGCCGCTGCGGCGTGTCGATGCCCCAGTTGACGTCGTAGCTGTAGCCCAAGCCGGCGGACAGGCCCCAGCTGGACGTGCCATCGACGCCGCCGACGTTGACCGAGGACGTCCCCGCTTCCGGGTTGCGCGCGCCGCCGACGTCGATGGTTTGGCGTTTGACCATCGCCATGTTGGCGGGGTTGGCGTACAGCGCCACGGTGCCGACGCCGG
>CAIPXZ010000471.1 GCA_903869075.1 uncultured Myxococcales bacterium | reverse complement strand
CTGACCGCCGACTCCGGGCAGATCACCATGACGGACGTGTGGATCGACGTGCTGTGCCCGTACGACTGCGGCGGCAAGTCGCCGTGCGATCCCGGCAGCCCGGCGTGCAAGTGCGGCCAGCAGTGGAAGACGCTGACCCAGGCGGACGTCTCGTTTGACCAGGGCGGCGTGTGGATGACGCCGTGGCAGAAGACGTGCACCGACGTCAGCGCGCTCTCGGGCGTCGACAAGAAGGTCAACTTGAAGTTTTTTGCCACGGACAAAGGCGACTCGATCTTCGACACCGCCATTCTCCTGGACGAAGTCACCGTTGACTGAACGGCTGACTGGTGGAGCGTGCGATGGGCAGCTGGCGTTTTCTGGTTCTCGGTCTCCTGGTGGTTGCGTGCGGCAAGCCCGCCCAAGGCAACAGTCCGCTGGAGGACGCCACGGGTCTGACCGACACCAAGCCCGACGTCACAGCGGCTTTTGACGGCCTCGCCAGCGAGACCACCACGACCGGCGGCGACGTCGCCAGCGCCGAGACCAACGGCGACGCCTTCATCAAGGGCGACTTTGTCTGGCTGACCTTCGCCATCGACGACAGCGCCAACCAGACCTTCACCGACGGCGACATGCAGTGGACCGGCTCTTTTGTCTGGGACCAGACGAGCAACAGCGTCACCTACGCCACGTCCTGGCTGCCCACCGACGGGCCGTTCGTCGCGCTCTACGACGACGGACCGCAGCCCACCGGCCACGAAAAGGCCAGCGGCGTCGCCGGCGACCACATCTTCACAAACCAGGTCAAGTTCGTCGCCACGGCCGACACGACGTTCGAATACGGCGCGCTGAACGAGTTCAACAACTGGATGTGGGTCGGCCCCAACGGCACGTTCACGATTTTGCAGGGCCAGGGCGGCACGGTCGACGTGCCGGGGATGAAGCTGAAGAAATTCGGCAACGTGGACGCCAAAATCACGCTGGACACCAAGGCGCTGAACAAGGCCTACGCGGCGTGGAACACCAACGATTACAAGTTCTTTGTCAAAGGCACGCTGAACCAGTGGACGCCGGTGCAGCTGCTGGATGACGGCCAAAAGGGCGACGCGGCGGCGGGCGACGGCATCCTGACGTTCGTGCTCAAGCAAAACCTCGGCAAGCATGACGGCGGGCTGGCGCCGGGCGATGAAGTGCAGTTCACGTTCCTGACGACGCAGGGCGACGTCGACCCGATTGACGGCCAGGAATACAAGGCGGGCGGCAACGGCCTGCCCGACGGCGTGCTGGCGTGGACGGACACCGGCGCGGGCGGCGCTTGGGAGAGCACGCCGGTGATTTTGTCCAAGGATTCCAAGGGCAAAACGCTGAACACCGCGTTCGTCGTGCCCGGCGCGCCGCCGGTGACGTGCGACCCGACCTGCGCGCTGACGGAGGACTGCATCGCCGGCAAGTGCGTCGCCAAGTCGATGTGCGACCCGCCGTGCACCGGCACCGACCAGTGCGTTTTTGGCATCTGCAAGCCGGCGAGCGACGCCGACGCTGGCACCACCGACACCGTCGCCGATAGCGGCAGCACGGACGCCGGTCCGACCGACAGCGGCCCCACCGATACCGGTCCCGCCAGCCCCGCCACGCTCACCGGCATCACGCCGACGTGGACCGCGGCCAAGGGTGGCGGCACCGTCACGCTGCTGGGCAGCAACCTCGACCCGGCGTTCGCCGTGACGTTCACCTCGGTCGCCGACGCGACGCTGACCGGACCGGGGGGAAATCCGCAACTTATTGCCGGTCAAGGGCTTTCCGTGACCGTGCCGCCGCTGCCGCCGGTCTTCGCCAACGTGACGGTGCAGCCGACGGGCGGCGCGGCGCTGACGCTGCCGGCGGCGCTGGACGTGGTGCCGGTCGACACGCCGCAGGTCGACGGCCTGCTGGACGCCGACTGGAACGCGATGTCGCTTGCCGCCATCAACGACACGCTGAGCAACTGGGATAACCCGAGCGATTTGACAAAGACCAATGAACTCAATCAGCTGTGGGTCGCCTATGACGCCGCGAACCTCTACATCGGCGTCAAAGGCACGACCGAAGCCACCAACGCGATCGCCTGCTATCTGGACGTCGACTACGGCGCGGGCACCGGCGCCGCCAGCCCGTCCGCCATCAGCGACGCCGTCGGCGCCGTCGACAACGCGCTCGGCAACCTCTACGCCGTCAGCGATGGGCAGATCGGCATCGACTTCGCCTTCGCCACCGTCGGCATGGCCAGCTTCGCCGGCGGCGATCTCGCTGGCTCCGGCAGCGCCGGCTGGCGCGGCATGACAAAGCTGACCGACCTGCCGTGGCTGCAAGGCGTCGTCCAAGCGAGCGCCAGCAACGGCGCCGTCGAGGCCAGCATCGCGCTCAGCCAGCTGTATCCCAACGGGATTCCCGCCAGCGGCGCGCCGCTGAAGGTCGCCTGTGTGCTCGTCAACGGCGACGGCTCTGCGGCGTCCAACCAGATCCTGCCGCCACAGGTCAACCAGCCCTCCGCCTCGACAATCGCCACCTGGTGGAGCGTCCACATCTACCCCGTGAGCCCTTGAGCGCGGCGCCGCCCCTGCGCGTGGTGCTGCTGGACAACCACGACTCGTTCACCTGGAATCTCGCTGACTTGCTGATGGCGGCGGCGCAGGCGACCGGCCAAGCCTGGGCGGTGGACGTGGTGCGCAACACGGACGCCAACCTCGCGCGGCTGCAGGCGAACTTGCCGGATGCGCTGGTGATTTCACCGGGTCCGAACGCTCCGGAGGACGCCGGCCAGCTGCTGCCGTTCCTGCGCGCGGTGCTGGGCAAGCTGCCGATCTGGGGCGTGTGCCTGGGCCATCAGGCGCTGGCGGTCGCGCTGGGCGCCCGCGTCGTGCGCGCGCCCGAACCGATTCACGGCCAGCAGGCTCTCGTCCACCACGCCGGTGCCGGGCTGCTGGCCGGGCTGCCGCAGCCGTTCACCGCGATGCGCTACCACAGCCTCGTCGTGCAACACAGCTCGCTGCCAGCGGATTTGGCCGTGACGGCGTGGCTGGACGACGGCCTGGTGATGGCGCTGGAGAGCCGGCGCTGGCGGTGCGCCTCGGTGCAGTTTCACCCGGAGAGCGTCGGTACGCCGCTAGGCGCGCGGCTTGCCGAAGCGGTCCTGACTTGGTTTGGAGAGCATTGAAATGACAGGTATTTTGGGAATTCTCGGCACCATACTTTTCGTCGTCCGCATCGGCCAGATGACCCGGACGTGGTGGCGCCGCCGCCAGCAGGCGCCGCGCATCGAGAAAGCCCGCAAGAATGCTTAGCTTTTGACCGGAACGGCGGCCATGGCGTGCTCCGTCAGCGCGGTGATGGTCAGGCTCGGGTTGACGCCGAGGTTCGCCGGGACGATGGAGCCGTCGCAGACGCGCAGCCCGGCGTAGCCGTAGACGCGGTTTTCGCCGTCGACGAAGCCCTTGCCGGCGGGTCCGATGGCGCAGCCGCCGAGGATGTGCGCCGTCGTCGGGATGTCGAGCAGCACCTCGTTCAGCGCGCTCATCGCCACGCCGCCGGTGCGCTTGGCGACGCGCCGCGCGACCTCGTTGCCGATCGGGATGTAGCTGGGGTTGGCGACGGTGCCGTCGGGCCGCTCGGTGCGCAGGGTCTTTTGCCACGGCAGGAACCGCGAGCGTTTCCACACGGCATTCAAGGAGTTGTCGAGCGTTTGCATCACCAGCAAGATGATGCCGCCGCGCGCCCAGCCGACCTTCCACAGGCTGCGCGCCAGCTGCACCGGGTGCGTCGCGCACGTCCACAGCCAGCGCAGCGGCCGGGGCACCTTGCCGCCACCGTCGGTCAGCAGCGTTGCCAGCAAGCTCAGCGCGTCCTGGCCTTCGCCGTAACGGACGACCTCGATGTGCGTGTGTTCGTCAAAGAACGCGCCCGACGTGATCGCCACGCCCTTGGAATAGTCGATGCCGCTGCCGCCGGACATGGCGCCGGTGATGGCCTCGGAGTTGGTGCGCAGGTGGCTGCCCAGCGTCGTCGGCAGGAACGGCAGCGTGCCGGCCTCGCGCGCCCGCATGAGCAGGGGCAGGGTGCCCATGACGCCCGCCGCGCACACGACCTGGCGCGCCCGCAGCGTGTGGTGGCGGCCAAACAGCCGCTTGAGGCCGATCGCCGGCGCCAGCTCCAGGCTCCAGCCCTGGCTGCCGCGGGCGTCCGGACCGCCAATGCAGCTGAGGCCAATGACCTCGCGCTCAGGCAGCACACGGGCGCCTTTGTGACACGCCAAGTACAGGTAATTCTTGTCCAAAGTGTTCTTGGCGCCGTGCTTGCAGCCGGTCATGCACGCGCCGCACTGGTTGCAGCCGGTGCGCTCCGGGCCGTCGCCGCCAAAGAACGGATCGGCGACGGTCTTGCCGGATTCGCCAAAATAGACGCCGACGTCGGTGGCCTTGAACGTGTGGCCGCGGCCCATTTCCTCGGCGATGTCCTGCAGCACGCGGTCCGCCGGGCCAAAAACCGGATTCGGCGTCGCGCCCAGCATCCGCTGCGCCGTCCGGTAGTGGCCGGCAAGCTCGGCCTGCCAGTCGGCAACCATGCCTGCCCATTGCGGATCGCGAAAAAACGGCGGCGGCGGAATCAGCAGCGTATTGGCGTACACCAAGCTACCACCGCCGACGCCCGCGCCGGACAGCACCATCACATCGTCCAACAGGGACAGCCGTAGGATGCCGAAACAGCCGAGCGCCGGCGCCCACATCGACTTGCGCACGTCCCAGTTTGTTTTGGGAAATTCCTCGGGTTTCCAGCGCTTGCCGCGCTCGACGACGAGCACTTTGTAGCCTTTCTCGCTCAGCCGCAGCGCCGAAACCGAGCCGCCAAAGCCCGAGCCAATCACCAACACGTCGGCGTGGAAACCGTCGGCATCCACCGGCAGCGTCGCCGGGTCGGGTACGAGCCAGGCGTCAGGGATCATGACGGCCGACCTTGCGGCAGCGGCACGATGATGCCCGACAGCGTCGACCGCGCGCCGCGCGAGTTGTGCTCTTCCGGCAGGCCGATCCGGTAGTAGCGGCTGGCGTACTCGCGCACCATCCGCTCCGCCGAGAACGCCGGCGCCGTGGCGATCGCCGCGCGCTGGATCGCCCGCCACTGGTCCGGATCGCCGTAATACGCAGGCAGCACGCGCTGTTCCAGCGACTCGTACAGCGCGTTGGCGTCGCGATCGTCGTCGCGGTTGTCCCAGTCCTGGCCGACCGCCCAGCCGTTGATGCCGTCCACGCAGCCTTCCGCCCACCAGCCGTCCAGGATCGACAGGTTCGGCACGCCGTTCAACACGGCCTTCATGCCTGAAGTTCCGCAGGCTTCCAGCGGCCGCACCGGGTTGTTCAGCCACACGTCCACGCCCGCGGTCAGCTTGTGGCCGAGCCACATGTTGTAGTTGGGCAAAAAGCCGACGCGCAGGTCGCCGCGCAGCTTGAGCGACAGCGCCACCAATTCCCGAACCAATTTGCGGCCTTCTGCGTCATTTTGGTGGGCCTTGCCGGCGAACAGGATCTGCAGCTTGCCGCGACCCAGCGCCAGCAACCGCTCGAGATCGTTGAAGATCAGCGTCGCGCGCTTGTACGGCGCCACGCGGCGGGCAAAGCCGAGCGTCAGGATGTCGGCGTCAAAACCCAGCTGCGTCTCGCCGTTGGCGTACTCGACGAGCTCGCGCTTGGCGCGCCGCCGCGCCCGGTCAAAATCGTCGGCGTCGATGAGCGTAATGTCGCGCAGCCGCTCCGGTTTGAAGCGCCAGCCCGGCAGGTAGTGGTCGTACAGCGCGCCCATTTCCGGCGCGACCCACGTGTCAAAATGCACGCCGTTGGTCACCGCCTCGATCTTCACATCGCGAAACAGCGTCGTCGCCACCCGCGCGTTGATGACCGACACGCCGTTGACGGTGTCCGCCAGCGCCGCCGCCAGCCACGCCATGTTCAGCTCTTTGTCGCCGCCCAGCAGCGCCACTTCCGGCGGCACGTACTTGCCGACGACGCGGTGCACTTCCGCCAGCGAAAACCGGTCGTAGCCCGCCGCCACCGGCGTGTGCGTCGTAAAGTGCACGCGCTTGCGCACCGCCGCGACGTCGCCTTCCGGAAAGCTCGCCGACGCCGAGTCGCGCAGCATCGCCGCGGCAAAAAACGCCGTGTGGCCTTCATTCAGGTGCGCCGACAGGTCGTCGGTGTAGCCCATCGCCTTGAGCACTTCGTAGCCGCCCAGGCCGAGGATCGCCTCCTGCCGCAGCCGGTTCAGGTTGTCGCCGCCGTACAGCAGGTTGGACACCGGCCGCCAGACCGGCGAGTTGCCGTCGATGTCCGTGTCCAGGAACAGCACCGGCACGGTGTGGCCGCTGCGACCCTGCACCATCCGCTTCCACGCGTGGATGCGCACGTTCTCGCCCTCGAACGCCAATTCCACCTGCACGCCGGTGTCTTCCAGCACGTCGCTCGGCTCGCACATCGGAAAGTCGAGGTGCTGCTCGCCGTACGCGTCCACCGACTGCTTGCCGTAGCCGCGCTTGTAGAACAGCGTCACGCCGACGAGCGGCACGCCAAGGTCCGCCGCAGCTTTGACGTGGTCGCCCGCCAGCACGCCAAGCCCGCCGGAATAAGTGGGAATCGCGGTGGTCAGGCCAATTTCAGCGGTCACGTAGGCAATGTGGTGCATCAGAACTCCAGAAGGTCAGGGTGCCGAGCGTAGCATACGGCCGCGGCGGGAAATAGCGGCGCGGCCAGTCATTTTGGCGGCGGCGTCGGACGGCCGGCGAGCGCCAGGAAGTAGTAGGCGCCGAGCCAGGCGCCGCTGCCTTTCCAGATGTCGGTCCAGAGCTCCATGCCGTTGGCGTGCGGGCCAAACAGGCCGATGATGTGGCCGCCGCCGAGGTAGATGTGCGCGACGCCGACGAGCGCGAACAGGCGGCGATCGCGGGACCAAGCGGGCAACGGGAGGTGAAAATTCATCGTCGTCCTCAGCAAACCTGGCTGCAAAGTGCCGGTCCCCGCACGCGGCGTCAACCGCTACCAGCCCGGCGGCTTCTTCAGCCACAAAATCACGTTGCGATCCGCGGCACTGCCTTCACCCGGCTTGGGATTCC
The DNA here is from genome assembly GCA_903869075.1 of uncultured Myxococcales bacterium. Classification (GTDB taxonomy): domain Bacteria; phylum Myxococcota_A; class UBA9042; order UBA9042; family UBA9042; genus CAIYBN01. The sequence goes on along the minus strand of CAIPXZ010000471.1, from coordinate 3,808 downwards.
AGCCCGCGGCGCGGTCAAGCGTCATCAGCGTCAGCGCTTGGCCGACCAGATCGTTGGGCGCGAGGCCGGCGATCTGCCCAGGCACGTCCAGCATCGTCAGGCGCGCTGCGACAAAGCCGTTGTTGCCGTCCAGCACCTCGACGAGCCGCAGCTGCGACGGCCAGTCCGCCAGCGACGCCGTCTGCACCTCAAAGAACGGCCGCACAGCGTCGCCCGGCGCCGGCGGGAACCGCGTGATGAGGTTCGAGTGCGTATGTCCTGCCAGATAGAACAGCACATTCGGGTACTTGGAAAGCGCGGCGCGAAACTGTGCTGGCGTCAGCGTGCCGGTTTGCGTGTGGCCAAAGGCGCCGCCGCCGTCGCCGATGCCGCTTGTCGGATGGTGGCCAACGACGACCGCCCAGTGCTTGGCAGCGAGCGCGGCGTCCAGCAGCGGCTGGACCTCGTTTGTGAAAACATCAGCGAAAATCAGGCCATCCGAGCCGCCGCTGTGCGCATTCGTGTCCAGCACGATGACGTCCAGCGGCGCGCTCGCCACCGGCGTCACGCGGTACTGGATGTGCGTCGCGGTCGGCGCCACGCTCGCCAGACCGTGCAGGTGCGGTCCAGGACCGTCGGCAATCGCCTGAACATCCGCAACAAGTTCAGTGGCATACAGCGGCAGCCGCAGGGCGTCCGCCGGCACTTCGCCCGTCGTCACCGGCGCGCCCGGCTGGCGATAATCGCGCGCGCCCATGAGCGCGGTCGTGCCCGTGGCGATCGTCCGCTGGTCGGCGTCCACTTGCATCTCGCCCGTCACAAGCACGTCGTGGTTGCCCGACACCCAATACCACGGCACCTGCAGACCCGCGGCGTGAAACGGCCGTTTTTGCGCGAACGGCAGCCCGGGCGCATCGCCATCGTCGCCGCCGCTGTCGCATTCCACCGTTCCGCCGTTCATCACTTGGCCAAACCACCGGATTTCATTGCGCTGGGCGTTGTCCACGTTGTCGCCGCCGGTCAGCACAAAATCCACTGCGCCCAGCGCGTTCACCGCCTGCACCGCGGCATCGAGCGTCTGGCAGCCAAAGCCTTCCTGCGGCCGGAACGCGCCGCTCGTCGCCGCCGGCGTGTCAAAAGTGCACTGCCGCGCCGGCGACTCGTCGTCCACAAGCTGCGTGTCCGTCAGGTGCACAAACCGCACGAGCGGCTTGGCGTCCGCGCCCAGCGTCGGCGGCGGCGCGTCGTCCTCCGTGCGCGGCTGCAGCGGCTCGCCCACCAGCGCCGTCACCGTCCCCAGCTGGCGGTCCAGCAGCGCCTGCAAGTCCGCGGGAACACGGGGATCTTCGGTCGTCGGTGCCGTCGGCGGATGCGCCAGACCGCGATGCGTCTGCGTGGAAAGCAGCGTCGGGTCGGTGGCCACCGGGCCGAACAAGTCCGACGGCGGCAGCGATGCGCAGGCGGACAACAGCAGCAAAAACAGCGCGATGCGCATCATCCGCTCCTAGGGCGCCGTCGGCGTCGCTGCGTGCGCCGGCGAGACGTCCGCCGGCAGCTCTGGCTCCGGCGGCGCGTCGTCCAGCGCCGGATCGCCGCCGTGCCAGCTGACGAACCGCCGGGTGACGTGGTAGCTGGGCAGGTTGAAGTGGATGCCCACGGCCATCAGCAGCCCCGGCACGTCGTAATTCGTTGTCACCGAGCCCTGCAGCTGGCGGTCGATCGTCAGCCCAGCGGCAGGCGTGCTCAAGTTGACAACGCCGCCATTGTCGCCGGAAAGCACAGACATTGTCTCGACTTGCGAGTCGCTGCGCGAAAGGCGCACCAACACCTCGAAGTAGCCATGGCACCAGCCGGTCAGCTCCGTCTGCACGCCCAGCTCGGCGTAGAGCCCGGAGATGTCGTGGCGCGCGGTGTAGTCCACGACGTCATCGGTGGTGATTTTGCGGCCGTTGAGCGTGACGTTGGCGCTCGGGTGCGTTGTGTAGGCGACGCCGGTGTTCAGCGCCAGCATCGACAGCCCGGCGAGCAGCCACCAGCGGCGGCCAGGCTCCTCGAAAATCAGGTGCTTGTACAGCGCCTCCAGCTGCACGAGCTCGACGTTCGCGTTGCCCAGCAGCGCCGGCGCAATCGACACCCGCGCGAACGGCGTATCGACCGCCAGCAGGATCTGGGTCGCCGTGCCGAAGCTTTGCACGTCCCCGGAATCACCGGCGATGCCGATCGGCATCGTCGCGCCGGCTGTGTCGCGCGCCACGAACTTGGTGCCGGTGTACATCCAATTGCCGTGCATCCACGGCAAAATCATCGCCTGCTGCACGCCCACCGCGCAGCCAGCCTGCGCCAGCAGCACCAGCGCGGTCAGGAGCCTCCGGCCGCGGGCCATGCACTACGCCTCGTCCAGGCTGGTGATGAGCCGCGGCCGCGGTGGCGCCAGATCCGGCGGCGGCGGCGCCTCCGGTCGTTCCGCGCCGCCGTTTTCAAGCCAGCCGGAGATCGCTGCGTACTCCCAAATCATGTCCTCCAGCGCCGGCAGCACCTGCTCCGCCGCCAGGCTCTCCAGCGGCACGCGCTTGCACAGTGCCAGCGCCAGCTCGTCCTCGTTCAGCGGCATCAGGCCAACCGCGCAAGTCATCAGCTTGGCGTTCAGCCCGAAAAGCGCCGCGCCGCCGGTCTCGCCGCGCGCGTCCTGCCAATCGCCCAGGACCACGGCCAGCAGCAGCGTTGGCACCTGGTGGTGCGGGTCAGCGGCTTCAACGACGACAAGGATCGTCGCGTCGTGCGCCGGATGCACAAACGACAGCGCCGCCGCTGCCGGGTCCGGCTCGACGTCAAAAGTGACGTCCGACATCGCCGCGGCCAGCGCGCGCTGGATGGCTTCAAGGGCAACTGTCGCGTCAAAAGGCATGGCGATCTCCGTGGCGGCAACTCTACCGGCCGCTGCCGGCGCGCGCAACAAAGCGGTGAACGCGGCGCGTCCGCCTGCCCAAGCGGCGGCGGAGGTGCTACACTGCCGCGCCTACGCTTTTGGAGGCGCTCATGACCTCGTTCCCGCACGCGCACCGCTTTGCCCAGGTTGAACCGGCGCTGACGTTTGACGACGTGCTGCTCGTGCCGGCGTTCAGCACCGTCCTGCCGCACATGGTGCAGCTGCAGACGCAGCTGACGCGCAACATCCGCCTCAACGTGCCGCTGCTGTCCGCGGCGATGGACACGGTGACCGAGAGCGCGCTGGCGATCGCCATCGCCCGCGAAGGCGGCATCGGCGTCGTCCACAAAAACCTCAGCATTGACGAGCAGGCGGCGCAGGTGCGCCACGTCAAGCGCACCGTGTCGACGATGATCGAGGATCCGGTCACGGTGACGCCGGACGACACGCTGGCGGATGCGTTGCTGACCATGCGCCGCAACGACATTTCCGGCCTGCCGGTTGTGCAAAACGGCAAGCTCGTGGGCATTTTGACGGCGCGCGACGTGCGCTTCGAGTCGGACGCGACAAAGCTCGTGCGCGATTTGATGACGTCGGCGCTGTACACCGCGCCGGTCGGCTGCACGTCGGAGCAGGCGCGCCAGCTGATGCACGAACACCGCGTCGAGAAGCTGCCGATCGTCGATGCCGCCGGCAAGCTGGCGGGGCTCATCACGATCAAGGATATCGAGAAGAACGAGCGGCACCCGAGCGCCGCCAAGGACGCGCGCGGTCACCTGCTGTGCGCGGCGGCGATCGGCACCGGCGCGGACTCGGACGCGCGTGCGGCGGCGCTCGTGGCGGCGGGCGTGGACGTGCTTGTCATCGACACGGCGCACGGCCACTCGCGCAACGTCATCGCCT
>CAIPXZ010000470.1 GCA_903869075.1 uncultured Myxococcales bacterium | reverse complement strand
GCTGCCGCCGTTTCGCAACGTCGCGCCGGCGCGGCTGTATTTGCCGGCGCACCGCGACGCGCTGGACGCCGCGCTCCACGCCGAGCGCGTGCTGCATGCGCTGCCGCCCGAGCCGACTTTTGCCCGCCATGGGCCGCGTGAGCCCTGCCCGTCGCCGTCGCATCCGGAGCGCGTGCTGGCGGAGATGCGGCTGGCGGCGCAGCCCGATGTGCGGCTGGCGGTGGCGCGGGCGCTGCGGTCGCCGTGGCTGGCGTGGACGGCGGGTCAGCGCGCGGTGCCGCTGCTGCGGGCGGCGGAGCGGCTGCGCGTGCAGCGGATGGACATCGCGGCGCTGGTTGCGGCGGAAGCCGGCAAGGCGCGGCTGGAAGCGCTGGGGGACGTCGACGAGGCGATTGATTTCCTGCAGTTCTACGCCCGCGAGGCGCTGCAGCTTGCGGCGACGGCGGAGCCGCTGGGCGTGGTGGCCGTGGTGGCGCCGTGGAATTTCCCGCTGGCCATCCCGACGGGCATGGTCGCGGGCGCGCTGGCGGCGGGCAACGCGGTGATCCTCAAATCGGCGGAGCAGACGCCGCTGTGCGGCGAGTTCCTCGTGCAAGCGCTGGTGGCGGCTGGCGTGCCGGCGGACGCGGTGCAGCACTTGCCGGGCGATGGCCTGGAGGTGAGCGCGTCACTTGTGGCGCATCCGCTCGTGCACGGCTGCGTGTTCACCGGTTCGGTGGAAGTGGGCCTGACGATTTGGCGGCAGATGCTGCACAAAGGCCACGGCCGGGCGTTCCACCGCGTGATTACCGAGATGGGCGGCAAGAATCCGATCCTCGTGACGGCGACGGCGGACTTGGACGAAGCGGTGGCGGGCTGCCTGACGTCCGCGTTTGGCCACGCCGGGCAGAAATGCTCGGCAGCGTCGCGGATTTTTGTCGATGCGCGGCTGATGGCGAATTTCTGCGCGCGCTTTGGCCAGGCGGCGGCAGAGCTTGTGCTGGGCATGGCGGAGACGCCGGGGACGCGCGTCAACCCGGTGATTCGCGAGGAAGAACAGGTGCGGCTGCGCGTGGCGGCCGAGCAAGCCGTGGCGGAAGTGACGGCGCTGGGCGGGCGCGTGCTCGTGGATCGGAGCAACGAGGACGTCGGCACGGCGTGGACGGTTGGCCCGGTTGTGCTTGCGTTTGCCGACAGCCAGGTGCCGCCGTCGAGCCTCGCGCACCGCGAACAGTTTGGGCCGATTGTGCACATCATCCCCTTTGCGCAGCTGGCGACCGGCGTGCGGTTGGCCAACCAGTCGCCGTACGCGCTGACTGGCGGCGTGTTCAGCCAGTCGCAGGCGGACATCGCGTACGTGGTCGCGAACCTGCGCTGCGGCAACCTGTACGTGAACCGGCCGATTACCGGCGCGCGCGTGGCGGTGGAGCCGTTTGGCGGCTTCCAGCTGAGCGGCACCGGGCCCAAAGCTGGCGGTCCGGGCTACGTGGCGGCGCTGACGCAACCGCAAGTCACGCGCGCGCCGCTGGACGCGCAGACGCTGGCGGTGCTGGACAACCGCTGTGGCCAGCCGGGACCGCGGCCGCACGCGCAGCCGCTGGCGCCGACGGCATTGCTGCCGCTCGTGCAGCAGTTGACCGGACGCGGCGAGCCGACGCGGCCGATTCCCGGCCAGGAGACGTGGACGACGTGGTCGCTGCCGCGCGGGCCGACGCTGGTGCTGACGGGTCACGCGCAGCCGCTGGCGGGCACGCTGGCGCACGCGCAGGCGGCGCGGGCGATGGGCAATGCGGTGACGGTGCTGGCGCTGTCGGACGGCGCGCTGGCGACGTGGCGGGCGCTGGACGGCTACGCGCTGGAGCGGGTGAGCGAGCAGCCGCGGCTGCTGGAAGTGCTGAACGCGCCGCAGTGGGCGACGGTGATCCTGGACGGCGAGGCGACGGCGTTTGCGGCGCAGGTAGAGGCCATCGCCCAGGTGCCGGGCGAGGCGCGCGACGTGCGGCAGGTTGTGCTGGGCGCGCAGGCCTTGCCGCCGCTGGCGGAATTGCTCAAGCTGCACGCGCACGCGCGGACGGTCGCGGTGCACACGATGCGCCACGGCGCGCCCTTGGTGCTGTGAGTGGCGAAACAGCTGGACAAGATGGAGATTTTGGCGGCCATCGGCGCTGTGCTGACCGCGCAGCTGCACGAGACGGTCGCGGCGCTGCAGGTGGCGCAAGCCGGCGCGACGGACGCGGAGTCGCGGCCGGAGAACAAGTACGACACGCGGGCGCTGGAGACGTCGTACCTGGCGGCGGCGCACACGGAGCGCGCGGAGTCGTTGCGGCGCGTGCTGGCGCAGCTGCACTTTTGGCGGCCGGAGCCGGCGATGACGGTCGTGGCGCCGGGCGCGCTCGTGCAGCTGGACGGTGAGCGGGTGCCGCGGCTGGTTTTTCTCACGCCCTTTGCCGCGAGCATGACGGTGACGGTGCGCGGCGCGGCGATCCAGGTTGTGACGACGAACGCGCCGCTGGCGGCGGCGCTGCTGGGCAAGGCGGCGGGCGACGCCGCGGTGGTGCGGGTGGCGGGCCAGGTCAATGAAGTGGACATCGCGGCGGTGGATCCGCCGCTCGACTAGAAGGACATCCCTGTGAACGATTCGCGCCTGCAGCTCCCCGATTTGCGCTGGCATTTTGTGCTGTTTGCCGTGCTGCTCGCCGCCGTTGGCGCGGGCGCGGCGCAGCAATACGAGGCGTTCACGTTCCTGCACGGCGACGGCGCTTTTTACGCGACGATGGACCGGTCGATGTTGGAAGGCACGCTCAAACAGCGCGATTTCCAGCCGAGCTCCTGGTACGAAAAGCCGATGGGCTGGAACAACGAGCTGGACCAGGGCTGGAGCAACATGTCGCAGGGCCGCGACGGCACGTGGTGGCCCAAGCATCCGATCCTGCTGCCGATTCTCGGGCTGCCGCTGTATTGGCTGCTGGGCCCGGCGGGCGCGCTTTGCACGAACGTGCTGCTGCTCGTGTTCGGGCTGTGGAGCGCGGCGCGGCTGGCGGCGCGGCTCGTCTCGCCGACGGTGGCGGCGCTGACGGCGCTGAGTTTTGCGGCGCTGCCGCTGCTGACGCACAGCGCGTACAGCTATTCCAACGACGTGATGTACGGCGCGCTGACGGTGGCGGGCGTGGACGCGTTTGTCGCTGAAAGTTTTGGCCTCTCCGGCCTGCTGCTGGGGCTGGCGCTGTGGGCGAAGCCGCCGCTGGCGAGGTTTCCGGCGCTGCTGGGGCTGAGCTTGCTTGTGCGGCGGCAGTGGCTGCCGGCGCGGCGGATGGTGCTGGGCGGGCTGGGGCCGGTGCTGGCGATGTTTGTGCAAAATACCTGGATGTTCGGTGGGCCGCTGACGTGTGCCTACGACCGCATCCTCGTCACGCGCGGCGGTCGACCGGCGCTGGAGGCGGCGAGCGTGAAGATGCATCGGCTGCTTGTGGCGGGGCTGAAGTCGGTGTGGCAGGACGGCAATGAAGGGCTTGTGACGCGTGTGTCGTGGGGGCTGGGCGCGCTGGCGGGGGTGCCATGGCTTGTGCGGCGGCTGCCGCTGATTGGCACGGTTTTTGTGGTGACGCTGGGCGTGTATTTCGGCTTTTATGCCAAATATGAATACACCTACGCGCGGTTTTACCTGCCGTGGCTGTTCCTGTCGATTGTGCCGGCGGCGCTGCTGCTGCAGGCGCTGGCGGATGCGGGCGCGCGCGTGGCGACGCTGCCGCGCAACCTGCTGATTCCAACGACGCTGCTGCTGCTGACGGCGGTGGTGCTGGCGACGGCGTTTGCGCGGCGGCCGCTGACGCGCTGGTCGGCGGTGCGGGCGATTGGCCACGCGACAGTTGTGCGCGGCACGCCGCCGAACACGATTCCCTGCGATTTCTTCAACCTGCGCTGGGCGAAGTGGGAGTGCGCGCAGGTCGACCGCGAACCGTGGCAGACGTGGGGGCTGGCGGAGAACGACCAGTGCAAGCTGGACGACCCGCAAGCGCCGGTGGCGAGCAAGCAGCCGTGGCTGTGGCTGCATCCGAACCCGGGCGTGGCGCGGCGCATCACGTTCCACAACGTGCCGGCGGGGCGGCTGCAGGTGCGGTACGCGTTGGGTCCGCTGTCCAAGAACCGCGGGCTCCAGTTTACGGTGGCGGCGGGCAAGGCGGCGGCGCAGGCAGTGACGGTGACGGACATCGGCGTTGTGCACACGCTGGACCTGGCGGCGCCGGGCGGGGAGCTGACGGTGGAAGTGCCGGAGCAGCCGCATGACTGGCGGCAGTTTTGCTTGCAGGCGGAAGTTTTGTAGGGGCGTGTGTCGGAGATTTTGCTGGCGACGCCGGCGCGCGGGCTGACGCGGCTTTTTCTTGCAATTTCGGAACGCTCACGTCAGCCACGGCGCTTGCGGGCGCGCGGGCAGCTGCGGCTTCAGCACTTCGTCGGGTCGGGCAGCGCGCACGTGCCGCTGGTGCCGCCGGGCGCGGTGATGCAGCGCGCGGGGGACAGGCAGCCGGGGCCGTTCGTCGTGTCGCACGGCTTGCCTTCGATGACGTCAGGCACGCACGTGCCGGCGTTGCTGCCGGTGGGGATGATGCACTGCGCGCCGCCCAAGCACTGCGTGTACGTCGCGCCCGTGGTGCCGCTGCCGGCCGCGTAGCCGCAGGTGCCGGTCGTGGCGGTGAGGTATTTGCTGCAGGTGCCAGCCGTGGTTTTGGGCGGGATGCTGCAGAACAGGCCCTGGTAATCGTCGCAGTTCGGGCCCTTGGCGTGGTCGCACGCCGCGCCCAAGGTCTCCGCGCCCGCCTGGCACGTGCCGGTGGTGTTGGTGCTGGCGGTGGCGCCGACGCACGTCAGCCCGGTCTTGCACTCCGCCGTGGCGATGCAGCTGGCGCCCGCCGCGCCGTACGCCGCGCACGTCTGGTTGTTGCGCAAGCAGACCTGGCCGCTGCCGCACTGGCTTGTGGCGCACGACTGGCCGAGCGTCGGCGTTGCCGCGCACACGCCGCAGGCGACGCCGGTGGTGATGGCGCAGAACGCGCTCTGGCATTGGCCGGAGAAGCTGCACGCGGCGCCCAACGCACGAGTGCCGGCGGGCGCCTGGCAGGCGGCGATTGTGCCTTCCAGGTAATCGCTGCAGGTGGCGGCCGCTTCGGCGACGGCGCACGCTTCCTGGTTGGCGGCCGTGCGGCCGGTGTCGGGCGCGCCCATCGCCATCAAGCAGTTGGCTTTGACCCGCGCGATACAGACGTCGCTCGAGCCGTAGCGCATCGCCACGCCGTTGACCTTGCAGGCGTCGAGCTTCTGGCACTGCGCTTGCGCGCTGTCCGCACACGCCTGGTCGGCGCTGATGGCGGCGGCGGTGTCGCTGGATGCGGCGTCGTCGGTGGTGCTTGTGGCGTCGGTGGTGCCGCCGCAAGCGGCGAGCAGCGTGGCGCAGAGGAGGAGGAGCTGGCGCATGACGGGCCTCGGGCGGCGGCGGTGCCGGGATTGGCGGAGTTTGCGGGCCGCCCCGCGGGGCGTCAAGGTGATTGTTGGGTTTGATTTTGAGGGGTTTGCCGCACTGGCACTGGGGGCGCGCAGCGCGCAAAGCCCCCCGCGCCGGGCCCGGCCAGGGCGGTCGCAAGCTCGACCTCGTGCACCCGGGACTGAAGTCCCGGGCTATTGTTCGAGATGTCCGCCGGAAGGCG
>CAIPXZ010000469.1 GCA_903869075.1 uncultured Myxococcales bacterium | reverse complement strand
GTCGGCGCCGACGAGCGGCTCCAGCACCGTACCGCCGCGCCGCACCACCGCCACAAGCGTCTCACCGTGCCACAGCAGGTGCGTGCCCGCCACGCGCGCCGGCAGCCAGCCGCGCAGCCCGGCCACGTCCAGACCGCACGCCGACGCCGGATCCTGTGCCGCATGCCACAGCGGCTTGGCGTCGAGCGGCACACGCAGCCGCTCCAGCGCCCGCGGCACCGCCAGCTGCAGGCCGTTCACGCCTTCAACAAAGTGCCCCGCCACGAGCTCACCGCCCAGCTCCAGCGCCCGCAGCGTCGGCAGCAGCCGTTGCCAGGTCAGCGGCGCGACCTCGTGCGCCAGCGCCTCGCGAAACAGGATGCCGTGGCGATCCGCCAGCTGCCGCACCCGCTCCTTGTCGCGATCCGCCTGCTCCAGCGCGTCCTCGGCCGGCACCACCGCCAGCGCTTGCCACGCCCCCGGATGCAGCCGCCCCTGCGCCACAGAGCGCCCCAGCCGCCGCGCGTGCGGCGCATCCGGCGGCGGCGCAAAATCGGTCCGCAGCCCCTGGCGCAGCGCCTGGAAGCTGTCGTTTGTCACCGCGCCCTGGAACGTCAGCTGCCACAATTCCGCAGCGATCTCAGACAGCTGGCGGCCGTGGCGCTTGGCCAGCGCCTCGACGCTGTAGCGGGCGAACGGGTCCGGCAGCAGTGGATGCGGCGGCAGCGGACCGTCGTGGAACAGCTCCAGCGCCTGGCGCGGCAGCAGCGCGACTCTCGGCCCGGCGCTGCCCAGCCACAGCAGGTCGGTCTCGGCCATTAGCGCGTCCAGCCACGCCGGCTGGTAGTCGCCGATGCGCGCCGGCAGCACGTCCGCCTCCCACTGCGCCACCGCCACTGGCAGGCCAAACAGCGGCCGCAAGGCGTGCTCCACCCGCTCCGGCCCCGGCGGCGTCTCGTCCGCCCCGCCCACGCCTTGCCACTGCGCCCGCCACGCCGGCCAGCGCGTCAGCGGCATCGGCGCCAACCGCGGCCGCTGCGCCGCGCGCGTCAGCCGCAGGAGGCGCTCCATGTGCTCCGGCAGCAGCCACAGCGGCGCGTCATCGTCGACACACACCGGCCGCAGCAGGACCTGCAGCTGCGCCCGCGCCGGCTCCAGCGCCGCCGTCACCTGTTCAGGCGGCACCGCCAGCAGCGCCGCCAGCGCCGCCAGCGTCAGCGGGCCGTGCTGCGCCAGAACCTCCAGCAGCAGCGGCGCCAACGCCAGCGGATCCGCCAGCGCCTGCTGCACCGCGGCCAGCCGATCGCGCCGCGCCACGCCGCCGCCGCACGGCACCACCTCGCCCGCCAAATCCACAGGCCAATCGCCGCCTTCCAGCTGCGCCGCGGCGTGCAGCGCTTGCCAGTCCGCGGCCGCCACAAGCACGTGGTCGTGCAGCCACGCGCGGGCATCCGCCAGCTCCGTCGGCAGCCAGCCGGGCAGCGTGCGCAGCAGCCGCCCGCGCAGCGCGTCCAGCACCATCCGCGGTACCCGAAACGCGTCGTCGCGCGCCGCCGCCTGCACCGCCTGCTCGCCCAGCGGCACGCGCTGGCCGGGCACGTCGTCTTCGTACATCGCGTCGTTGACCGTGCTCCACACAAGCCCGTGCGCCAGCGGCGACGGCTCCGCGGTTCGCACCACGTCCAGGGCGATGGCGCCGTCGTGCAGCGCATCCAGCTGCGCCGTCAGCGCCGGCAGGTCCATCCACTCCGTCAGGCAGGTGCGCCAGACATCGGCAATCAGGGGAAATTCCGCCAGCGCGCCCACTTGCTGCAGCAGCTGCTTGGCCCGCTGCCGGGTCACCCACAGCGGAATCCGCTTGTTCGGCCGCCGCGGCAGCAGCAGCGACCGGCCGGCCGCCTCGCGAAACCGCGCGCCAAAAAGTCCGGTCTTGCCGAGCGTTTGCCGCAGCAGCGGCTCCAGCCGATCGCTCGTCACGCGCCGCAGCAGGTCCACGACGTCGTCCAGCGGGCAGGGCGCGGCGATGCCGAGGCAGAAATCCGTCGTCGTCACCACCCACAGCTCACCGCGCTCCAGCTCCGCCGCCGCCTGCAGCGCCAGCGCCCACGGCCGCAGCGCCATGCCGCCCCAGGGCGCGTGCACGATAATCTGCAGGTTCTGGCCCTGCGGACCGTCATCGCGCGCCACCGGCGACGGGCACGCTTCCACGACCACGCGCGCGGCGTGCGGCAGCCCGCGGGTGGCGCGCGCCTGGCGGGTCACCAGATCGCGCAGCCGCAGCTGCGCCGGGGCGTCAAGCTGCGGCAGGTCCACCGGCAGATGCCGTGTGCGATCCAGCTGTTGCAGCAGCCCCGCGACCTCCTGCGCCAGCGCCGCCGGCATCGCCTCGTCCTCGGAGCGCCAGAACGGCGGCATCGGCCGGCTGCCGCGCCCGGGCGACACTTCCACCGCGTCGTCGAGGATCTGCTCGATGCGCCACGACTGCGCGCCGATTGAAAACTCATCGCCGACGCGCCTTTCCCAGACGAATTCCTCGTCCAGCTCGCCCAGCCGCGCGCCGCTGCCGCTGATGCGCGCCGTGAAATAGCCGCGGTCGGGGATCACGCCGCCGGACTCCGCCAACAGCCGCCGCATCCCGGCGCGCGCCACCACGTTGCCCTGCGCGTCCACGTCCAGCCGCGGCAGCAGCGCCGGCAAGCGCACATCGCCGTAGGCGCCGCGCAACATCGCGAGAACGCTGTCAAAATCCTGGCGCGGCAGGTCGTGATAGGCGTCGATGCGGCGCAGGAAATCGTACAGCGCGTCCGGCTGCCGCGGCGCGGTCAGGCACAGGCCGATGAGCAGCTGCGGCAGCACATCCAGCGGCGCGACAATCGGCTGAATTTCCTCAGTCTTTCCGGCCTGGACAAGCGGCACCAGCGCCGCTGCCACCAGCGCGTCGACGGCGTGCAGCGGCAGCAGCGTGCCATGGCTGGCGGCGCCGACGTGGTGGCCAGCGCGACCAACCCGCTGAATCGCCGAGGCAATCGAGCGCGGCGCGCCGAGCAGCACGACCTCGTCCAGCTCGCCGATGTCGATGCCCAGCTCCAGCGACGACGTTGCCACCACCGCCCGCAGCTCGCCGCGCGCCAGTCGGTGCTCGACGCTGCGGCGGATTTCCTTGGACAGTGAGCCGTGATGCGCCGCGACCCACGGCTCCGGGTCGTCCGCCAGCAACAGCCGCGAGAGACGCTCGGCGCTGCGGCGGCTGGCGGTGAAGAACAGCGTGCTGCGGTGCTGCCAAGCGACTTCCCGGCACTTCCGCACCACCGCCGGCCACGCGCCGTCCTCGCCTTCCGCCGCCGCGGCGCCCCACGCTGGATCGCGCACTTGCAGCGTCAACGTCTTCTGCGCTGGCGGCGCGACGACCGTCACCGGCCGCGGCCGGCCATCGGGCTGCCAGCCGCCGACAAAACGCGCAATGCGCTCCAGCGGCCGCACCGTCGCCGACAGCGCCACACGCTGCGGTTCGTCAGCCAAATCAGCCAGTTGCTCCACGCCGGCCAGCAGCAGCGTGCCGCGCCGGCTCTGCGCCACGTCGTGGACCTCGTCCAGCACCACAAGCCGTACGGTCGCCAGCATCGCCCGGCCGCGGTCGGAAAGCAGCAGCAGCTGCAGGCTCTCCGGCGTCGTCGCCAGGATCTCCGGCGGCCGGCGCAGCATCCGCTGCCGCTCCAGCTGGGTCGTGTCACCGGTCCGCAGGGCGACGCGCACGGCCGGCACGGAGCGGTTCGCCGCGCGCAGCTGTCCGGACAGTGCGTCCAGCGGCGCCTGCAAGTTGCGCTGGATATCGGCGGCGAGCGCCTTGAGCGGCGACACGTACAGCACGCTCAGCTGCCCGGTCGGCCACGCGCCGGTCAGCAGCTGGTGCAGCGGCCAAAAGAACGCGGCGAGCGTCTTGCCGCTGCCGGTCGGCGCCGTCGCCAGGACATGCGCGCCCTGGGCGACGGCGGCCCACGTCTGCGCCTGAACGGCGGTCGGCTGGCCGTAGCGCGTGCGGAACCAAGCGGCGATGTCGGCGTCCAGCTGCGTCAGCACGGCTACCCCATCGCCTGCAGCACCGCGGCCTCGAAGCGCCGGGCATCGCCTTGAAAAGCAGCGAGTTGCGCGGCATCCAGGTCCAGCGCCCAGCGGCCTTGCACGAGCACGAGGGCGCGATCGGCGACGGCCAGCGTCGCTTCCGCCAGATGGCTCGCCAGCACAAAAGCCGTTCCAGCATCGCGACTTTCGCGGATCAGCGCCCGCAGCGCCAGCGCCGAGCGGACGTCCAAGCCGGCGTGCGGCTCATCCAGCAGCACAAGCGGCGTCTGCGCCAAAAAAGCCAGCATCAGCGCGACCTTGTGCGCCGTGCCGCCGGACAACGCGCGGATCGGCCGGTGCAGTACGCCGTCGATGCGCAGCGCCTGGGCGATCGCCGCTTGGCGTGCCGCCGTCGCCGCCGGATCCACGCCGCGAAACGCCACAAGCGCCGCCATGTGCTCCGCCGCCGTCAGCTGCGGCGCCAGCGGCGGGTGCTGGGCGACGTGGATCAGCTGCCGCGCCGCGTGCTCCGGATCGGCCACCGCATCGACCTCGCCGATGCGCAGCGCGCTCGGCGCCGTCAGCGGCAGTTCACACGCCAGCGTGCGCAGCAGCGTCGACTTACCGGCGCCATTTTCACCCAGAATCACAACGACTTGGCCGGGATCGATCGCCAAATCGAGGCCGTTGAGCACGACCTGCGTGCCGTAGTGCTGCGTCAGACCGCTGGCCTGCAGGATCGCTGTCACGTTGCCCCCACGATGCCCGCGACGACGCCAGCGCCGAACACGAGCCATGCACCCCATTGAATCCACGCCGGTTTTGACCAATCGACGTGCAACCAGGACCAGCCGACGGCCAGCCCGGCGCCCAGACCGAGCAGCCCGGCGCCTTGCCGCTGCCACGCCAGCACGGCGGCGAGCGCCACGAGCGGCAGGCTCAGACCGCAGGCCAGACGGCGCTGCGCGGCGGCGCGGACGGCGCGGGTTACGCCCAACCAACGGCTCGCCGGCCACACCGGCTCATGGGCCAAGGCCAGCACCCGGCTGTGGGCAATCCACGCGAAGCCGACCGCCAGCACGAAATGCGTCAACGGCGGCGCCTCCGCCGGCACCAGCACCGTCACGCCCACCGCCAGCGCGACCGTCGCGATGCCGGACAGCGGCCAGCGGCGATGCCACGCCCGCGCCAGCAGCTGCAGCGCCCCGCTCGCCGCGCCCAGCGTCAGCCAGCGGGGCGGCTCCTCGAGGCCATCGGCCTGGGCAAACCGCGTTGCGTACGCCTGCGCCGCCGCGCGCAGCCCCGCGTGCAGGTGCCGCCGCGCGCGCCGCAGCGCCGTCGCCGCCAGCCGCCAGCCCAGCCACAGGCCGATGAGCGGCATCCCGCGCCAAATCGTCGGCGTCAGCCACTCCGGCCGCGCGTTCCACACCGCCGCCAGCAGCGCGACCGGCGCCAGCGCGCCGACCAGCGCAAAAGCCGGCAGGTACAGCAGCGGCGCGCTCTCCGCCGGGCCAAAAGCCCCGCCGCCCGCGACCGCCGCCCAGCCCGCGTGCCGCCCGCGCGCCATCAGCCGCAGCCCGTGCAGCATCGCCGCGACCGCCAGCCCCGCCGTCAGCGGCACCACGCCCGCCAGCACCGCCGCCACGTGCCGCAGGTCCGCCGCGAGCGCCAACGTCGCCGGCACCGTCAACAGCAGCGCCGTCGCCAGCAGCACAAGCCGCAAGCTCGCGCGCACCGTCTGCTGTGCCGGCTCGCCCAGCAGCAGACGGGTCGCCAGCTGCGGCGGCGTCGTCAGTACGTGCAGCACCAGTGCCGGCAGCGGCACCGTCAGCAGCGCCGCCAACCGCAGCGTCAGGTCGGGAATTTGCGCCGCGGGCGTGTGCTGCAGCGCCGGCATCAGGTACAGCCAGGTCAGCAGCGGCAGCGGCACCGTCAGCAGCGGCCAGGCGCGGGGCAGGTTCAGTTGCAGCTTGCTCGTCGCGACGCTCGCCATGGCCGGCAGTGTGGCGGACTCGACGGCAAACGGCCAGCCCTCTGCCGCTGTCAGCTGCCGAGCGCGCTCCCCTGCCGTGGGATGCGGACAGTGAACTCCGTGCCGCGGCCGAATTCGCTCTGCACCGTGATGGTGCCGCCCAGGCTCTGGACGACGCGGCGGGTCATCGTCAGGCCCATGCCCATGCCCTTGCCGGGGCCTTTGGTCGAGAAAAACGGATTGAAAATCTTGCTCTTGACCGCGTCGGGCATGCCGGGGCCGTTGTCCTTGACGTGCAGCTCGACCGCCGTCGGCGTGACGCTGCCGAACAGCTGGACCTCGCCCGTGCCCTCCGCCACGGCCTCGATGGCGTTCTGCAGCAGGTTGCTCAGCACCTGATTGAACTCCTCCGGCACGCAGCGAATGATGCCGCTTTCCGGCAGCGTTTCAAGGACTTTCACGTCGCGGCCGGTCGCTGGCAGCACAACGCTCACCACGTCGCGGGCCGCCTGGAACACGTCGTGCTCGCGCAGATCGCGGCTGTAGCCCTCGCGGCTGTAGCGGCCCATCAGCTCGACCGTGCCGGCGATGCGCTTCACACCCGACTCCGCTGTGTCGATCATCTTCTGGAACCGCGCCGCCAGCTTGTCGATCTTCACCGCCTGCGCGTCCTGCAGCGGCGCGACCTTGGCGTCCTGCACGAGCGTCAGCGTTTCGGCGAAGTCGAGCTTGATGCGCGCCACGGAATTCTTGATGTAATTCAGCGGGTTGTTGATCTCGTGCGCCAGTCCGCCGGCGATCGTCTCCAGCGAGTCCATCCGCTGGTTCATCAGCAAATCCGCCTGCGATTCCTGGACGTTGAGCAGGCTGCGCGCCGTCGACAGCAGCTCTT
Organism: uncultured Myxococcales bacterium; assembly: GCA_903869075.1. Classification (GTDB taxonomy): domain Bacteria; phylum Myxococcota_A; class UBA9042; order UBA9042; family UBA9042; genus CAIYBN01. The sequence goes on along the minus strand of CAIPXZ010000469.1, from coordinate 7,073 downwards.
TGGCGGAGAACGGCTTGGCCAAATACGCGCTCACGCCTTGCTCGATGCCGGCGATGCGGTCCTCGGTGCCGCCGCGCGCTGTCAGCATGATGATCGGCGTGTATTTGGTCAGCGGCGCCGCGCGCAGGCGCTTGGTCAGCTCCAGACCGTCGATGCCGGGCATCATCAAGTCGGTGATGATCAAGTTCGGCTGCTCTTTTTGCGCCAGCTCAAAGCCCTTGAGTCCATCCGACGCGGCCATCACCTTGAATTCACGGCGCAAAGATAGGTGGATCACGCGGATGACGTCCGGGTTGTCCTCGACGATGAGCACGGTCCATTGCCGCTCGTTCTCGTCAAAATCGCGTTCCACCACGCGGCGTTCGCTCGCCTCGGCGATGTCCAGCAGCCGGTAATCATTGCGGGTCGACATTTCAACCGACGTGTCCATCAGCCCGGAGTCGCGACCCGCCGGCCGCAGCGGCATCGCCTCGGCGCTGTCGACGAGCTGATCGGCCTTGAGGTGAGCCATGCCGGAGCGCAAAAATACTGTGAAAACAGCGCCTTCACCCGGCGTGCTCTGCGCCCAGATGCGGCCGCCGTGCAGCTCCACGAGCTCCTTGGCCAGCGCCAGGCCAATGCCGGTGCCGCCGTACCGCCGCGTCCCCGACTGGTCGACCTGGAAAAAGCGCTCGAAGACCTGCGTCGCCTTGTCCGCCGGAAAGCCCGGACCGTCGTCCCTGACCTCGACCTCGACGCCACCCACCGCCTCGCGGAGCGTCACGGTGATGTGGCCTTCTTGCGGCGTGAACTTAGCGGCGTTGGACAGCAGGTTGATGAACACGCGCTCCAGCCGCTCCAGGTCGCAGAAGATCAGAAACGGCGCGTCCGGTGCCGCGAACGTCAGCACGATGCCCTTGCGCTGCGTCAGCGGCTGGACCTGGTCGGCCAGGCCGCGCAGGTACTCGGTCAGGTCCTGCTGGCTGGCGCGCAGGCGGATGCGCGACTCCTCAAGCTTTGTCAGATCCAGCAAGTCATTGATAAGTTTGAGCAACTTCATGCCCGATCGCAGCATCGTCTGCAGCGTGGCCTTCTGCGAGTCGGTCACTTTGCCCAGCTCGCCGTCGATCATCAGCTCCAGCGGCGACAGGATCATCGCCAGCGGCGTCTTCAGCTCGTGGGTGATGTTGGCAAAGAACGTCGACTTGAACGCGTCCAGCTCCTTCAGCTGCGCGTGCGCCCGCTCCAGGTTCGCCTTCGTCGACTCCAGCAGGATTTGGTCCGCCAGCTGCGCACGCTGGCCGCTGTAGCTGTAATAGTGCGCCGTGGTCACGACCGTGGCGGTGGACAGCACGAAGAACAGGTTCGGCGCGCCGTTGGTCCAGTCCTGCGGCCCGGCGTGGATGGCGTTGGGAATGACGTACGACGCGACAATCGCCGAGTACGTCACCGCCGCCTGCTGCGGCCGCCAGACGAAAAGCAGGCCGACACCCATCATCGACAGGTTCAGACCGGCGTAGTACGGCGTGGACAAGCCGCCCATCACGTAGGTCATCGCCGAGATGCCGATGCCGAGCATCAGCGCGTGCGTCGAGGTCAGCCCGCGCCAGTGGCGGGCAAAAAACGGCCGGTTGAGCGTCGCCAAAAGCAGCAGGCTCCAGCCGGCGACGACGGCGCGCGTGGTCCACAGAAAGTGCAGCCACGCCTGCGGCGCCATCAGCCAGTCAAGGAGGCCAAACGCCGGGTAAATCGTGATGGTCAGCCAAAACGCGATGCGCGCGCCCTGGCGATTGCGGTGCACGAGCCACGCCTGCCAGCGCGACTCGATCTCCGCGTCGGAGACGGTCGGGTGGTCGCCAGACGTCGCAGCCTCGTCACGCGCCATGGCTACTCCTTGTGCAGCACCACAAACGGGTTGACGCCGCTGGCATCCGGCAGCACGGACACGCGCGCTTGCGGCACGCCGTCCTGGGCAAACGCCAGCATCTCCGCGTGGCTGCGGTAGAGCAGCGTCCACTCGAGGTGGTGTTCGAAGACCCAGCGCGCCGGGTTCCACGGCATCATGTTGCCAACGTACGCGGCGCCGCCGTCGGTCAGGTTGGCAAAGAAGTGGCCGCAGAGGATCGACGCCGTGCGCGGCTTCAGGTAGTCAAAAAGCCCGGTGCTGAACAGCAAATCGAACGGTCCGAGCGTGCCGAACATCGTCGGATCGGTCAGCAGCCGCTTGATCGAGTCGTGCAGGAACACCAGCCGGACGTGCTTGAGCCCGCGCCGCCGCACGATGTCCGAGGTGCGGCGCTGGGCGAACGACAGCGCCAGGCGATCCTGGTCGAACAGCACGATCTCGACCGGCGGACCGTCCGGCGCCAGCTCGAGCAGCAGCTCGTAGGTCTCCTGCGCCGGTCCCGAGGCGATGGACGCGATGCGCAACGGCCGCCCGACCGGCGGCTGCGCCAGCGCCGCGTGGACGCGCTCTTTGACGCTGTTCTTGCGCGCGCGCACGCCCTGCGCCGGCGTGGACGCGCACGCCGCCATGTGCAGCGCCTTGGCAAACAGCGTCTGTCCTTCAAAAGGCTTGTAGTACATGTAGTTCATGCACTCGAAGTCGCCCGGATAGCCCAGCGGCTTGGTCCGCGCGCGGTGCAGCAACGGCGCCTGGAGCATCAGCGCGTCCAGGTGGCGCTGCGAGTAGTGCTTCAGCGTCGGCATCTCGTCGTCGCTGGCGAGGCGCATCGCGTTGTCGATGCGGCCAAAATAGTCGAGCACCGCCGGCACGAACTCGGTCTGGATCCGCTCGATCATCGCCGCCCGCGCCGGGTGCTCCTCGTGGACCCACTGCGGCCCTGGGGTCACGGCGACGGCGATCTCATCGCGGCCGGAGTTGCCGTCGCCATGCACCAGGTACCACGGCGATGCCGCGGCCATCTCGTCAAAATGCTGCTTGGCGTCCTCCAGGAACAGCCGGAACGAGCCGACGAGCGCGCGGAAATCGCTGTGGCCCTGAACATTCCACGGCGCGTCCTCGATGGCGAACGAGCGATCCGCGCTACCGCGCCACTGCCGCACGTCACGCAGCTGCACAAGCGGCTCGATGTCCAGGTAGCCGCGCGTGAACGCGAGGCCCGTCACCGGCCCGACGATCGTGTCGCGCACCGAGGTCACGCGCACCTCGCCTTTGTGCATCAGCCGCCCTTCGACGTGCAGCTCCATCTCCACGGCATCATCGACGCGGGGTGACGTCTCGCCTTGCCAGTGCACGCCCAGGCCGCCGGCCGCCAAGTCGAGAATTTCCCCGGCGAACGTCTGGCCCTGGTGCGCCAGCGTCAGCTTGAGCTCCAGCGGCGCCAGCTCATCGGAGCGAAAGCGGTCGGCGCGAAAGAACACTTCACGGCCTTGGCCGCCGTCCAATTCCTCGTAATTGCGCAGCGTGTGGACCTGCGCCGTGGCAAAGCCGATCGGCCCGGTTGGCGCCGTCGCAGCCGCCGAAGGCGCTCGCCCACCGCGGGCGCCAGATGTCTCTGTCATGTCCGCTCTCCCACCAGGCGCCGGAGCCCGTTCTCCCCGGCGCGCGGTTGTCAGGTGCCCAATTCCGCTGGTGGAATCGTGATTTCAAACCGAGCGCCGCCGCCTGCCCGTTCCAGACAGCGAAGCTCACCCTTGTGGTTCTCCACAATCAGCCGCGACATGTACAAGCCCATGCCCACGCCTTGCTCATTTTTTGTCGACGCGAACGCCTCGAACAGCCGGTCGCGCACTTCCGCGGCGATGCCCGGACCGTCGTCCTCGACCGAAAAGCGCACCTGGCCGTCCGCCGTCGCTTCCGCCTTGACCCAGATGTGGTCGTCCACGCGCGTCGCCTGCGCCGCATTGCGCAGCAAATTCACCAGCACTTGCACGAGCTTTTGCCGATCACCCAGCACCAGCGGCAGCGTCTCCGGCGGCGCGTCAGCGCGCACCGTCCGCGCGCGGAAGTTCAGGTCCATGCGCATGACCGTCAGCGCGTCGCGGACAACGCGCGCCGGGTCAAAATACTCCATGGTCATCGCCAGCTGTTTCTGCTTGGCGTACTGGTTCATTGTTTCCAGTGATTCCAGCAGGTTGCGTAGGCCGGCGAGGCCGACCGAGATCGTCTCCGACAGCTCCGGATCGCTCAGCTTGCCGGTCACCTCGTACTCGACCATCACCAGGCTCGACATCGCGTTGCGCAAGTCGTGGGTGATGCCCGCCGCCAGCCGCCCGGTCGTCACGAGCCGGTCCAGCTGCAGCAGGCTCTGTTGGGCGCTGCGCAGTTCGGTCACCACGCGCTGCAGCTCAGTCGTCCGGTCTGACAGCAGGTTCAACAGCCGCGCCGCCGCGCGCTGGTACATCACAGCGTTGCTCGCCGCCGCTACCGCCGTCAGCACATCTTCGGGCTGCCATGGCTTGCGCAAAAAGCGGAACACTTGCGCGTCGTTGATCGCCGCGATCAGCGCCGGCGTGTCGGTATACCCGGTCAGGATGATGCCCGGCGCGTCCACGCCCGACGCGCGCAGGTTGTGCAGCAGCTCGACGCCGGTCATCCCGGGCATCCGCTGGTCGCAGACGACAACATCGATGGGCGTGGTCTTGGCGATCTCCAGCGCTTCTGCGCCCGAACCGGCCTCGTGCACCGTGTAGTCGCCGTCCAGAAACGAGGCGAGCACCGCCAGATTGGGCAGCTCGTCATCGACGATGAGAATGGTGCCCGTCAGCAGCCCTTGGACCGCGTACTCCCGGAGCAGGTTGTTCAGCGTTGCGCCCACCATCCTGTTTGGCAGTGTAGACGAGCGAGGCGGGTTGTGAAGAACATTGTGCAGCGGTCGAATTTCACCTTGACGCCGCGTCGGAAAGCCGATCCGCGCGTCAGGCCTTGCCGCGGGGACCTGAAGTCGCGAGACTACGCACGCGCCGCGGTTCTGGAGCCGCCCGCAGTCCGCCGAGGTCCCATGACGACGAATTCCAAAACCGCAAAACGCCAACAGAAACTGCCCGAGCCGGCGCAGCCCGTTGCCGCAGGTAGTCCGGCGGTGCTGGACTTTGCCCAGCTGGACTCGGCGCCGTTCCCGCAGTTGACCCGCGAGGACGAGGCGGCGATGCGCAGCATCTTCCGCGTGCTGACGCCGCAAGGTTTGCCGATCGTCAACGATGATAATTTGCTCAACGGCACCGGCGTGGCGGACGACGACGCGCTGGCGATGCTGCGGTCGATGATCCGGCTGCGCTGCATCGACGAGCGGATGCTCGCGCTGCAACGTCAGGGACGCATTGGCTTTTACGGCGCGGCGACCGGTCAAGAAGCAGCGACGATCGCCGCGGGCCACGCGCTGCAGCTGCGCGACTGGATTCATCCGGCGCTGCGCGAAGGCGGCATGGCGCTGCACCGCGGCTACCCGCTGTGGACGTATCTCAGCCAAATCTTTGGCAATGCCGACGATACGTCGACAAAGGGCCGGCAGATGCCGTGCCACTACGGCTCCCGCGCTTTGGGCTACGTGACGCTGTCCAGCGTGATGGCGACGCAGATGCCGCAAGCGGTGGGCACGGCGTACGCGATGGCGATACTGCACGAGGCGCCGGATCGGCCGCTGTGCCTCGGCGCGATTGGCGACGGCGCGACGAGCGAAGGCGACTTTCACGTGGCGCTGACTTTTGCCGGCGTGATGCGGCCCAAAGGCCTCGGGCTGCCGCTGCTTTTGTACGTGCAGAACAACCAGTGGGCGATCTCGACGCCGGTGGAAAAGCAGACGGCGGCGCCGAGTATTGCCGTGAAAGCACTGGGTTATGGTATCGCTGGCTGCCGCGTGGATGGCAACGACGCGCTCGCTGTGCTGCGCGTGATGCGGGCGGCGGCGGAGCGCGTGCGCGCGGGCGGCGAGCCGATTTTGGTGGAGGCCGTGACGTACCGCGTTGGCCCGCACTCGACGTCCGATGACCCGAGCCGTTACCGCGACGAGGGCATCACCAAGCAGTGGGCGGCGCTGGACCCGATCGACAGGTTGGCCAAGTACCTGATTTTCCGTGAAGTCTTGACTGAAGCCGACGTCGTCAAGCTGCGCGCCGAGTACGACGAAGAAGTGCGGACGACGCTTGTGGAAGTGGAGAAAGTGCCGCAGCCGGCGACGGCGACGCTGTTCGAGGACGTCTACGCCGAGATGCCGCCGCACCTGGCGCGGCAGTTGGCGCAGGTCGAGGCTGGCTTGGCGGGCGCCTAGCCGCCGGGGAAAAGGCAAACCGTGGCGAAGCTGCAGCGCTGGCTTGGGATGCTCCTGGCGCTGACCGTGATGGCGAGTCGGCCGGCCATGGCCGGGGATGGCGCGATCGCCTGGCGGACGCTGCGGGCGCCCGGCATCGAGCTGACCTACCCGCGCACGCACGAGGATTTTGCCCGCCGCGTGCTGGCGACCTGGCTGGACGCGCGGCAGACCCTGGGCGAGATCCTGCCGCCGCGGGATGTGACGCTGCAGCTAACGCTGGACGATTTTGTAGACACTGCCAATGGTTACGCGACGGTCTGGCCGTTTGACCAGGTCCACCTCTACGCCTACCCGCCGGGGCCGGACAGCGAGCTGGGCGACCACGGCGACTGGCTGCGCGCGCTGGTTTTCCACGAATATTCGCATATTTTGCACATGGGCGACGTCGAGGGGCCGCCGACGTGGATCAACGCGATCATGGGCCGCACGTTGATGCCCAACGCCGGCTTGCCGCGCTTTTTCACCGAAGGCCTGGCGACCTGGGCGGAGACGCGGCTGACCGGCGGCGACACGGCGGTGGCTGGCCACGGCGGTCGCGTGGATAGCCCGGCTTTCATGGGGGAATTGCGCGCGCAGGTGCTGGAAGGTCAGCTGCCGGAGCTGAGCCAGCTGACCGGCACGCCGCTGCGCTGGCCGCGCGGGCAGGGCTGGTACCTCTACGGCAGCCTGCTGCTGGACGACCTGGCGCAGACGCACGGCCACGCGTCGATTCGGCGGTTCATCGACGGCATCGCGCCGCGGCTGTTTGGCTTGGGAATTCAAGGGACTGCGCGCTACACTTGGGACAAAAGCCTGACGCGCGCTTGGCACGACGCGCAGGCT
>CAIPXZ010000468.1 GCA_903869075.1 uncultured Myxococcales bacterium | reverse complement strand
GACGGCAAGGACAACGACTGCAACGACGTCGTCGATGACATGGACAACGACGGCGACAGCTACAGCGGCTGCTCCAACGACTGCGACGACAACGACATCACCATCCACCCCGGCGCGGCGCGCAACTGCAAGAATGGCAAGGATAATGACTGCTCCGGCGTGATCGACGCGCAAGAAGACGGCGATGGCGACGGCTACGCCGGCTGCGCGGACTGCAATGACAACAACAAGTTCATCAACCCCGGCGCCGTCGAATTCGCCGCGGACAACGTCGACAACAACTGCAACGGTTTGACCGACGAAGACCCGACAAAGTGCGACGTCAGCGGGCTGAATTCCGCCACGGTAAGCGACTACGCGAAGGCCATCGACCTGTGCGACGGCTTGCAGAGCGCCGTGTGGGCGGTCGAGGCGTCAAGCACCGCGCACGGCATCAAGCAGGTCTACGGTCCGCCGAATGTGCCGACGCATGGCCCGAACATGATTGCGATTTCCTCAGGTGTCGCCGCCGCTGCCGGGCAGCCCGGCTACGTCAATCCGCAGCCCGGCACCGGCTTCTCCAACTCCGGCACGTATCCGACCGGCACCGGCACCTGCACAAGCTCCGGCGGTCCCGAGGACTACACCGAGCTCAAGCTGACCATCAAGGTGCCGACCAACGCCCAGGCATTCTCCTTTGATTTCAACTTCATGTCGGCCGAATACCCGGAATTCGTCGGCACGTCGTTCAACGACAAGTTCTTCGCCATCCTGCAGTCCAAGAACTTCAACGGCAACGTGTCGTTCGACTCCAAGGGCAACTGCGTCAGCATCAACAACGGCTTCTTCACCGTCTGCGACGGCTGCGCCCAGGGCAACGCCGGCCTCGCCGGCACCGGCTACGACGGCGGCATCGGCGGCGGCACCGGCTGGCTGACGACGACCGTCCCGGTCACGCCCGGCGAGACAATCACCTTGCGTTTCATCATCTTCGACGAGTCCGACCACATCTACGACTCGGTCGCGCTGATTGACGACTTCCGTTGGCAGCTCTCGGCCAAGGGCGGCGGACCGTCCACCGTGCGTCCGGGCGGCGGCTAGTACGCCAACCCTGAACTTCGCTCCGGGTTGGCGCACGAGGCTTTCTTGCCAAAGATGGGGGCGCGCCGACCCCAAACCCCCTAGCGCCAGGCCAGGAACGACCCGACAATTCCCGCCAGCGCCACCGCGCCCAGCAGCCACGGCAGCCACTTGGGCCGCGTGTGCGTCGGCAGCGGCGCGTAGTCCTCCACCGGCGCGGGACGCGGCGTCACCGTGACGGTCAGCTTCGGCTTGGCGGCGACCGGCGGCGGGGCGCGCGGCGGCTCAACCGGCGGCAGCGCGGCGGTCGGCGCCAGGAGAATCGGCGGCGGCGCCGCGGGCGCTGGCGGCGGCGGCTGCGCGCTCCACGCCATGGTAGGCGCCTCGTCATCCGGCACCAGGCTCGCGCGCACAAGCTCAAGCGTCCCGCGCATCTCGCGGGCGCTCTGGAAGCGCTCTGCCGGCGGTTTCGCCAGCGCGCGGACGATCGCCGCCTTCAAACCCGGCGCCACCGGCAGCCGCGCCACGTCCGCGAGCTCCGGCACGGGCGCCAGCGCGTGGCCCTGCATGATGGCGAACGCCGTCTCCGCCTCAAACGGCGTGCGCCCGGCCAGACAGCGGAACAGGATGCAGCCAAGCGCGTACAGGTCCGCGCGGCCGTCCACATCGTCGCCCAAGCACTGCTCCGGGCTCATGTACGCCGGCGTGCCCAGCGCGCGTCCATGACCGGTCAGCGTCGAGCCCTCGCGCCGCGCGATGCCAAAATCCAGCACCTTGATCAGCCGATCGCCCTCAAACTCGGTCAACATCAGGTTCGCCGGCTTGAGATCGCGGTGCACAAGCCCGTTGCCGTGCGCCTCGCTGAGCGCCTTCAGCGTTTGGATCGCCATGTCCAGCGTCTCGTCCTGCGGCAGCGGCTGGGCGCGCAGCTCGAGCGATCGCAGTCGATCCTCCAGTGTCTGGCCATGCAGCAGCTCCATCGCCAGAAAAAGCGCGCCGTGCTGGGTCTGGCCGACGTCAAAAACCCGAACAGTATTCGGGTGTCGCAGCGATGCCGTGAGCTGCGCTTCCTGATGGAAACGGCGGATGTCGGTTTTCGGATCGTCATCCGATGGCAGCAGCAGCTTGAGCGCGACCTGCTGGTGCGTGCCTGTGTGCTCGCCGGCGTACACGGCGCCAAAGCCGCCGCGGCCGATGAGCGCGGTGATGCGGTAGCGGCCGTTGACGACGTCGCCGGCGCGTAGCACCGTCGGATCCGCAAACAATGCGCGGCCTTCCACGGTAGCTGTGCCATCGTACGGGCAAAAGCGCTGGTCTGTGGCGGTGCCGCAGGACGGGCATGTGCGCGGCGGGCTGCGAATCGGATCAACGGCCATGGTGCGAAAACCTCAGCCGCTACGGTGCCACGAGCGGAACGCGCCAGCAAGCGCAACCGTGTAGCGGCTTCGTCACAAGCTTACAACTTGCCGTCCTCGCTGCGGTTGTGTACACCGCGCACGGCTATTTGCGGAGATCCCCGTGTCGTTCGCCCGTGTCACAGAAAACGCCTATGGAAAATCCTTGGTTGCCGCCGTCGATGTGCCCGCTGGCACGGCGGTTGCGCGCTTTGAAGGGCCGCTCGTGCTGTGGCCGGACGTGCCGGAGTCGGAAGTGCGCCACGCGCTGCTGATTGACGACACGCACTGGCTGATTCCGCACACAGACGCGCGCTACGTGAACCACGCCTGCACGCCGAACTGCACCGTCGACGACGCGCTCAACATCGTTACAACACAAGCGATTCCAGCGGGCGGCGAATTTGCCATCAGCTACAACGACGCGCGGCGCAGTGAATTTCTGGCGCACCCTGAATCATTCTTCTGGGACGCGCGTTGGAGCTTTGACTGTGCCTGTGGCACCGCCAACTGCCAGGGCCGCATCGACGGCTACCGCCTGGTGGACGACTGACAAACCCGCCTCAGAGGACCCCACTGATGTTGCATGTTGTGAATACCGAAGGAAAAGGTCGCGGCGTCATCACCGACACCGCGATCGCCAAAGGCGAGACCATTGAGCGCACGCCGGTGCTGTTCATCCCCGCCGAGCAGTGGTCGCACATCGAGCAAACGGTGTTCTATCACTACTGCTATTCTTGGGGTCATGAGTCGCAACATGCTGCTTTTGCACTGGGTTTTGGTTCGCTGTACAACCATAGCTACGACCCGGCGGCGGTCTACAAGAAGCACATCGACGCCAACGAGGTCGAATTCATCGCCCTACGCGACATCGCGGCGGGTGAGGAAGTGACAATCAACTACAACGGCGACCCGACCGACCACCAGCCGATGTGGTTTGGCGAAGTCCGGTAGGCGTCCGCCGCACTCTAACTGCCCGCAAACTCTCCGTTTGGAGTTCCCATGTCGCGCGTTTCGTCGCATCGTCCCCGCACGCTTGGCCCGCTGGCTGATTTGGAAGCGCACCTGCCGGTTGAGTGGTGGCGCACGCTCTTCAACGCCAACTAT
>CAIPXZ010000467.1 GCA_903869075.1 uncultured Myxococcales bacterium | reverse complement strand
TTGGGCGGCGCAACGCGAGTTGCGGGACCGCTTTGGTGGATCACGTCCGGGTGACTCTGGGCGTTTCGGCGGGGAGGTCCAATCCGGGGCGGAGGTCCCCCCGGCGTAAGCCGGAACCACGCCTTTTTGCCGCCGCAGGCCACCGCGTCAGCCGCCGCAGGCCACCGCGTCAGCCGCCGTCGCCCTTCGCGTACCAGGTATACAGCGCGATCGCGGTCGCCGTGGCAGCGTTGAGCGACTCCGTGCCGCCGGCCATCGGGATGGACAGCGAGGTCGGCCGCAACTCGGCCGGCAGTCCAGGACCTTCAACTCCGGGCAACAGCACAAAATCTTTCGGCAAAGCCACCGAATCAATCGGCGCGCCGTCCGCCGACAGCGTCACGAGCTGCCGCGGGTGCTGCGCCGCCAGCTCAGCGACGGTGCCGGCGCGCCACAGGTTGACCCGCAGCGCCGCCGTGCCACCCGCGCGCAAGGCCTTGAAACTCCACGGCGATGCCGCCTCACGCGTCAAAATGACGTCCGTCACGCCAAACGCCGCCGCTGTGCGCAGCACCGCGCCGACGTTCTCCGGATCCTGGAACGGGATTGCCAGCACGCAGCCATCCACCGTGCCGTGCCACGCCGGCAGCTCCGCCACGCGCACGCGCACGAGCGGCGCTCCCGTGCCGGACACGTCCAGCTGGTTGAAAAGCCCCGGCGCCAGCGTCGTCACCGCCAGCTCCGGCGGCAGGTCGTCTGGCACGTGTTCCAGCGTCCGCGGCACCAGCAACTCCACGCAGCGATGCGGGAAATCGCGCAGCACCTCCGGCACGAGCTTCTTGCCGGCGATCAGGCACGTCCCATCCTTCTTGACGCCGCGCGGCTCCAGCAGCGACTTCAGCGTGCGAAAGCCGTCGTTCGCCTCGCTGTCGATAGCGCGCGTCCGCCGCCGCTGCGTCTCCGTCGGGTCGTCCAGGCGGCGAAACGTCACAAGCCGCCGGTCGTGGGTCGACAGCGGCAGCCGGTAGGCGATGTCGTCCTCCAGGGCTAAAGCGTTGCCAAACGCGGCCTTGGCTTCGGCGAGCTCGTCGAGGAAGTTCGGCCCTTTCATGAACACGCACAGCCCGCCCGGCGGCACAAAGTGCCGGGTCCGCTGCAGCGTCACCGGAATGCGCTCCAGCGCCCGGCTGATCGTGCCCTGCACCGGCAGCGGAAACTGCGACCAGACCTTGCCATGCCACGTGTCGATGCCGGTTAGCCCCAACAGCGCGATCGCGTCGTCCATGAACTGGATGCGCCGCGCGCGACCTTCGCCGAGGATGACGTGCAACTGCGGCAGGGCGATCTTCAGCGGAATACCCGGAAAACCGGCGCCGGAGCCAATGTCCAGCAGCGGCGACGGCAGCTTGTCCGCGAGCTTTTGCGCCACGAACAGGCAGTCGACGTAGTGCAGCGTTACCATCGACTCGAACGCCCGCAGCCGGGTCAGATCGCCGTCGTCGTTGCGGGCGTGGATCAGCTGGTGGAACGCCCACAGCTGCTTGAGCTGGCCATCCGGCAGTTCGATGCGCGACACCGCGAGCATTTGCCTGAGGCCATCTAGGGTCGGTGAATAGCGCGTCACTTGTGCTCTTCCTCTTGGCGAACCTGCACTTCCGGCCAGCGCAGCGACGCCACGACGCCTGCACCCAAAATCACGAGGATCGCCAGGAGCGACCAACCCGAATGCAAGTGGATGTAATCCTTGGCCAACATCTTCACGCCGATGAACGCCAGCAGCACCACGAGGCTGGCCTTCAGGAAGCGGAACAGCCGCAGCAGCCCGGCGATGGCGAAATACAGCGACCGCAGGCCCAAAATCGCGAAGACGTTGGACGTGAAAACGAGGAACGGGTCCTGCGTCACCGCGAACACCGCGGGGATCGAGTCGACGGCGAACAGCACGTCGGTCGTCTCCACCATCAGCAGCACGACGAACAGCGGCGTGACCGCGTGGCGACCATCGAGCGTCGCGAAAAAGTGGTGGCCGCGGTAATCCGGCGTCACGGCGTAGAAGCGCCGGACCAGGCGGATGACCCAGGAGTCC
>CAIPXZ010000466.1 GCA_903869075.1 uncultured Myxococcales bacterium | reverse complement strand
CGCGCGCGTGCCGCCCGTGCTGGCGCGCGTGGAGCCGCTGGCGGTGCTCGCGGGGTTGGCGCTGGCGACGCTGGCGGCGGGGCTGCGCATCGGCGAAGAAATTGGTCGCGCCGAGCGCCTGCAGCGCCGCGGTCTGTATCTGGCGGCGTCGGCGCTTGTCGTCGGGCTGCTGGCGCTGACGCTGCGGCCGGCGCAAATTCCGTTGCTTTCTCTGGCGTTGCCGCTGGTGCTCGTCGCCGGCTACCTGGTGCTGCAGGGCCAAGCCAAGGTGTCGGTGCCGGTGTTCGTGTCGATCGTCGGCGTCGCCGCGGGCGTCTGGGCGCTGATCGTCGTGCTGTCGGTGATGGGCGGCTTTGCCCACGATTTGCGGCAAAAAATGCTGGTGGCCAACGCCCACGCGCTGATTGAGCGGCCTGGGCGCGTGCAGCCATTGGCGCACATCGCGGCGCTGGATCAGCGGCTGCGGCGGCTGCCGGGTGTGCTGGCGGTGAGCCCGCAGGTGCGCGGTGATGCGATCCTGTCGTCGGCGTTTAACGTCAACAATTTCGTGGCGGTGCGTGGCATCGACCCGTCGCTGCCGGAAGTGCAGCGCGAGCTGGGCGGGACGCTTGTGACCGGCGGGCTGCCGCTGCTGCAGCGGCCGACGACGCTGGCGTCGGATCGCGCGCTGGGCCGCAAGCCGGCGTCGGAACCCGAGGACATGCCACCGGCGCCGCCGGTGCCCGTGCAGCCGCACCCGACGGGCAGCGCCGACATGGACGCGCTGCTGCACCTGGCGCCGGGACCGGCAGAGCCGTCGCCGCCGCAAACTCTCCGCGCGCCGCACGCCGCGCCGCAGGTGCAGTTGCTGCCGTCGGGCGGTGCGGTGCGGATGCTGGGCGCGGGCAGCAACCAGCCCAAGCCGGAGCTGCTGCAAGAGCCGCTGGTGATTCCCGCCGGCGTGACGCTGGACGCGGCGCTGACGCCACCGGTGTCGATGCGCGGGCTGGATGACGCGCCGTTTCTCACAACGCGCACGGACATGCCGGTGGCGCCGGGCATCTTGCTGGGCACGGAGCTGGCGCGTTCGCTGCAAGTGGAGCTCGGCGATCGCGTGGAGGTCGTGACGCCCGACGGCGACATCGGGCCGACCGGCTTGCGGCCGCGCGTGCGCACGTTCCGCGTGGCCGGCACTTTTGAGACCGGGCTGTACGAGGCCGACAGCAAGGTCGCCTACGTCACGCTGGCGGAGTCCGTGCGCTACTTCAATCTGGACGGCGAGGCGAACGTGCTGGAGCTGCGGCTGGCCGATCCGGAGCACCCGGACAGCGTGCTGGCGGCGGTGCGGCAGGCGCTGCGGGACGCTGGTCAGCCCAAGGACATCGAGACGATCGACTGGCGCGAGATGAACCGGTCGCTGTTCTCGGCGCTGGCGTTCGAGCGGCTGGTCGTGTTCCTGGTGCTGACGCTGATCATCCTCGTCGCCGGTTTTTCGATCGTTTCGGCGCTGACGATGGTGATCCTGCAAAAACGCGACGGCATCTCCATGCTGCGGGCGATGGGCGCGACGGCGGCGACGATCCGCTCGGCATTTGTGCAGATGGGCGGCGCAATTGGCCTGATTGGCACGACCGCAGGCGCGATTTTGGGCATCGGCACCTGCGTGCTGATCGAGCGGCTGGGCATCCAATTGCCGGAGGCGTACTACGTCCGGACGCTGCCCGTTCTGGTCCAGCCAACAGAAATCGCCGCGGTTGCCCTCGCAGCGGTCGCCTTGTCCCTTGTAGCTACTGTGTTTCCTGCTACAAGTGCGGCCCGCTTCACGCCACTTGAGGGGTTGAGGCATGGCTAACTGGGCTGTGACAATGCAGGTAACGCCTGAAAATAACGCAAGTTTGTCGCGCGAGCCGTTGATTTCGGCCCGCGGCCTGCGGCGTTGGTTTGACCTCGGCAACCGCCGCATTGAGGTGCTGCGCGGCGTCGACATCGACCTGTATCCCGGTGATATGGTTGGGATTGTTGGCCGTTCCGGCTCGGGAAAGTCGACTTTGCTGCATCTTTTGGGCGCGCTGGACGTTCCGAGCGCCGGAACGATCACCTGGGGCGGCGAAAAGCTCGACCTGCGCTCGGACGAACAGGTCGCGGCGTGGCGCAACCGCAGCATCGGTTTTGTCTTTCAATTCCATCACTTGCTGCCCGAGTTGACGGCGTTTGAGAACGTGCTGATGCCGACGCTGATCGCCCGGCAGAACCAGAAAGAGGCGCGAGAGCGGGCGCGGACGCTGCTGGACCGGGTCGGGCTGGGCGATCGTCTGGCGCACCATCCGGGCGAGCTGTCGGGCGGCGAACAGCAGCGCGTTGCGCTGGCCCGCGCCTTGGTGATGCAGCCGCGCGTGGTGCTGGCGGACGAGCCGACGGGCAACCTCGATGGCCGCACGGCGGAAGAGATGCACGCGCTGATGGAGGCGCTGAACCGCGAGACCGGCACGAGCTTTGTGGTCGTGAGCCACAACCCGGAGCTGGCGCGGCGCATGGCGCGCGTGTTGCGGATGGCCGACGGCCAGATCCAGGCCGATGACGGCACGGACGATGACGGGCCGCGCGCCGCGGAGGCGCACGCATGATGGTGCGGCTCCGTTGGGCAGGCCAACTTGTGGTCCTCGCATGCGTGTGCGTGGCCGTGGACGCGTCGCGCGCGACCGCCGACGAGCCCAGCAGTTTTGGCACCGGCGCGCTGAGCGGCACCGGCGGTCTGAGCCTCGCCAATCCGGAAGCCGACGACGAGGTCAAGCCGGTCGATTTGGCGATGGTCATCACCGGCGTTGAACTGGGCGGCATCGAGCGTGTGGACAAGACCACGGTGCTCAACCAAATTCGCATCAAGCCGGGCCAGCAGCTGGACCCAACGGGCATCGCCGACGACCAGCGGCGCATCTGGACGATGGGGCTGTTCGATGACGTGAAGGTCGGCCTGAAGATGGCCGGACCGCACGCGGTGGTCGTGCGCTACCAGGTGCTGGAGCGGCCGTCGATCGCCGCGATTGAGATTGTCGGCAACGACGCGCAGAGCGATGAAGACGTCATGAAGGTCGTGGACCTGCGCGTCAACAACCTCTATTCGCCCAACGACGCGGCGTCAAACATCCAGAAAATCAAGGACTTGTACGTCGAGGAAGGCTACTTTTTGGCGACCGTCCGCCACCGCATCGAGCCGATGCCGGACAACCAGGTCAAGGTGGTCTTTGAGATCCAGGAGCGCGCCGAGGTCAAGGTGCGGCAAATCGACATCCTCGGCAACGAGGGCGTTGAGGACAAGGACATCAAGGCGGTGCTGCGGACGCAGGAGGGCTCGATCCTCAGCGCGATCTCGAAGTCCGGCAATTTCAAACGGGAAACGCTCGAGACCGACGTGCAGATCATGCAGTATCTGTACCTGACCAAGGGCTACATCCAGGCCAAGATCGACGACCCGGTTGTCAGCCTGTCGCCGGATTTGCGCTACATCTCGATCTCGATTCGCGTGCATGAAGGCCCGCAGTTCAAGGTCGGCAAGGTGGCGATCACCGGCGACAGCGTGGACGAGCAGCCGATCGAGAAGCTGAAGGAGAAGCTGCAGCTCAAAGAGGGCGAGATCTTCAACTACCAGTTCGCGCAGGCGGACGGCACGGCGCTGTCCAATGTGCAGAAGAATTACGGCTATGCGCACGCGACGGTGTCGAATGAGTCGGTGCCGGACCCGGACAAGCGGCTCGTCGACTGGACGTACCACATCCAGAAGGGCAAGAAAGTCTACTTTGGCCAGATCTCCGTGCGCGGCGGCGGCTCCACGCGCGACAAGGTCGTGCGCCGCGAACTGCTGATCGCCGAGGGCGAACTGTACAGCGAAGAAAAGCTGACGACGTCGCAGGCGCGCGTGCAGCGGCTCGGCTACTTCGAGAAGGTCGAGATCAAGACCAAGCCGACGGCGCTGCCGCAGGTGCTGGACGTCGTCGTCGAGGTCAAGGAACGCACGACCGGCACGTTCCAGGTCGGCATGGGCTTCTCCAGCTTGGACAACTTCATCGCCACGGCGCAGATTTCCAAGGACAATTTCTTCGGTCGCGGCCAGCGCTTCAGCATCCAGGGCTCGATCTCGTCCATCCGCACGATGTTCCAGGCGTCGTTCTTCGAGCCGTATTTCATGGACACCAAGGTCACGTTCTCCACGGACCTGTTCCGCTACGACCAGCTCTACACCGACTTCACGCGCCGCTCCAAGGGCGGCAGCATGAGCTGGGGCTATCGCCTCACCGACACCGTCATCGTCGAAGGCGGCTACCAACTCGAGCAGGCGCAGACGCAGATCGGCGGCTTGTCCGGCCGCACCGACGTGCCGATCGCCTCGCTGTTCGCCTCCGGTCTGACCTCGGCGCTGAAGTCGACGGTCAGCTACGACAGCCGCGACGACCGCATGTTCCCGAATACCGGCTGGTTTATCACGACGACCGCTGAATTGGCGCTGCCGCAGCTCGGCTCCGACAACGAATTCCTGCGCATCGTCGGCCGCGTCCGCCGCTACGTGCCGCTGCCCGCGGAGTCGGTGCTGAAGTTCAACCTCGTCGGCGGCTGGATCGCCGCGCCGCAGGGCAAGGTCGTGCCGCTGTTCGAGCGCTTCTTCATCGGCGGCATCTACAATGTCCGCGGTTTTGTTCGCAATTCACTCGGTCCGGCGATCTACATCCCGACGAGCTCCGACCCCGGCGCGACGCTTTCAGCGTTCCACAACGGCGGCACCAAAGAGCTGTACCTGAACAACGAGCTTGAAATTCCCATCCTCAAGGCGCCGATGAACCTGCGCGCGCTGCTGTTCTTCGACATCGGCAACGCGTTTGGTGAGGGCGAATCGGTGACGCTCGCCAGCATGCGCGAGTCGATCGGCTGGGGCATCCGCTGGTTCTCACCGGTCGGTCCGCTGCGCTTTGAATGGGGCGTGCCGCTCAACCCGCTGCCGGGTGAGCAGCCGCTGGTCTTCGAATTCACGATCGGCAACTCCTTCTGAGGTCACGCCATGGCGCTGCTGCTGCGACGAGGCGATCCGCTGCCGGCGCTCCTGCTCGCGACGGGCAAGCTGGACGTGCGGGCGCACGCCGGGCGCTACTGGGCGATCGCTACCGGACCGCAGGCGGTGCTGCAAGCGGCGCAGGCGGGCGATCTGCCGCTCGTGGTCACGCCACCCGGCGCGCTGGGGCTAACGGCCGCACAGCGGCTGGGCGCGGCGTGCCGGGGCACGGAGCCGGAGCCGCTCGTCGTGCTGCTGGACCCGGCGGGGACCGTCGTGCAGAGCTGGGCGGACGCGCCGCTGCCGGAGCTGTTGCATAACGCGCAGCAGCTGGCGCGCGCTGGCGGGGCTGTAGCGTGAAGCAGACGGTCGCCCACGATTTACCCGCGGACCTGGCGCGGCAAGCCGCCAACGCGGCGCTGGCGCACTTCCAGCAACGTTTTCCGGCGTCGCAGATCACGCCGCGCTGGCTGAGCGCGGACGAGGCGATCATCCAGTTCTCGCTGCGTGGCTTTCAGCTCAAGCCGCGGATTCGCCTGCGTCCTGGCAGCATCGAGGTCGAGATGGACATTCCGCTGCTGGCGCGGCCGTTTGAGGCCCGCGCGCGGGCGCGTATCGAGCGCGAACTGGCGCTGTGGCTGGACAAGGCGCGGCGCGGTGAACTGACAGCTACGGTCTAGCTTCCGTTGCGGTTCCGGGCGATGGCAGCTGCGCCAGCTCCGGGGCATCGCGCACCGACACATGGTACGGCACCGCGCTCAGCCGCGGCTTGTCCGCCGCGACGACGACGGTGTACACGCCTGGCAGCACCGACACCGGCGCGTGGCTCGGCCGATCCGCATCCCCGGCGCCCAATTGCGCCCGCTCCTGACCGTGTGCGTCCAGCAGCTTGCACGCCAGCCCCGGCACGCCATCGCCCGCGCAGAGCAGCTCCAGGCCTTGCGGACCCTGCCGCTGCCGCAGATCCAGGCTGAACGCGTCGACGTCGCCCGACGGCACCAGCGCGCCGGCGCGTTGCCAGCCACCCGTCGCCAGCTGCGGTCCGGGCGGCACGACAAGCAGCGCGTGCTGCGGCCCCACCAGCGCCGGTAGCTTGGTCTCGTCGCCCGCCTCGATTTCAAAGCGCGGCTCGTCCAGCAGCGTCGACTCCAAGCGCCACGGCTCGGTCGGCTTCAGCCCATCGCCCTTGGCGCGCAGCAGCACGCCCAGCCGCCCGGTGGACACCGCCACGCCCGCCACCGTCACCGCCGCGCCCGGGCCGGCACCGTCCACATGCAGCGTGTCCGGGCCGTCGCCCACTTGCAGCAGCAGCGTCGCGTCCGCCGGCGGCGTCGCCACCAGCCGCAGCACCGCGCCCGGCGGACAGGCCAGCTCCAGCGCGTCGACATCGCCAACGCTGTCCAGAAAACCGTTGACCGGCTTACCGGCAGGCAGCTGCTGGGCCGTCAGCCGCGTCTCGTTCGGCTCGCGCTCCACCGGCAGGCGGTCCAGGCACTCGAGCTGCTTGGCGCAGCCCGCCGGCAGCAACGGCGTCAGGGTCAGCACGTACGGCTGGTCGGGCGCCTGGCCGCTCAGCGCCTTGAGCTGAACCAGCGTGCGCTTGGGCAGCCGCGACGCGGCCAGATCCGGTACGACAATTCCGCCGTCTTTCGCAGACTTGCGCACCAGCAGCGGCTCTTGCGACGCCGGGTCCAAAAGCGCCAGCTCCAGCACCACGCCCGGCACCGGCGTCACGCTCAGCACCCAGACGTCCGCGCCGGCCGCCGTCGAGAAATCCAGCGCAAAAACATCGACATCGCCGTCGGGCGCCAGCGTTCCCTGCAGCGACTGGCCGGCTTGCAGCGACTGGTTGACCTGCGCCACAGTGCCGTTCGGCTCGAGTTCCTCGTCCGGTCGCGTTGGCCGCGTGAACACCGCCAGCTTGTACGGCCCCACGGCCTCACCGTCGCCGATGACCCGCACAAGCGACGCGTGCGCGTCCGGGCCAATCGACGGCAGCACCGCGCGAAAGCCGCCGTGGGTGTGCGCCCGCCAAATCAGCTTTTTCCCAGTGTCGTCATATAGTTCCAGCGCGGTGCCCGCCGGCGCCTCGCGCAAGTCAATCTGCACGAGCTGGCCGGGCGGCGTCGCGGCGAGGCGATACCAATCGGCGTCGCCGTGCGACTGGTTCTTCGCGCGCTTGCCTTTGGGCTTGCCCGCCGGCTGTGGCGCGTTCGGTGCCGCCAAAGTGCCTTCGATCAAGGCGTTGCTGGAGACAGCCTGCGCCTCGTCCGGCTGATCATTGGGCTCGCGCTCCTGCACAAGCTCAGCGCGCGCCAGCGTACCCGCGGCGCTCGGCGGCGGCGCCAGCGCGGTCACGCCCGCGTCGGGGAACATGTTTTGCTGGTTCAGCGGCGCCTGGGCATCGCGCCGGCAGCCAGACACAACGGCGGCCAGCGCCGCGAGGACGCCTACGACGTGTGCGGCCGAAGCGTTCAGGGCGTGTCGCACCGCTTGATAACTTCCGCCGTAATATCCAAGGCATCCGCGGCAAAGATCGCGACCTGCTTGTTCAGCACCAGGCTGTAGCCGTGCTCTTTCGCCAGACCGTCAATCTTGGTTTTCATCAGTGTTTCAATGGGTTTGAGCAGCTCGGCCTCCTTGTGCCCCAGCTCCTCCACGGCCTTTTGCTTGGCGCCTTCAAAATCCAGGCATGGTGAACGTCGTG
>CAIPXZ010000465.1 GCA_903869075.1 uncultured Myxococcales bacterium | reverse complement strand
GCGCCCAAGCGCCCGCGGCTGCCACAGCGTCGTCCGCGCGCGCGGCGGCGTCAATGGCCAAAATAACCGCGAAAATAGCCGGCGAGCGTGGGGTGTGGGGATGCAACCGCGCTGCCGAAAAAAGTTCAATATCCACAAGCCGTTTGACGACGCCACCGGCGCCGCGCATACTGCGCGCAAATCGGTGCTCGGCCGATTTGCCGATTTCCACCGCTGCGGGCGGCGGCCTCGGGCGTCTTTTCTGACTTAGAATTGCGGAGTTTGCCATGTCTCTTGTGCCTTGTTGTCGTCGTCTCGGCGCGCCCTTGGGCGTTTTTGTCCTCCTCGCTGTCCTGCTCGCCGCTTGCGCGGGAACGCCGGCGAATTCCTCGACCGATGACACCGCCGTGGGCGATGACACAGCGGCGACCGATGACTCGGGCGGCGGCAGTGATACCGGCGCGGGCGGCGATACCGGCGGCAAGAACGACGTGCAGACCGGCAAGGACGCCGACACCGCGACCGGCACCGACACGGCGACCGGCACGGATACAGCCAGCGGTACGGATGCGGCGAGCGGCACGGATGCGGCGGGCGGCACCGACGCCGACAGCGGCACGGACACGGCGAGCGGCACCGACGCGACGGTGGACACGACACCGGACGACACGGCGGCTGGCAGCGATGCAGCCGACGATGCCGCGACCGACAGCGACGTGGTGGTGGAGCCGGTGGGCTGCGCCAAGGACCCGACGCTGTGCGAAGACCAGAACCCGTGCACGACCGACAGCTGCGACAAGCCGACTGGCGTCTGCAGCCACACGCCCGCCAGCGGGCCGTGCAATGACGGCAGCTTGTGCACGAGCGACGACACCTGCACCGGCGGCGCCTGTGTCGGCACGGCGGTGAAGTGCGACGATGGCAACCCGTGCACACTCGACACCTGCGCGGTGCTCGCGGGCTGCGCGTTCCTCGCCGCCGACGGCGTCGCGTGCGACGACGGCCAGACCTGCACAAGCGGCGACGCCTGCCAGTCCGGCAAGTGCCTGGGCGGCAAGAACACCTGCAGCTGCACCGACGCCTCGTCTTGCGACGACAAGAACCCGTGCACGACCGACCAGTGCAACGGCGGCAAGTGCGTGAACATCGGCATGAACAACACGTCCTGCGATGACGGCGACCCGTGCACCGAGGGCGACTCCTGCCAGGGCGGCGTCTGCGCCAGCCAGCCGAAACAGTGCGACGACGGCAACCCGTGCACGCTCGACGCCTGCAGCGGCGGCAACTGCACGCACAACGCCGGCAACGAAGGCGTGGCCTGCGCCGGCGTGGACGCCTGCAGCCTCGGCGCGTGCGTCACCGGCACGTGCGCCAACATCGTCAACGTCTGCGTCGGCCCGTGCGGCGACGGCACGTGCGACCCGAGCATCGGCGAGACGCTCGGCACCTGCCCGAAAGACTGCGCCGTGTGCGGCGACTTGATCTGCAGCCCGTCGGAAGCCACGAGCTGCCCCGTGGACTGCAACGCCCAGGTCTCCGCGTTCTTTGCCTGCGCCGAGCTGAAGTGCCCGATCGACGCCAAGGCGTGCTTTGCCGACGTCGCCTGCGCCGCGTCCATCAACTGCATGATCCTCTGCGACAAGGACCAGACCTGCGCCAACAAGTGCACCGACCCGCTGACGTCGGCGGAGATCACGACGCGCCAGGCGACGCTGGACTGCGTGGACAAGAACTGCACCGGCAAGAGCAACGCCAACTGCGGTGACGGCATCTGCCAGCCGACCGAGACGGCGAACAACTGCCCGGCGGACTGCTCCCCGGTGTGCGGCAACGGCACGTGCGAGAGCGGCGAGAACCAGCAGACCTGCGCCAGCGACTGCAGCGGCGGCGGCAGCCAGTGCGGCAACGGCAAGTGCGACTCCGGCGAGACCGCGAATTCCTGCCCGCAGGACTGCGGCGGCAACCCGTGCCAGGGCGCACCCGACGGCGCGAACTGCGAAGACGGCAACCCGTGCACGACCGGCGACAAGTGTGCGTCCGGCCAGTGCGCGCCCGGCGCCAACACCTGCCCCAGCTGCACGACAATCGCCGACTGCGACGACAAGAACCCTTGCACGAGCGACGACTGCAAGTCCGGCACCTGCAGCCACGCGTATCTGGCGTCCGGCACTACCTGCGACGACGGCAGCCTGTGCACGACCGGCGAGGCCTGCCTCTTTGGCCAGTGCCAGACCATGACGCCGCCGTGCGACGACGGCAACCCGTGCACCGGCGACAAGTGCGACCCGAAGGTCGGCTGCAGCTACACGGACTTGCCCGACGCGACGACCTGCAGCAACGGCGACTTGTGCGTGCTCGCGGCGTGCAGCGCCAAGAAGTGCGTGACGACGACGAACCTGTGCGTCGGCAACTGCGGCAACGGCACGTGCGACGGCGGCGAGACGCCTTACACCTGCCCGAAAGACTGCGGCCTGCCGCCGTACTGCGGCGACATGATGTGCAACAACGGCGAGAACGGCCAGTCCTGCCCGTCCGACTGCGGCGGCGGCACCGGCCCCGTCTGCGGCAACAAGATGTGCGAGAACGGCGAGTCACCGCAGAGCTGCCCGTCCGACTGCCAGAGCTTCTGCGCCACCGCGGCCGACGCCACGCCGTGCGATGACAATAACCCGTGCACCAAGAACGACAAGTGCTCGAACCTGCAGTGCAGCGGCATCCCGGCCTGTGACGACGGCAACGCCTGCACGATGGACAACTGCGACATGGCGACCGGCAAGTGCACCAACATTGCGGGCAACGGCATGCCGTGCGAAGACGGCAACCCATGCACGAGCAACGACATGTGCAACAACGGCAACTGCGGCTCGGGCCAGGACGTCTGCCCGCTGTGCACCGAGGTGACGCAGTGCAACGACGGCAGCACCTGCACGTCCGACGCCTGCGCCAATGGCAAGTGCAGCCACGCCTTCTTGCCCAGCGGCACGCCGTGCGATGACGGCAGCCTGTGCACCGTCGGCGAGATGTGCACGCCGAACGGCGCCTGCATGATCCCCGGCATGGTCTGCGACGACGGCAATGCGTGCACCGCCGACAGCTGCGACCCGGCGAAGGGCTGCGCGCACACGCCGCTGGCCGACGCGACGACCTGCACCACCGGCGACTTGTGCTGGGAAGCGCAGTGCGGCACCGGCGAGTGCAAGCAGACTACCAACCTGTGCACTGGCATGTGCGGCAACGGCAAGTGCGACCCGGCGGAGTCCCAGCAGAGCTGCCCGAAGGACTGCGGCATGGCGCCGGTCTGCGGAGATGGGATGTGCCAGCCCGGCGAGAGCGTGGCGACTTGCTCGAAGGACTGCGGGCCGCCGCCGTCGCCTTGTGGCAATGGGGTCTGCGACCCGGGTGAGACGAGTCAGACTTGTCCGGCGGATTGTAAGTAGGGCCCCTGGCGGCGGGCGGCGCCGCGGGCGCGCCGCG
>CAIPXZ010000464.1 GCA_903869075.1 uncultured Myxococcales bacterium | reverse complement strand
GTCACCTCGGCGTGATGCTCGACGCTGGCGACGTGCTCGCGGCCGATCGCGCGCTGCTCGCCGTAGCGCTCCAGGCACAAAAACTGGGGATTTTCAGCGATTATCCGCGCGTAGAAGACGCTGCCGTTCTTCAAGCGCACGGCGTCAAACGTCGCGTTTGTCACGGCGGGGCAGACATCGACGACGTCCGAAAAGGCTTTGGAAACTTGGGCTTGAGCGGTGCGCGGCGCCGCTGTGAGGCCGGCGACTGCCAGCATCACGGCGAACAGGAGTGCAGTTTTCATGGGAACCTCCGCGCCGGCGGTGAAAAACGGCAGCGCACAACCCATGTTAGGTGACAGTGACCGCGCGGCAAGGCCGGATTGTGGCGGGGCTCGCTGGCCTACGTTGACGCCGCCACTGACCCGGCTTGGGCCGCATTGACGCGTTGTGTCGGCGGGTCCAGACTGCCGCGCACCGGTCGACCGCGCGCGCACCGTGCGCCCGCAAGCTGGGCCGTGGCGTGCGAGACAGAGCGCGTGGCCGATGCGGTCTCGCGCCGTCGGCCCCCAAACGCGGGGCACGGAGACCGGGATGAAGCAGCTCATTGGCTTGGTTGGAATCGCGCTGGCATGTGTCGCCGCCCCGTGCTGGGCGCAGGACGCCGCCGGCAGTCAGGATCACCCGCTTTTCAACCGGATGCCGGGTTATGAAATTCACCGGTACGAGGAGAAGACATTTGATTCCTTGCCCTTTCACGTCGTTGGCGGCAAGGAGGTGCAGGTCGAAGGCCGGACTTTTGAGATCCATTATTCCCTGAAATCGGGCGCGAAGGAGCCCAGCCGCGTTGAGATCTTGCGCAACTACGAGAACGCTGTGACGCGCATCGGCGGCAGCGTGCTCTGGCGCGATGACGACGGCAACGCGTACCTGAAAGCCGGCAAGGACGGCAAGGAAATTTGGGCGCACGTCAACGCTTACATCACCGACGAATACACCGTTTGGATCGTCGAAAAGCAGGCGATGACGCAAAATATCGTCGCCGACGCCAAGGCGCTTGCCGGTGGCCTGGCGACGGACGGTCATGCCGCGGTGTACGGCATCTATTTCGATACGGCGAAGGCCGTGGTGAAGCCGGAGTCCGAGGCGGCGCTGGGCGAGATCGCCAAGCTGCTGCAGGCGGAGCCGGGCTTGAAGGTGCTGATCGTCGGCCACACCGACAACGTCGGCGGTTTTGACGGCAACCTGAAGCTCGCGCAGGCGCGCGCGGACGCGGTCGTGCAGGCGCTGACGGGGCGTTTTGCGGTGGCGGCGGCGCGGCTGCGGGCGTGTGCGGCGGGGGCGATGGCGCCGGTGGCGAGCAACGACGCCGAAGCCGGGCGGGCCAAGAACCGCCGGGTCGAGTTGGTCAAGCAGTAGCGGTCAGACGGTCGCCGAGAACCGCGCCAAGCCGTCATTCGCCTTGGGCAAATGCGCGTCGAACGCCATCGCCAGAGTGCGGATCAGCACGCGGCCGACGAACGTCGCGTCGATGCGATCGGCGGTCAGCGTGCACAGCCCGTCCTTGGCCAGCGGCGCCAAGCTCGTCAGCGCTTCGCCAAAGTAGCTGTCAAAATCGATGGCAAACTTCTTGGCAAACGCGCGCTTGTCCACGCCGCCGCGGCACATGAGGTCCTGGATCAGCGCCGAGCGGATCTCGTCGTCGCGCGTTAGCCGCCAGCCGCGCGTCACCGGCAGCTTGCCCGACTGCACTTCACGGTAATACGGGTTCAACTTGTGCTGGTTTTGCGCGTACAGCCCGTCGACATAGCTGATCGCGGTCATGCCGAGCGACACCAAGTCCGTGCCGGCGCGCGTCGTGTAGCCCATGAAGTTGCGGTGCAGCGTGCCGTTGCCCGCGGCGATCGCCAACTCATCGTCCGGCTTGGCAAAATGGTCCATGCCGACGTAGCTGTAGCCCTCGCCCAGGAACACTTCCAGCGCGTCGCGGAACAGGTCAAAGCGCAAATCCGGCCCCGGCAGCGTCGCCTCGTCGATCTTCTTCTGCGACGGCTTGACCCACGGCACGTGCGCGTAGCCGTACACCGCCAGCCGCTCCGGCGACATTTCGCAGACCTGATCCAGCGTCCGCGCGAAATTCTCGCGATCCTGCTTGGGCAAGCCGTACACGAGGTCGACGTTCAGGCTCTGAAAGCCGTGCGCCCGACAGCGCTTGACGAACGCCGCGGTCTGCGTCGCCGTCTGCAGGCGGTGGATCGCCAGCTGCACGTGCGGGTCAAAATCCTGCACGCCCATGCTCAGGCGGTTGAAGCCGAGCGCCGCCAGCATCGCCAAGTGGTCGTCGCTCGTGATGCGCGGGTCGACCTCGATGGACTGCTCGGCGTCCGGCGCGAACGTAAACGCGGACTTGAGCAGACCGTGGAGGCGCTGCATCTGCACCGGCGTCAGGTAGCTGGGCGAGCCGCCGCCCCAGTGCAGCTGCGCGACGGGCGCCTTGGACAGCGATGGCCGCAGCAGGTTCAGCTCCATCTCGACGTGGTCGAGGTAGACATCGGCCAAGTCCGTGCGGTCGGTAATCAGCACGTTGCAGGCGCAAAACCAGCAGTGGCTGGGGCAGAACGGGATGTGGACGTAGACCGACTGCGGGCGGTTCGGCGCAAAGTCGCGGGCGTGTTCGAGCGCGGCGCGGTATTCGTCGGGACCCACGGCATCGCTCCAAGCCGTCGCCGGCGGGTAGCTCGTGTAGCGCGGACCGCGGCCGGCGTAGCGCTTCAGGATGTCCAACGGCAAGTCAGGTAGCTCGACGCGACCGCGCGAACCTGCTGAATGTCCAATCATTTCGTGACCGATGACCTTGTCCATGATGTCGCTTCTCGCTGGGTTGCCGCATCTGTCTGGCATGCTGCCGCGCCCGCAGGCGTTGAAGCTGTTCCGCTCAGCCTCGCCGTGCAGAATACCGCGTTAGCGTGCACGTCGCCTTGATCTGGATCAAGTGGCGTTCTGACCGTTGCCAAGCATTTCCGTCCGGAGGGCAACCCGCTACACTCGGCAGCGGAGGTATCCCGTGCGCCTTGTGCTGCTCTTGACCCTGCTCGCCGCGACCGCGTGTGAGCTGACGCCGATTCCCGACCCGGTCACCGACGCGCTTGACGCGGCCGATGATGCGGATGCGGCGGCGGACGTAACCGATGCTCTGGATGCCGTCGCCGAGCTCGTCGGCTGCGTGCCGCCGTGCTACGGCATCCAGGTCTGCAGCGGCACGCAGTGCGTCGCCAAGAGCTGCAGCGGCGACCCGGAGTGCGTCCCCGCCGACGGCAGCACCGACACGACGTACTACTGCTTGCACGGCACCTGCTCCGGCTTCCAGTGCGCCAAGGACGGCGACTGCGCCGCGCCGCAAAAGTGCAACACGCTGACCTACACCTGCTACGCCCCGGCGACGGGCTGCGCCTACGACGCGATGTGCGCGGATACCGACGGCTGCACCGTCGACACCTGCGACAAACCGAGCGGCCAATGCCAGCACAAGCTCGCCGTCGGCTGCTGCAAGGTACCCGGTGACTGCGGCGGCGGCAGCGCCTGCATCGTCGCGTCGTGTACCGCCGGACAGTGCAGCTGGCAGTCCAAGCCCAACTGCTGCCAGAGCGCCAGCGATTGCTCCGACGGCAACCCATGCACGACCGACAGCTGCGCCGGCGGCGCGTGCAGCTACACCGGCGTCGCCAGCTGCTGCCTCAACGCCGGGCAGTGCGACGACGGCGATGACAGCAGCGTCGACTTGTGCAGCAAAAACAAGTGCATCCACCAGTGGCTTGGACTGGCCAGCAGCTGCGCCAGCAACGGGGACTGCGCCGGCAACAGCTGCCTTGGCGGCGCCTGCGTCGGCGGCCAGTGCAGCTACACGCCGCAAGCCGGCACCGGCTGCTGCAGCAGCGATGACGCGTGCCAGGCCAGCAAGTCCTGCCAGGTGGACAGCTGCGCCGCGCACGTCTGCGCGCACACGCCGGTGACAAGCGGACCCGGCACGCACGTCTGGTGGCACTTCGACGCCGACATGAACGGCTGGATCGCCGACATGGCGCACCCGAGCGCTTATTTTCACAAGACAAGCCTGATTTACGTCAAGGGCGGTGGCGCGCTGCGCTTTGGCATCCCCGACAAGGTCAGCTTTGAGACCGGCAACGCCAACAAGGGCTCGGCGCTCTCGCCCGCGTTCACTGTCCCAGGCACGCCGGCGCAGCTCAAGGGCTGGATTTATCTGGATGTCGAGCCCGGCACCGCCGTCCACCTCGCCGGCATCGACCTCATCGTCGGCGGCGTCGACACGCCGTTGTGGAGCAAATTGAAGGACTTGAGCGGCAGCACCACCGGCCAAGCTTGGCTGCCGTTCAGCGTCGACCTCTCGCCGTGGGCCGGCAAGAGCGCGCAGGTCAAGGTCTGGTTCGACCAGGTCAAGTACGACACCTCCAACAAGGCGCTCATGGGCTTCGTCCTGGACGAGCTCGAGGTCGTCGGCAGCTGTCCGTAGCGCCCGGCTATGGCCGCCGCCGCTTGCGCGCCGGCTCCAGCTTCTCCAGCACCGCGTCAATCGTCAGCGGCGCGTTGCCCTCGGCGCGGTTGTTGACGTAGGCGAACAGCTTGCGCCCTTCCGCGACCGCGCGCTCCACGCTCTGCACGAGCCCGTCGCGCAGCTCCGGATTCTCTTCCTGAATGCGCTCATACGGCTGGAACCGCTCCACCGCCTCGGCGTACAGCCGCCCCGGCTTGAGCAGCGCCCGCAGCACCGCAAAATCCGCCGGCAGCGTGCCCGGCAGCTGGATCTGCTCGGCAATCGGCGGCATCCGCGTCCAATTGTTCAGCACATGCGCGACGTTGTGGCGTTTGAGCACATCCAGATAGGCGCCGTGCAGGAATTCGTGATTGCGGACCTCGACGGCGTAGCGAAAGCCCGGCGGCAAGCGGCTGAGGAACGCGTCAAGTCGCTCGGCGAAGTGCCAGACGTCCATGCCGGAATTGGGCGCAAACGTGGAGAACTCAAAGATAATCGCGCCCACCTTGCCACGCAGCTCGCTGAGCGGCGCGAGGAACGCGTCCTGGAACAGCGCCGGGTTCAGGAAGTCCGGGTTGTCGCGCCCAGCGTTGGTGCCATAGCGCGGCAGCGATGGATAGCGAAAAATCGTAATGCGATCAGTGACTTTCAGCGAGAGCGCGAAGTGCTCCGGCGTCGCTTCGGCGATCTGCCGCAGCGTCGTGGCGTGCGGGAAGTCGTACAGCGCAAAATCGGCGCAAACCGTCGGAAAGGTCTCGGCATATTCGGCAATGCAGGTCTGCTCGAACGCGCGCTGCGACTTGTACGGCCGGTTGTAAACAAGCCCCTGCCAGCCCGGGTATTTCCACGACGAGGTGCCGAAATAGATGCCGTCCTCCGCCCACGCCTGCAGGCGCGGCTGCACGCGCGCGCGCCAAGACGACTGCGGCGGCGGCGCCTCGGCAAACAGCGCCAGCTGGGCAGTTTCCCGTTTAGCCATGCTTAGTTACAGACGACCTGGATGCTGTCCACGGCATAGCCGCCGGTCCAGGTGTTCGTCGTGCCGGTGACGACGGTGACGGTCGGCGTCAGCGTCGTGTTCTTCCACGCCGGATCCAGCGGAATTTTCACCGTGTAGGCGCCGACGCCGGCGTTCGGCCCGACAGTCGCGGTGTTGCCGTTGACGTTGACGGTGACGGTCGCGCCGGTGTCAACGTAGGTGTCGCCCAGGCCATCGTCGTCAATGTTGTTGTAATAAATCACAAATTGCAGGTAGACAGCGCCTTCGGGCATGGTGAACGAGCCGGACGCGACGTCGCCGCCGGTCTGCGCGTAGCCACCGCCGGCGTTGTTGTAGACAAGCGCCTGGCCGCTCGTGTTGTAGCTGGCCACGCGCCAGCCGCTGTCGAAGCTCCAGCCCATCGCGCCGCTCTCGAAGTCGAATTCCATCGCCGGCGTGCACACGCCGCAGGCGTCGTACTTGGTGCAGTTCTGGTCGATGCCGTCGCACAGCGCCGGGTCGTCCAACGCGCCGGGGTGAATTGTCTTGTCGCCGTCGTTGCAGTCGGTGTTGTTGGCGACCCAGCCGGAGGGCGTCGGGCAGACGGTCTCGGTCAGTGCGGGGTTGCCGTAGCCGTCGCCGTCGGCGTCCTTGAAGTAGGTTTTGGTCAAGCCCTCGTCGACCTTGCCGTCGCAGTCGTTGTCCTTGCCGTCGCACTTGGTCTCGCTGGGGCCCTGGCACCCGCCAAAGAACGGCGGAAAACAGCCGAAGAAGGGCAGCGGCGACGGGTGCGTCCCCGGGTCCGTGTCGTCGCAGTCAAAGTTGCCAGACCACACGTCCGCGACGTAACCGGCGGGCGCCACACAGGCCTTGACCATGCCAGCCGCCGCGCCGAACCCGTCGCCGTCCTTGTCCGGGTAGAACTTGGTCAGCGTCAAGCCTTCGTCGGTCTGGCCGTTGCAGTTGTCGTCGACGCCGTTGCACGCCTCCGCGGCGCCGGGGTTGATCGCCGCGTTCTGGTCGTTGCAGTCGCCGTTCTTTGCCGCGTAGCCGCCGCTGGCCGCGCACAGCGCGACGCTGGGACCGGCGCCGTAGCCGTCGCCGTCGCCATCGACGTAGAACAGGCTTGTGCCGCCATTTTCGTCCGTTTGGCCGTTGCAGTTGTCGTCCAAGCCATCGCAAATTTCGGCGGCGCCGGGGTGGACGTTGGCGTTGCCGTCGTTGCAGTCGCCGCCGAGCGCCACGTAGCCCGCGGGTGCGCCGCAGCTGGTGAGGACGACGCTGCTGTTGCCGTAGCCGTCGCCGTCCGCGTCCTGATAGTAGGTGCCGCCGCTGACGCCTTCGTCGGTTTGGCCGTCGCAGTTGTCGTCTTTGCCGTTGCAGATTTCCGCCGCGCCGGGGTGGATGCTGGCTGCGGCGTCGTCGCAGTCGCCGTTCAGCAAGGCGGTGTAGCTG
>CAIPXZ010000463.1 GCA_903869075.1 uncultured Myxococcales bacterium | reverse complement strand
CGGGTCGGTGTTGACGAGCTCCGGCTCGCCTTCCAGCTCCGAATTCTTGGCGACGACGGTGCCGCTGATCGGCGCGTACAGCTCGCTGACCGACTTGGTGGACTCGACCTGGCCGAAGCTCTTGCCGGCTTCGACAGCGCCGCCCGCCGGGACTTCGACGTAGACGACGCCGCCGAGCGACTCCTGCGCGAAGTCGGTGATGCCGACGGTCACGGTGCCGTCGCTCTCCAAACGCGCCCATTCATGGTCATCGGTATAGCGCAAGTTGGCGGGAATGCTCATGTTATCCTCGGTTGGGTTGGCAAAGGTTGGGTGCTAGTTGGCGGTCAAGCCGGTCTGCACAAACGGGTAGGCGACAACTTCCGCCTTGCGGGGCTCGCCGCGCAGCTCGACGTGGACGATGGTGCCCAGGCTCGCGAGCGCGCTCGGCACGTACGCCATGGCGACGGCCTGCTTGAGGCAAGGCGAGTGCGTGCCGCTGGTAACATGGCCAATGTTTTGGCCCTCTTGGACGATGGGCGTGCCTTCGCGGGCGATGCCGCGGTCGACCATCTTCAGGCCGACGAGCTTGCGCTTGACGCCCGCCGCCTTGATCGCCGCCAGCGCGTCGCGACCGATGAAGCCGCCGGCTTTGTCCAGCTTGATGGCCCACGCGACCTTGGCCTCATAGCCGTTCGTTTCGTCATTCAGTTCATGGCCGTACAGCGCGTAGCCCATCTCCAGCCGCAGTGTGTCGCGGGCGCCGAGGCCCACCGGCACGATGCCCAGATCCTGGCCGCCAGCGAGCAGCGCCTTCCACAGATCCGCCGCCAGCTCCGGCGGGCAGTAGATTTCATAGCCCGGCTCGCCGGTGTAACCCGTCGTCGCCACAAGCGTATCCGCGCCGCGGAAGCTGTGTACGCGGATGCGGTTGCGCGGCAGGCCCAGGGCCTCGCCCGGCAGCACGCGCTCCATGATCTCCAGCGCCTTGGGACCTTGCAGGGCGATCTGCGCAAAATCGTTCGAGCGATCGTGCAGCAGCTCCGGGTGGCTGGCGTGCGCCTTCATGTACGCGTAATCCTTGTCTTTGTTCGACGCGTTCACGCACACAAGGAACCGCTCCGGCCCGAGCCGGTACACGAACAAATCGTCGACCGTGCCGCCGTTGGCGTGGCACAGCAGCGCGTAGCACGCGGCGCCTTCCTCCAGCTTGCTGATGTCGTTTGTCACGAGGCCGTTCAGCGTCGCCGTCGCGCCCGGGCCTTCCACAATGATTTCGCCCATGTGGCTCACGTCGAACAGCCCCGCGGTGGTGCGCGTCGCCAGGTGCTCGGCGACGACGCCGTGGCCGGCGTACTGCACCGGCATCTCCCAACCAGCGAACGGCACCATCTGGCCGCCGGCGGCAACGTGGGCATCAAAAAGCGGCGTGCGCAACAGCTGTTCGGACATCTTCAAACCCCCAGCCCGCGGCGTTGCCGGCAGGCGCTGACTGTGTTGGCCATGAGCATGGCGATTGTCATCGGTCCGACGCCGCCGGGAACCGGCGAGATCGCGCGCGCGCGGGCG
Organism: uncultured Myxococcales bacterium; assembly: GCA_903869075.1. Classification (GTDB taxonomy): domain Bacteria; phylum Myxococcota_A; class UBA9042; order UBA9042; family UBA9042; genus CAIYBN01. The sequence continues at coordinate 23,079 of CAIPXZ010000463.1, read as the reverse complement.
CTGGCGCCGGCAAATTCGACGTCGCCGGTGAGCTTGCCGTCCTCGCCGCGGTGGATGCCGACGTCGATGACGACGGCGCCCGGCGCGATCCAGTCGCCCTGGACGAGGTGCCGCTGGCCGGCGGCCGCCACGACAATCTCCGCCTGACGCACCGCACCGGCCAAATCCGGCGTGCGGCTGTGGCAAATCGTCACTGTCGCGTCGGCGCCCAGCAGCAGCAGCGCCATCGGCCGGCCCACCGTAATCGACCGGCCAATCACGACCGCGCGCTTGCCCGCGGGCGTCCAGCCGTGCGGCTTGCCCCAGCGCTTGAGCATTTCCATGACGCCAAACGGCGTGCACGCCACAAGCCGCGGTTTGCCCTGCGCCAGCCGGCCGAGGTTGTCGGCGCCAAAGCCGTCGACGTCCTTCTCCGGCGCGATGCGCTCCACGACCGCCTGCGTGTCGATGCCTTTGGGCAACGGCAGCTGCACAAGGATGCCGTCGACGCTGTCATCGGCGTTCCAGTCGTCGATGAGCGCCAGCAACTGCGCGGTCGTCGTCTCCGCCGGCAAGCGCGCCTCGATCGAACGGATGCCGATCTCCTTGCACGCCTTGATCTTGCCGCCGACGTAGACCGCCGACGCCGGGTCTTCGCCGATCAGCGCGACCGCCAAGCCCGGGTGGACGCCGGCTGTCGCCAGCGCCGCGACGGTCTCGCGCAGCTCACCGCGGAGCGCCGCGGCCATCGCCTTGCCGTCGATCAACTCCGCGCCGCCACCGAAGGATGGCGATGCAGCTGCAGCGGGATCCGTCATGACAACCTGGCTATTTGCAATGGAAAGTGATGCGCCACTCGGTTTCAGCGCGCGTAGTCTGCGTGCCGTTGGTGCTGTAGCGGCCGTAGTTCGTGTTGGAGCTTGTCACGGTGCCGACCTGTGCTTCTTCCTCGCGGTCGATCAAGAAGCCGTTCGGGCACTTTTCGGACATCATTTTGACGGCCTTCTCGCGCGAAGACTCGCCGTTGTTGGGCATGCCAATGACGCCGCCGCTGCCGTCGACGGTGACGAACCGGGCGCTGCCGCACGCCAAGCCCCAGAGACCCAAACCGATGACGCCGAGAGCGAGAGCACGACGGGACAGAGTGCGCATACCTTCCTCCATGTTAGGCCGCGGATTCTCGCGCCCGGCGCCTGCGCGTGTCAATCGACGGCGCCGGCGCAGCGCGGCGGTCTGACACAATTGTGACGTTCGGCGCCGTTCACAGGACGTCGGCCAGCGTCGTCCAGCCGAGCATCGGCAGCACGCGCACCCGCGGCGCGCTGGCATGGCTGGCGACCTCCTGCAGGAACCCCGCGAGATCATTGCTGGGAATCTGCCGCACCGGCGCGTCGATCGGCCGCCAGAACTGGTCCCAGTGGCACGGCACAACGAGCTTGGGCGCCAGCGCATCCAGCACGCGGTGGGTGAAATTCGCCGTCGCGTGGCGGCCAATCGTGCACGCCAGCACCACGTCCGCCTGCAGGCCGCGCAGCTCCGCGTCGATCAGCGCCGCCGAGCCGACGTGCGCGATCGTCAGCCGCCGCCCAGGCTGCGGTTCCAGCGTGACGTGCGGGATCAGCGTCTGGCCCACGCGCCACGCGGAAGTCCGCGCCGGCACTTGGAAACCTCGCGTAATGTGGCCCGGGTACGGCACTCGTCCCAGCGCGAACGGGCTGTGCTGGGACAGCCGCGCGCCGATCGCGAACGGCCCCAGCGCGTGCACTTGCGCGTCGCCCGCCAGCCGGTGCAGCTGCGCCTCCGGCACGCCCAACCCTCGGCAATACACCAGCGTGTCCTCGGCGCCATAGACGTGCGCGCCAAAATGCTGCGCCAGCACCGGCGCGTCCATCGCGTGGTCAAAATGGCTGTGACCGATGACGACACCGTCCGCCGCATCCACCTGCGCCAGCACGCGCGCGGGCACGGGCGCGATGGTGCCAAACGCCAGCTCCGCCAGCGAATGCCGGCTCAGGTGCGGATCAAACCACAGGTGCTTGCCTTGAAATTGCAGGCGAAATCCAGCGGTTCCCAGCCATTGCAGTGCCAGCTCCTGATCATTGTCCGGCCGCGGCTGGTTGTGGAATGGCACGTCCGCCAGCGACGGTGACAGGCGGTGCAGCAGCGAACGGCGCGGCGCGAGGTGCATGGCGGCAATCCTTGGCGGTCAGTGTGCCTGGGCGTATTTGTAGCGCACAGCGAACGGCTCGAGCAGCTGCGGCGGGTCGGTCGCATTCGCCTGCAGCTCGCCGACGGCCTGGCCCTTGAGCGCGTACGTCACCGGGTGCATCAGCGCGCCCACGGCCTTGCGCGCCAGAAAGTTGAAATCCTTGAGATCGTCTTCCTTACCCAGCTGCTTGTCCGCCGCCAGCCGCAGCGCCAGCCGCGCCTCGCCGCGCTTGGCCAGCACCGTCACCGTCCACGGCACCTGGTAGTCAAACTCGCCGTCGATGTGATCGTCCTCCCTGTTTTCCTTGACGATTTCACCAACGAAGACGTGGCCCTTCTGCACGATCGCCGCAAAGCCGAGCGGCCGGCCACCGCGCTCCGCCGGCAGGTCGATGTAGTCGACGACAGCGAACGTCGCGCCGCCCATGTGGTGCAGCTGGATCAGCCGGTCGTAGACCTTGTGCGCCGTGGCGTTGGACGCTTCATGCACTGCGAAACCGGGCTCCGTGCCATCGAAAACGCGCTCGCCGTCCTGGACGTGCACGGCGATGTGGGCGATGGGCGCCACGATGTCGCGCACGATGAAGTCGCCGCGGCGATCCGCGACCGTCAGCGGCCCAACCTGCGGCGTCACGTCCACTGTCGCCTTCAGGGTCGCGAACGCCAAATTCGCGATCAGGTGACCGTTTTGCACCTCCAGCGTGTGCCCGCCGGCCTTGATTTGCAGCCGATCCTCGGCGACTGTGTACTCGCTGCGGGCAAACTTCTGCTCGGCGAAAAAGCCATTGCCGCCGCTGCCTTCCATGTTGAAGGAGACCAGCAGCTCGCCGTGCTTGAAGCCGGCGTTGGCGATGGAAAACCGCACGAACAGACCCTGACCGGCGGCGTTGCGGCCGCGGATTGTCACGTGCTCGATGGACTGGCTGTCGTCGTTGAAGCTGGCGCGCGCCCAATAGAGCGGCGTGTTGGGGACGGCGGCGTTGACCACGCTGGGCAGCGCGGCGGTGAGGGTCAGAAGCAGGGCGATGAGGCGGATGTGCATGGCAAGCTCGTCTCGGCGTTGTGCCGTCGCTGGCAAGAACGCGGCAACCCGCGGCCTGATTCAGGCGTGTTTGGCGCGCGTCAGGCGGATGGCGCGGCGTTCCAGCGCCTCGGCGTGGCGCTCGCGGTCGGCATCGTTGTCGAGGATCAGCCCCGGCACTTCACGCGGCCGGCGCTCGGCGTCGACCGCGACAAAAGTGACAAAAGCCGTGTTGGCATGCTCGGTTGGGCCATCGTAGCGGCTGCGCTGCACGTCCACCCAGACTTCCATGCTCGAGCGGCCGACGAGCGTGATGCGCGCGCGAATCGTCACGACGTCGCCCAGGCGGATCGGCGTGACAAAATGCACGTCGTCAAACGCCACGGTGACGGCCGTGCAGCACGCGTGGCGGCCAGCGCAGATGCCGGCGGCGATGTCGATCCACGACAGGATTTGCCCGCCAAAACAGGTGCCCAGCGCGTTTGTGTGCTGCGGCAAGATGAGCTCGGTCATCTGCACGGTCGATTCATCGGGATGGCGCGCCTGGAATTCGCTCATGTGGCTCTCCTGCAGCGGTTGGCCGGGCTGGCCGGCGCGCCCACTCTGGCGCTGCTGCGACCGATTGGCAAGGGGCGACTGGTCGTGCGGCCGCCGCTGCCGTAGCATCCGGCGCTGGGAGGGACGATGGCGGACGAACTGGCCCCGGAACTGGCGGCCTTGGCGCTGCAGCCGCGGGCGACCGAGACGCAGCCGCTGGCGTGGACGCTGGAGCAGGCGGTCGCGGTGGCGCCGATCGTCGCGCTTGTGACGGTGCTGGCGCCGGCGACGACCGTGACGGCGTTGGGCGTGGCCCGCGGCCAAGCGCTCCCGCACCCGGCGCACGCGTACGCGCGCGTGCGGTGGCAGTACAAAGTGGATGCGGCGCTGCGCGGCGCGCTGGCGGGCGCGATCGAAGTCGACGCCGCGCTGTGGCGGCTGGCGCTGGCGGCGCACCGGCGGCGGGTGCTGCAAGGTCGGACGATGCCGGTGTCCGTGCCGCGCGTGCTGGACGGCGATCTGGCGTCGCCGCTGCCGGGCCAGCAGGTGCTTGTGCTGCTGCGGCAGACGGCGGACGGCTGGGAATTCATCGGTCAGAACGCGGTGTTGCACGTGGAGCTGCTGCCCGTCGTGCAGGCGCTGGTGGCGCGCGCGCCGTGACGGCGGCTACTTGGTGTTGAAGACGAAGCCGTGGCGGACGTGCGTCGGCAGGCCGCTTGGCGACGGCGGAAACTGCCACGCGCGGATGCGATCGGCGATGCACGCCTCGGTCTCCGGCTGGTGCAGTGCCGATTCCTCGACCCGCGCCTGCAGCACCGCGCCGTTGGGCGCGATCAGGAACCCGACGCGGACGCGACCATTCAGCTTGACGCTGCCCAGCATCCCCAGCTCCAGGCAGTGCCGCAGCTCGCCGTGGCGCTGCTGGATGTAGGCGCGCAGCGTTTCCGCGTCCAGACCATTGCCGGCAATGCGCTCGACCCGCGGCGCGTGCACCTCGATCACCTCCTGGTGGTCGGGCCGCAGGTCCGGATCGCCGTTGCTCGCCAGCTTGTGCGGCCGTGGCGCTGCGGTGACGTCGGTCGGCTCCGGGCGCGGCCGGTCGCCCGCCAGCGTCGCGCCGTGCGGCACATCGGTGCCATTGCGCCGCTCCACGTCGCCCGGCGCTGGGTCGGCAAACAGCCGCGGCTGCGGCTTTGTCGGCGTGCCCAGCGCATCGAGCGCGTCCAGCGGCGCCCGCGGATCGCCTTGCGCCACGCGCGTCGGCGACTGCCGCGGCTTGCTCGGTCCCTCCGGCGGCTTGGCGGGCGGCGGCACCGGCACCGGCACGGAAGTCGGCGTCGGCTGCGGTCGCGGCAGGTCGATGATCGTCGGCGGCAGCACGATCGTCCGCGGCGCGCGGTCCGGCTCCGGCCCCGGCGGCGCGGGCGCCAGCGGCGGCGGCTCATCGCCGACGTATGCGGGCACCGGCGCGATCGCCGCGACCTCATCCTCCGGCAGCAGCACCTGGATGTGCAGGCGCTCCGCTTGGCCGCCCAGCCACAGCGGCACGGCGACCAACGCGACAGCCAGCGCCAGCGCCGCGCCAAGCTCGGCAAGCTCCCGCGGCCAGGCCGCCGGCAGGCGCAAGGGTTCGCGCGCGGTGAGCACGAAATCCACAACGAAATCGCCAAAATGCCGCGATTCCGAAGCGTTGAGCGCCACAGCGCGACCGTCGGGATGCAGCCAGCGCCGGTCGGCGTGGGTCAGCAGCAGCAGCCGCGGCGCGCCGATCACGTCCTGCGGCAGCACCAGATCGCCGTCTTCGCCCAGCCAGACGGCCTGCGGCGTGTCCAGCCGCAGCGACTGCAAGCGCTCGTCATTCCACGACAAATTGAGCCAGAGCTGGGTCTTCTTTGCCTGCATGCTCCCCTCCGCCTGGCGCGCAAAGGCACGGCGCCGTTGCGAGTGAGACGCGGCAAAGTGGCCAACGATCTGCGGCGGATTGCGCGAGCGGCCGAATACCAGCTAAGGAGGCAGGCGATGGAGCTGCGGCCGTACCAGCAAAAGGCGATCGAGGCGGTGCTGCGGGCGCGCAAGGCGGGCGTGCGGCGCATGGTCGTGTGTCTGCCGACGGGCGCGGGCAAGACCGTGATCTTCGCGCGTTTGGCGTCGCTGGCGAAGAAGCCGGTGCTGGTGCTGGCGCACCGCGACGAGCTGCTGACCCAGGCGCGCGAGAAGCTGCAGGCGGCGCTGGGCGCGGACGGCGTCGTGGCGATTGAGCAGGGACCGAATCGTGCGCCCGATGGCGCGCGCGTGGTTGTCGCGTCGATCCGCAGCCTGCACGAGGAGCGGCTGACGCGGCTGCTGCGGGCGCGGCAGTTTGGCCTGATCATCTACGACGAGTGCCACCACGCGACCGCCGACGACAACAAGCGCGTGCTGCGCGATCTCGGCGCGTTTGACGACGACTGGAGCGGGACGCTGCTGGGCGTGACGGCGACGACGCAGCGGCGCGATGGCATTGGCCTGGGCGAAGTTTTTGAGGAAATCGTCTACCACCGCGGCCTGCCGGAGATGATCCGCGAAGGTTGGATGGTGCCGCTGCGCGGGTATCGCATCGCCACCGCGGCGGATTTGGCGGGCGTCCAGGCGGCGGGCGACGACCTGCAGCTGGAGCCGCTGGCGGAAGCGGTGGACCTGGAGGAGCGCAACGCGCTCGTGGCGCGGTCGATCCAGGAGCTGGCGCGCGACCGGCGGACCATCGTCTTTTGCGTGACGGTGCGGCACGCGCGCAATCTCGCGCACGCGCTGAACGCCATTGGCGTGCCGTGCGGCATGGTCCACGGCGAGATGAAGCGCGACCGCAGGCATGCGGAATTGCTGGCATTTCGTGAAGGCCGCGTGCGCTGCATGACCAACGTCGCGGTGCTGACGGAGGGCTTTGACGACCCGGAAGTGAGCTGCATCGCCATGGCGCGGCCGACGCGATCGCCGATGCTGTACGCGCAGTGCGTGGGCCGCGGTGTGCGGCTGGCGCCGGGCAAGGCGGACTGCCTGGTCCTTGATTTTGCGGATGTTTCTGAGCTGGAGCTGTGCACGCTCCCGAGCCTGCTGGGCATGCCGTTCCAGATGGACCTGCAAGGCGAGGACGCGCTCGAGGCGGAAGAGAAGTTTCAGGCGATTATGGATGCGAATCCAGGCTTTGAGGTCGATCCGGGGGCGATTACGCTGGCGGAAATTCAGGATCGCGCCGCGCATTTTGACCCGCTGACGCGGCAGGTGGACGTGGAAGTCCGGGCGATCTCGCCGCTCGACTGGTTCTCGCTCGGCCGGCACGGCGTTGTGCTGCACTGGCAGCCGCGGCCGGGTGAAGTGAAAGAGGCGTTGATTCGAGTGGTTGGCGCGCGCGGCAAGCGCTGGCGGGTGGAGCTGGACGGCAAGGAGCGCGCGCGGTTTTCGCAGCTGGAAGAAGCCGTCGCGGCGGTGGATTGGGAGATCGAGCAGGTCGGACGGCTGACGTACGCGAGCGCGCTGGCGGACGCGGTGTGGCGCCGGCAGCCGCCGCCGCCGGGGATGCAGGCGTGGCTGAAGGGCGTGACCGGCAACCGCGGCGGACCCAAGACCTGGTGCGACGCGCTGCGCTTCGAGGCGCTGTGGCGCGTGGAAGGTCGCAGCCGGTGACGGAACGGTGAAGATTGCGCAACGCTTGACCCCCACCCCCGGCGTCCCTACACTTCGCGCCCCGAGCGGAGACCCGTGTGGCGGGGCCGTCTTTGCAGCTTCTGACGTCGCCGCGTTGGCCGCCGTTTTCCCTTTGATCCCAGCCTACTCCGGCGCCCGCGCCGAAGGCCTTTCTCTGGCTTTGCACAAGTCGGACCGGGAGGTTTCTCACCAATGGCACGCGTTCTCATCATTGGCGCCGGCGGCGTCGGCAATGTCGTCATCAAGAAATGTGCTCAGAATTCCGAAGTGTTCACGGATATTCTGATCGCCAGTCGGCGGATCGCCAGCTGCGACAAGATCGCCGCGGAGATCACGTCTGCGGCGCGGATTACAACCGCGCAGGTGGACGCGGATAACGTGCCCGAGACCGTGGCGCTGATCCGCAAGTTCCGGCCGGACCTGGTGATCAACGTCGCGCTGCCGTACCAGGACCTGCACATCATGGACGCGTGCCTGGAAGCCGGCGTGCACTATCTGGACACCGCGAACTACGAGCCGCGCGACGTGGCGCATTTCGAGTACTCGTGGCAGTGGGCGTACCAGGAAAAGTTCCAGAAAGCCGGGCTGATGGCGCTGCTGGGCTGCGGTTTTGACCCGGGCGTGACAAACGTCTTCACGGCGTGGATGCACAAGCACCGCTTTGATTCCGTGCACACGCTGGACATCATCGACTGCAATGCCGGCAGCCACGGCCAGCACTTCGCCACGAATTTCAATCCGGAAATCAACATCCGCGAGATCACGCAGAACGGCCGGTATTGGAAGGACGGCGCGTGGGTCGAGACCAAGCCGCTGGAAATTCACCAGGCAGTGGACTACCCGCACGTCGGGCCGCGCGAGAGCTACCTGCTGTTCCACGAAGAGCTGGAGAGCCTGGTCAAGCACTTTCCGGCGATCCGCCAGGCGCGGTTCTGGATGACTTTTGGCCAGCAGTACATCACGCACCTGACGGTCCTGCAGAACGTCGGCATGACGCGGATCGACGCGATCGACTTCCAGGGCCAGAAGATCATCCCGCTGGAATTCTTGAAGGCGCTGCTGCCGGAGCCGGGCTCGCTGGGCGCCAACTACACCGGCAAGACGTGCATCGGCGTGCAGTTGAAGGGCGAAAAAGACGGCAAGCCGACCACGCATTTTGTCTACAACGTCTGCGAACATGCGGAATGTTGGACGGAAGTCCAGGCGCAGGCGGTCAGCTATACGACGGGCGTGCCGGCGATGATCGGCGCGGCGCTGATGCTGACCGGGCAGTGGCAGGGCGCGGGCGTGTTCAATGTCGAGCAGCTGGACCCGGATCCGTTCATGGCGATGCTGAACCGTTGGGGCCTGCCGTGGCAGGAACTCGCCGGTGTTGAGCTGGTCCCGTGACGCTGCAGCAGCCGCCAGTGGCGGCCCGGCAGAGCCATCCGCACCCCGTGCATCACGCAGAACGCCTGACGGAACCGGCCATTACGCCGGCGGACGCAGTCGACTTCAGCCAGGTGCCGTCGCCGTCGTTCGTGATGGATGAGGCGCGGCTGCTGGCGAACCTGCGGCTGTTGGCGCACGTGCAAGAGGCGGCGGGCGCGACGATTATCCTCGCGCTGAAGGCGTTTGCGACCTGGAGCGCGTTTCCGCTTGTCGGCCGCTACCTGCGCGGCGCGACGGCGAGCAGCCTGAACGAGGCGCTGCTCGTGCACAACGAGCTGCCGGGCGCGCAGCTGCACGTCTACGCGCCGGCGTACGCGCCCGATGAGTTCGCGGCGATCCTGCCGCTGGCCAGCCACCTGACTTTCAACTCGTTTTCGCAGTGGCAGCACTACCGCGCGCAGGTCCAGGCGGCGCCGCGCAAGGTGTCCTGTGGCATCCGCGTCAACCCGGAGCACGCGGAGGTCGAGGTCGGCGTCTACAACCCGTGCGCGCCGGGCAGCCGCCTGGGCGTGACGCGCGCGCAGTTCCGCCCGGAGCTGCTGGACGGCATCGAGGGCCTGCACTTCCATGCGCTGTGCGAGTCCGGCTCCGACCAGCTGGAGCGCACGCTGGCGGCGTTCGAGGCGCGGTTTGGCGACTACATTGCGCAGATGAAGTGGGTGAATTTCGGCGGCGGCCACCTCATCACCCGCGCCGATTACGACTGGCAAAAGCTGATCGCGCTGATCCAGGCGTTTCGCGCCCGCTGGGGCGTGGAAGTGATCCTCGAGCCGGGCGAGGCGATCGGCTGGCGCACCGGCTGGCTTGTGGCGACGGTGCTGGACGTGGCGGACAACGAGCTGCCGATCGCGCTGCTGGACGTCTCGGTCTCGGCGCACATGCCGGATTGCCTGGAGATGCCGTACCGGCCGATGGTGCTGGGCTCCGGCTTGGCGGGCGAAAAGCCGTACACGTACCGGCTGGGCGGCAATACCTGTCTGGCGGGCGACGTCGCCGGCGACTATTCGTTCGACACGCCGCTGCGGGTGGGCGATCGCGTCGTGTTCGACGACATGATCCACTACACCATGGTCAAGACGACGTTTTTCAACGGCGTGAAGCACCCGAGCATCGCCCATCGCGCGCCCGATGGCAGCGTGCGGGTCGTGCGGTCGTTTGGCTACGCCGACTTCAAGGCGCGGCTGGGCTGACGGTTTGCGGGCAAGCTACGCCGGCGCCATGCCCGTGCGCGCCGCGCGCTTGCGGATGACCTGCGCGAACTGCCGCGCGTCCCACACCGGACCGGCGACGAAAGACAGCGGATCTTCAGCGAAAGCCGGCGCATTCTTCTCATACTTCGCATGGCCGACGATGTTCAGCGCCCAGCCGCCGACAAAAGCGCCCGCTGCCAGCACCCACGGCGGCGAATAGCGCGGCGCCGCCAGCAGCCCGACAGCGCCGCCGAGAATCAGCGGAATGCCGACCATGTGCAGCATCCGGTTCGTCGGATCGGCGTGCGTCTGCTCGTAGAACGAGGTCGCGGCCGCCCAGCGCGCCTTGAAATCGCCGCGGAATTCCGGATGGCGCACGCGCCACTGCTTTTCCAATCCATACACGCCGCGGCCGAACAGCGTGACCGCGCTCAGCTTTTGACCGGTCAGCAGCGCCGCGCCACCGGCGACGGCCAGCGCTTGATCGCGTTTTTCGGCGGGGACAAAGGCGACAATCTTGTGCAGCAGGGCCATCAGGAGTTCCTCCAAGCGTGCCAGCACGATAGCACGCAGGTGGGGCGCGCTCAACGGCCAAACCGGCGGCGCTTGTCGTGGCGCGCACACGCGTTACCATCGCGGCGGCGAAACCACGCCGTGCAGGACCGCCATGCGCTCGCTCAGCCTTTGTTTCCTTGTCGCTGTGACCGCTTGTGGCGCCAAGGCCACGACAACGCCCGCCGATGACGCCGTCGGCGACGTCCAAGCCGATGCCGACGTCTCCCTCGCCGATGCTGCGACGCAAGATGCCGACGCGACCGTTGAAGTTGCCGACGAGGCGCCCATCGCCCACGCAGTCAACCCGATGATCGGCACGAGCTTTGGCGGCGGCAACGTCGGCTCCATGTACCCGGCAGCGACGCGACCATGGAGCCTGTGCAAGGTCGGCCCCGACACGCAGAACGCCGGCGGCGCCAACGGCACGTTGCACTGCAGCGGCTACCAGTACATGGACCCGTACATCTACGGCTTTTCACACAACCGCCTGGAAGGCACCGGCGCGCCGGATTACGGCAACCTCGCTGTCATGCCGTTCACGACGCTGGACACGAATTCGACGTCGCGCGTCGGCCGCAACTCGACCTACAGCCACGACACCGAAAAAGCCGAGGCGGGCTACTACGCCGTCACGCTCGACAAGCCGCACGTCCGTGCCGAGATGACCGCGACGACGCGCTGCGCCCACCACCGCTACACGTTCCAGGACGCGCCGGCGTCGGGCGGCGTGCTGATCGACCTCGCGACGTCCATCGCCAAGGGCTACACCGGCGCGGCGAGCGTGACGCTGGACGCCAAGAACCAGGCGGTGCGCGGGCAACTTCTCAATATCGGTGACTTTTCCGGCGGGCGCTTTGGCGGCTTCCCTGTGTTCTTCGAGGCGCGCTTCAACCGGCCGTGGCAGGAAGCCGGCGTGTGGGACCAGGGCGTCATCGAGCCGGGCGTGGACAGCACGAGCACGACAGCGGTGCCGTCCAACATGGGCGCGTGGGCCAAGTTCGCGGCGCTGGACACGCAGCCGGTGGAGCTGCAGCTGTGCCTTTCCTACGTCGATGCCGCCGGCGCCAAGAACGCGCTGGCCGCGGAACTGCCGGCGTTCGATTTTGACGGCACCCGCAAGGCGGCGCTGCTTGACTGGCAAAAAGTGCTGAGCGTCATCGAGATCGACGCGCCGACCGCCGATGAAAAGACGATTTTTTACAGCGCCTTGTACCGCGTGATGCAGATGCCAACCATCTGGAGCGACACCGACGGGCGCTACCGCGGCTTTGACAACCAGATCCATCAGGCCGACGGCTGGCGCTATGTGACCGACCTGTCGCTGTGGGACACGTTCCGCACCGAGAATCCGCTGATCGTGCTGCTGTGGCCGGATGTGGCGCGCGACACGGTGCGCTCGCTCGTGGCGATGACGGCGCAGGCCAAGCGGCCGCCGCAGTGGGCGCTGGCGACGGGCGATACCGGCAGCATGATCGGCTATCATTCCGCGGCAGTAGCGGCCGATGCCATCGTCAAAGGCGTGACCGATTTTGACGCCCAGACGCTGTACGACGGCCTGCTGGCCGAGGTCGCGACCGACACGACGAGCTTTGAGTGCCTGGCGACGTACCAAAAAGTCGGCTATTGCACGCGCGAGGCGGACAAGGGCTCGGTGTCCGAGACGCTCGAATATTCCTTTGATGACGCGTGCTTGGCGACCATCGCCACGTTCCTGAAGCTGCCCGATGACGCCAAGAAGTTCGCGGCGCGCAGCTTGAGCTACAAGAAGCTGTGGGACCCGACGACGCAGTTCTTCCGCGCCCGCCACGCCGCCGACGGCAGCTTTACCGAGCCGTTCAACCCTGAATTCTGGTCATTTTCCAATGACGAGTACGTCGAGGGCAGCGCCTGGCAGTGGAATTTCTTCGCGCCGCACGACGCCGCCGGCCTGCGCGGCTTGTACCCGGACGACGCGGCGTTCGTGAAAAAGCTCAACGATTTCTTCCAGCTGGAGGCCGATAACTTCAGCTTTTACGTGCCCAACGGCTACTACTTCCAGGGCAACGAGCCGGACATCCTGTCCAGCACGCTGTTCTCCGACGCCGGCCGGCCGGACTTGAGCGATAAGTGGACGCGCTGGGTCGCGGACAACTGCTACACAAACGTCCCGGACGGCTTGGTCGGCAACGACGACGCCGGCACGCTGAGCGCGTGGTACGTCTTTGCCGCGGTCGGCTTGATGCCGCGCCCCGGTCAGCCGGGCTACGACGTCGTGGCGCCGCGGTTTGACAAGGCAACGCTGCACCTGCCAGGCGGCGACGTCACGGTGACGGCGACGGGCGCGCACGCGCAGAAGCTCTCGGGCGCGGTGGCGTGGAATGGCACGACGCTGAAGCAGCGCTGGGTCGAGCACGGCCAGCTGGCGACCGGCGGCGCGCTGAGCTGGGCGGCGGCGGTCAAGCAATAATCAGTAGGTGCCGGTCAGGCAGGAACCGTTGACGCATGCCAGCGGCACGGCGGTTGTGGTCAGCGTCTTGCCGTCCTCCAGCGTCGTCGGCTTGGGCATGCAGTTGCAAATCGCCATGCCGGCCGCGCACTTCTGCTGCTCGACGTCGTAGGCCTTCTTGGCGAACGCGGCGATGCCGACAAATTCCTGCGAGCCGCAGCAGTCGACAGTCGTCATCGCAAAGTCGCAGTCGCTGGCGGTGACGCAGCCTTTGACCGGCTGGGGTTCCTGCAGGCCCTGCGGCGTGCACGTCGGCTTGGCGCCGGGCACGTAGCTGCGGCAGGTGCCGGCGTCGCACTTGGCGGCAAAATCACCAGGAGTTGCGGCGCTGTAGCCGTCCTCGGCGCGGGTCTGGAACGCCGCGCAGCCGCAGCCCGGGTATTGGCCCTCGCACTGTTTTTCGGCGCTGGCGAACGGCGTCAGCGCGCAGCTGTCCAAGCCCCACGCGACGGTGCTGCCGCAGCAGTTGATCTGGTGGATGGCCACGCCGCAGTCGCTGTCCGCGCTGCAAGTCTTGGGAAACGCGGGGAAAGACAGCGGGCCGCTGCCGGCGCACACCGGCGCGTCGTAGCCGTTGCTGCTGCAGGCGTCGCTGCTGGTGACGTCGGGGACATCGAGCACGTCCTGCGTCACGTCAGGCTGCGGCACGTCCGGCGGGCCGACGTCCGGGCCTTCGGCTTGGCACTGCGCGCCGTTGCCCATGTTCATGCAGCTGTACGGCGGACAGCACGGGTTCTTTTTGGCGTCGATGGGGCAGGCGGTGAAGAGCGGCAGGCATTGGGTGGTGTCGGGGATGTCGGCGATGTCCGGGATGTCGGCGACGTCGGTGACCGTGTCCGTGCCGGCGGTGATGTCGCTGTTTTCAAAGATACACGTCAAATTCACGCACTTGAAGCCAGGGCAGCAATTCGAATTCGCCTGGCACGGCATGTTGTAGCTTGGCGCAACGCCCGAGCAATTGGCCGTGTCCTGGACATTGGTGACATCGCCTGCCGCGTCCGCATCCGCGACGACCGGCCCCGCGCCCGCGTCATTGCCGCACGCCGCCAGCCACAGACCCAGACCCATCGCGAAGACGGTGCGCATGACGAAACTCCTTACGGGGCCGCCCCCGTGGGCGCGCACGAGGAGACGCCCGCGCCGGTCACAGTATAGCCGATATTGCTGAGCACCTTGGTCGCCTGGCCGGTTGTCGGGTCCAACTTCCAGACGTTTGTCGACGGGTCGGTGATGCTCTGGAAAAACAGGTAGAAATTGCCGCCCCACTGCGCGAACGCCCAGGCCTGCGTGTTGTTGAAGACGCTGGCGGGCAGCGGCCAGCTCTGGCCGGTGGTGGTGCCGTTGGTCTTGTCGATTTGCCGGACGCTGGGCGGGCTGGAATCCGGGAAAAAGCCAAACAATTCGCCTTTGCCGTTGCCGGTCAGGTCGGCGCCGCCGGCGATGTCGATCGTCGCGAGGTTGCTGACCGCCATGCTCGGGAACGCGATGCTGCCCAACAGGTTCTTGGTTGTCTGGAAGCTGGACGCCGCGCCGCCGGCGATGAACAGCGTCTCGTCCTGCGCGCCAAAGCCGTTGGACGAGAAGCCCATGCCGAACAATTCCAAGCCCTTGGTGTTGGGCTTGTAGCTCGTCGACTGGCAGGTGGCGTCCAGCGTGCTGACCTTGAAGATGCCCTCGCCGGTCACGGAGAACGTGCCGGCCTGGTAGAGCACCCAGGCATTCGCGTTGCGATCCACGGACATGGAGAACGGCGTGCCGCTGGCGTTGCAGTTGAGCGTGCCGATGAGCTTCAACGTCAACTTGTCCGGCGTGAAGCTGAGCAACTGGTTCTGCTCGGTGACGACGTAGACGATCTTCGCGCGCTCGTTGCAGTTGGAATTGTTGGTGATTGTGTCGCTGCCGCCGCTGACGGTGTCCGGGTTGTCAAAAAAGCCGTCGAGATCGCCGATGTCGTCCGTGCTGCCGCTGTCGGCGACGCTGCTGTCGTCCGTCGCGGCGTCGCTGCTGCCGACCGTGTCGTTGTCGCTGCCGTCGCTGTCGCCCAAGCTGGCGGTGTCGTTGGCGGCGCCGTCGCCGCTGCCGTCGGGCGCGGTGAAGCCGATGCAGCCGGACGCGGTCTTGGCGTCGCAGCCCTTGACGTCCGCGAGGCCGACACCGCCCCCGCCGCCGCTGCCGGTTGTGGCGCTACAGGCGAGGCAGGACGTGAGCAAGGCGAGGGCGACGAGCAGGCGCATGGGAACTCCGCGGCGGGTGAAGCTTCAAGATACAAGGCGCGCGCTTCTGGCACAACGCTACACCGCCGCCAAAAAGCTGTGGTAGGATACAGTTTGGTGACAGCGGCAGCGGAGGACGACAATGGCAGCGCGCGAAGACGACATCATTTACGACTGGAACGAGGTGAAGCGCCACGCGCCGCCGGTGAAGCACGCGTTCAAGCTCGTGGACGAGACGCTGCGCGATGGCATCCAGTCGCCGTCGATAACCAACCCGCACATCGCCGCCAAGCTGGAGATCCTGCACTGCATGGAGGCGCTGGGCATCGAGGTCGCCGACGTCGGGCTGCCAGGCGCGGGCGCGCAGGCGGTGGCGGACGTGACGCGGCTCGTCGAGGAGATCCGCGACCAGAAGCTGCGGATCGCGCCGAACTGCGCGGCGCGGACGCACCAGGCGGACGTGCAGGCGGTCGTCGACATCAGCCAGAAAACCGGTGTTTCGATTGAGGTTTGCGGCTTTTTGGGCAGCTCGCCGGTGCGCCAGCTCGTGGAGAACTGGGACGTGCCGCACATGACCAAGCTGGTCACGGACGCGACGGATTTGGCGGTCAAAAACGGCCTGCCGTTCTCGTTTGTCACCGAGGACACGATCCGCTCGCACCCGGACACGCTGCGCACGCTGTTCAAGGCGGCGATTGACCACGGCGCGACGCGGCTGATCCTGTGCGACACAGTTGGCCACGCGACCCCGGACGGCCTCTACAACCTCCTTGAATTCACGCGCAAAATCATCGACGAGACCGGCGCCAAGATCGAGCTAGACTGGCATGGCCACAACGACCGCGGCTTGGCGCTGACGCTGAGCTTGTCGGCGCTTGAATTCGGCGTCGACCGCGTGCACGGCACGTGTCTGGGCGTGGGCGAGCGCGTCGGCAATGCCAGCATCGACCAGACGCTGCTGAACCTGAATTTGCTGGGCGTCATCGACCGCGACCTGCGGGCGCTGCGGACGTATGTGGACACCGTCAGCAAGTACTATGGCGTGGAAATTCCCTACAATTACCCAGCTTTTGGCCATGATGCGTTTCGCACCGCCACCGGCGTCCACGCCGCCGCCATCGCCAAGGCGCTGATGATGGGCCGCCGCGACCTCGCCGACCGCGTGTATTCGTCGGTGGCGGCGAGCGAAGTCGGCTGCAAACAGCTTGTGGAAATCGGCTTTTACAGCGGCAAGGCCAACGTCCAGGTCTGGCTGATCGAGCACGGCATCGAGGTGACCGACGCGCGCGTGGCGGCGATTCTCGGCCGCGCCAAGCTGAGCGCGGCGACGCTGACCGACGCGGAGATCCTGCAGACGCTGGCGGAATGCGGTCTGCTGGACGCGCCGCGGCCGATTTCCGCGCCGACGGCGGTTTAGCCGCAGATGGCCACCACCGGCGACTTGCCCATTCGGGTCATCGGCTTGGACCCGGTTGGCCAGGCGATTGTCCACCGCCTGCACGCGCTGCGCGTGCCCGTGCGCGTGGCGCTGACGCCGGGGGAGCGGCGCCGTCACGGGGTGATGCTGGATGCGCTGGGCGTCGAGACGCTGGACGTCGGCGAGGTGTGGCAAAACGACATGGCGGCGCTGGATCTGCCGCGCCATGGCGCAGTGGTGCTGGCGGGCGATGACGACGCCGAGAACGTCGACGCTTGCCTCGTGGCGCGGCGCTGCTGCGGTGAAGTGCCGATTGCTGTTCGCGTTTCCGACCAGACGCTTGTGCGCTTTTTGCGGATGACGGTGCCGCACGTCGACGCGTATTCGATGGGCTCGACGACCGCGCCGGTGGCTGCCGAGCTGGCGATGCAGGTGCTGGCCAAGCGCGTGCCGAACCCGCCGGACCGGCCGCTGCCCAAGCGCGCGCGTCCCGACCGCATTTCGCGTGCCAGCCAGCTGTTGGGCGGCCTGCTGGCGGCGTGCATGCTGCTGGTACCGGTCGTCGCCGGCTTCTACCTGCGGCTGCTGCACCTGCCGTTCGCTCGCGCGTTCGTGCTGGCGTGGCGCAACCTGTTGGCAAGCGGTCTGGAAGACCCGATGCTGGGCCATGGCCCGCCGGGGATGCACCTGCTGGCGCTGCTGCTGTCGATCGCCGGGCGGGTCATCCTGGCGTGCCTGACCGGCCTCGTCGTCGACTGGCTCATCACCCGCCGCTTCGCGCCGCTGCTGGCGAGCATGCCGGTGCGGCTGCGCGATCACGTCGTGGTCTTTGGCGCTGGCAACGTCGGCGCGCGCGTGGCCGAGCTGCTGCACAAGCGCAAAATTGCCGTCGCCGTCGTCGAATCGTCCGGGCAGCTGCGCAACGTCCAGCGGTTGCGGTCGCGCGGCATTCCGGTCGTCGTCGGCGATGCGACGGTCGACGAGACGCTCGACCTGGCCAATGCGTGGCGCGCCGGGCTGTGTCTGGCGCTCACAAACTCCGACGCGGTGAACCTGCACGTCGGCCTGCAGCTCGCTGACCCGAAGATCGGCGTGCCGGTCGTGGTGCGGCTGCTGTCGCCCGAGCTGAGCGGGCTTGTCGCGGAACAGTCGAGCATGATTCCGGTTTCGCCGGTAGCAGAGACCGCGAGCCACGTCTGCCGAACCGTGGCGCACATGCGCTCGGACCGGCTGAAGCACCGCGACCAGGTCGTGGCGCTGGCGGAGCCGGTGCGCAACACCGGGCGCTACGCGGGCGCCGAATTCGAGCCGGCGCCGATTGGCTCCGAGCCAGCGGCCAGTGAAACCGCGGAACCGGCGCCGCAAGCGGGCGGAGAAACCGATGCTGAAACGCGCACTTGAGCTGATGCTGGGGCTGCTGTTGGCGTGGCCGCTGGCCGCCCACGCCGCGCCGCCGGTGACGCTGCCAGCCGGCGCGACCGCGACGCAGCTGCCGACCGACGCCGAGCTGGACGAGGCCTGGGCGCGCGTGCTGCTGCGGGCGAATCCGGGGCCGTTTCAGTATTGCGCTTACGAAATCACGGCGCGCGCCAACGCCGGGGTGGCCTCGCACGTGCGTGGCGTGATGGGCCGCAAAGACCCGGAAACCCGAACGGAATTGCTGTCGCGCCAAGCCCTGCGGCAAGTTCTCGGCCAGCTGCGGGATCTTGGCGCGCTGGCGCTGGTGCACCCGCCGCTGCCGTGGCGGCAGCCGGTGGTGGTGCCGGTCAAGCCACTGAAAGGTAAGGCGAAAGCCCGGGCGCTGGCCGACAGCGTGTTGGCGCCGCCGGACCCGCTGTGGACGCCGGATACCTCGGACGTGCCGATTTACGAGCTGTCGTTTCGCCTCGCCGGCAAGGAAAACACGTTCCTGGTTGTTGACCCGGCGAACCAGAGCGACCCGCGCTACGCCGAATTCATCCGTCTTGTCAGGGAGTTTGCGATCAGCCACGCCGGCGAGATTGGCTACCACCCGCCGACGGGCGACGAGGGACGGCAGGGCTACCTGTTCGTTGACAGCGTGCCCGGCGCGGTCGTCACGGTCGATGGTGCGCCGCTGGAAGGCGAGACCCCGATCCTCGCGTACCCGGTCGGCGCCGGCAGCCACACGGTGGTCCTGGAGAATAAGCTCCACAAGTTGACAAAAGAAATCAAGGTGTTGATTCACGCCGGCGCGACGACGTCGGTTGAAATCGACCTGCGCTGAGCCCGGCCGATGTCGCGTCACCCCGCCCACATGCTGTCGACCCTGCGCGAGCCGGAGATCCGCCTGCGCTGGCTGGCGCAGTGGCTGCGCGAGACCGAGCCGGATGTTGCAGTGGCGGTGCTGGAGGAGGCGGCGCAACAGGCGGCGCTGGGCAACGGCCGTGAGCTGCACTTGACGTTTGTCCACCTTCTGCTGCAGGTGCGGCCGCGTCCAGACCTGCCCGGCGGGCCGCTGCCGCCGCCGGATCACCGGCTTGTGCTGCCGAACCTGCGGGTGGCGCAGCTTATCGGCGCCGCACATCGCCAAGGATTTCAGTGGACTGCGTGGTTGCTGCGCGAGTGCTTCCGCGCGCCGCTGCTCGTTGAAGGGCGGCTGCTGCCGCTGCACCCGAGTGTCGAGAAGATCGCGCTGGGCGTGCGCAAGGAGCGCGCGCGGGTGCCGGATTTGGACGTCCTGGCGCCGCTGCTGGTGGACTCGACACCGGCGGTCGTGCAGATTTTGTCTGAAAATTCAAGGGTGATGGAGGCGCAGGCGCTGCTGGTGGCGTCGCTGCGGCCGACGCACGCCTACGCGCTGCAGGCGCTGCTGCTGAACCTGTGCTGGTTGACAAACGTCAAGGTCGTGGAAGCTGTGGCGCGCAGTGACGCGGCGCCGGCGTGGCTGGTGCTGGCGGTGACGCCGCTGTTGCCCAAGCAGGTGCAGCTGGCGATCGCCAAGCTGCCGCGCGTCCATGTGGAAGTCCGCGAATTGATGGCGCAATGGCTGGATCTTGGCGAAGTCGTGCTCGCCGCCGCGCCGCGCCGCGATCCGAACCCGGGGATCTTCGCCGTCAGCGAGGATGACCTCGCCGGCGAGCACGACTTGGCGGAGACCGTCGTGATCACGCCGCCGCTGGTCGCGCTCAAGTCGATGAAAAAACGGCGGAAGTCGCGGAAGGCTGCGGTGGCTGGCGAGAAGAAAGCCCACCCGTGAAGTGGGTGGGCCCTTGTTTTCGCATCCCGCCCAATTTTGCCGCGGCCCCCGCAAAATTGTCACACAACCGCGGCCCGCTCGGCCGGTCGCCGCGGCCTCGCGCCGCAAGCCCCCTCGCCGCTACTCGTACACGAACCACAGCGGCCCCGGGAACAGCCACGCCAGCGCCGACTGCTGCCGGTCGCGCCAGTTCTCCCAATTGTGGCCGTCGCGCGCCTCGTCGTACCGCACCTCCAGGCCGTGCGACTGCAGGAACGGCACCATCGAGCGATTCTCGTAGATCAGCGACTCGTACGTCCCGCACGACATGTAGACTTTTTCCGCCGGCCGCCCAGGGTTCTCGCGGAACGCGTTGACGAACTGCACCACGCGGTCAAATGCCGGGCCGCGCTTGTTTTCGCCGATGTCGGTGAACGCGAAGCTGCCGCTTTGCAACAGCAATTTGCCGAAGACGCCAGGATAGCGCCACGCCGTCGACAGGCTCGCCACGCCGCCAAAGCTCGCGCCCATCAGGCACCGCTGCGCCGGCGTACCGAACACCGGGTAGTTGCGCTCCATGAAAGGCAGCACCTGCTCGACGATGTACTGCGCGTGGTGCGGGTCGTTCGGGTACTCGTCCATGCGGTTTTTCGGGTGCGTCAGCGCGACGATCATCGGCGCCACTTCCAGCCGGTGGATCAGGTTGTCCAGCACCGTCTTCAGCCGCGCATACCGCAGGTAATCGCCGCCGTCGTGGACGATCAGCAGCGGATAGCGCCGCGTCTCGCGGTACCGCGCCGGCAGGTACACAGTCAGCGGCCGTGGACCGCCAAACGCGGTATTGTTCAGCATGAGCTCGTGCAGCGTGCCCTGGCGCGCGTCCGGGTCGTTCAGGCACCAGTCGGGCACCTCGTAACCCTCGGCCTGGCAAACGGAATTTGCGCCAAATGGGTCGTGCGCGATGTTCGGATTCAGCGGGTCGCGGATCCACTGGCTATGGCTTCCGCGCACCACGTCGAACTTGTACTCAAAGCGCGAACCGCGCGGCAGGTCGATGGTCAGGTACCACAAATCCGTGTGCGACAGGCGGTGGAACGGCTGCGCGCTGGCGAGGCCAAAAACCCAGTGCCGCAGGTGCACTGCGTCGGCGTGACCGCGCCACACGAACGTGACGCGCGGACCCTCGATCAGCGGAAAATGGTGGCGGCGGATGAAGCTGTCGACGGCGCGGCTGTCGAGGTCCGGATGCCGCTCCAGTTGGTGAATGGCGAGGATCATGCGGCCTCCGGGCTGGCAGCGACCGGGACGCCGTCACGGCTGAGGCGGCGGGTGCCGGCGACGAAGTGCCAAGTGCGGCCGTCCAGGCGCCCGCGGTCGCCGGGATCGAGGCAGATGCAGTCTGCGGGGAAAAACCGCCTTGAAAACAGGGCCATACGCGGCGCGTCGTCCAGTTTCAGGCGCGCCGTCGCGTGTGGCAGGGCGATGATGCCCGGCGCGAGGCCGAGGCCGACGTCCAGCACTTCCGGGTTGCCGGCGCCCTCGGGCGGCCGATCGTGAAACGCCACAACGCGATCGGTCAGCACCATCGCGCCGGCCGACCAGGCCAGAATTGGCTTGTCCAGCATCCCCGCCGCCACGTCCATCAGCCGCATCCGGCCAATCAGCGTCGAGACGTGGCCGCCGGCAACCGCCACCGCCTCGCACTCCGCCAGAATCCCTTGTACTTCCGCGCGGTGCTGCGCCAGCGCCCGCCGCTCGCCCGGCAGTTCCTGGGCTTCGAAAGCGTCATGGACATCGCGGATCCGTCGCAGATGATGGGCGTCCAATGCCTGCAATTGCTCAATCGTATCCTGACGTTCCGGCTCGAGCAGCGCCGCCGGGCCTTGCCGCGACATCAGCACCGATGCCGCCGCCATCAGGTGGTCCAAACGCATCCGGTAGATGTCCTGCAGCTGCCGCAGGTTGTCCTGCCGGTGGCGATGTGCAGCAAACAATTGGCGATCTTGGGCAAACACGTCGTCCGTGCGCGCATGCAGACGCAGGTTCACCGCGCGATTGCCGAGCGCCGCGGACAGCTCGTCGTCCTCCGACTCGCGCTCCTGCCAACCGGCGGTAATCGTCGCGATCCGGCCGGAAATGCCAAGCAAATTAAGCTCTTCCGTCACCGTGATGACGTGTCTCTGCGGCCCCAGCACCACGACTCTGCGCATTCTGCTCCTCGCCCCCACAACCGCCCGCAGTCCCGACCGACGTTGTTCTTTGGCCGACGCGCCAGACTGTGCCAGACTCAGCGACGGAGGGCACCTCATCACCGCGGAGTTCACATGCATGTCATCCTAGTCGCGCCGCATTTTCCGGCGAACCAGCGGCAGTTCGCCCGCGCACTCAAGTCGGTTGGCGCGTACGTCACCGGCATCGGCGAAGCCGCGCCGCAGCACCTGGACGGCGAATTGCGTTCCTGGCTCGGGGCTTACGAGCAAGTACCGTCGGTCTGCGACGACGACGCGATGCTCCACGCCGTGCGGCGCATTCAGGCGCGGGGCTGGGTCGACCGCCTGGAGACGACCGTGGAAGCGCACATCCTCACGGCCGCAAGGGTGCGTGAGCGCACGGGAATTCCCGGCCTGACGGTGCAGCAGGCGATTTTGTGCCGCGACAAACCGACGATGAAGGACTTTCTGCGGGACAAGGGCATCGCCACGGCGGCGTCCGGCGCGGCGTCTACCACCTTGGAAGTGCTGGAGTTTGCCGCGCGCATCGGCTATCCGATCATCCTCAAGCCGCGCGCTGGCGCCGGTGCGCAGGACACGATCAAGGTGAGCAGCGACGCCGAGGTGCCGGCGGCGGCGCGGGTGATGCAGTTGGACCGCGGCGGCTCGGTGGCTGTGGAGGAATTCATCGAGGGCCACGAGGGTTTTTACGACACGCTGACCATCGACGGCCAGGTCCAGCACGAATTCATCTCGCACTACTACCCGAACGTGCTTGATGCGATGCGTTCGCGCGACGTGGCGCCGTACATCATCACGACAAACCGCGTGAGTGCGCCGGGTTACGACGAAGTGAAGCAGATGGGTAAGGACGTGATCGCGGCCATGGGGCTGGGCACGACGGCGACGCACATGGAGTGGTTTTTCGGTCCGAAGGGCCTGAAATTCGGCGAGAT
>CAIPXZ010000462.1 GCA_903869075.1 uncultured Myxococcales bacterium | reverse complement strand
CGAGAAGTTCAACCAGAACGACTTGATGAAAATTAACATTTATTACGCTGACTTTGAAGACAAGGTGCGCGCGGCGGAGCGTGGCCGGCAGCAGGCCATGGACGGCTTGCGCATGGCCATGGCTGAGGCGACGGACGTCGACGTCGAGCCGGATTTTGCCGCGTTCAGGCCGCTGCCGTTCACGACCCTGCCGCTGGCGGCGTACGAAGCGTTGGCGCTGGCCAATTCTCCGAAATTGCTGGCTTTTCGTCACGGCGTCGCGGCGCGTGTGGAGCAGGTGCAGCTGGCGCGCAACAACACGCTGCCGGACGTGGGCCTCGTCGTGCGGGTGGCGGGGACGTACGCGGGGACGCAATCCGGCACGGTCACCGGCTCGCTGGGCGCGATTCCGGGCAACGGCATCGATTTTGGCGGCGGGATTGGCTTGCGCTGGAGCCTCGACATTGGCCGGCTCCTGGCGCAGCTGGATCAGGCGAAAGTCCAAGCGGATCAGGCAAGTCTGGCGGAGAAAGGCGAGATCGAAAAGACCCGCATGGACGTGCGCCAGCTGTACCGCGAGATGATCGACTGGCGGGCGATGGTGGACGTGCACGAGAAAGCGAAGACCTCGGCGCAGGGCTGGCTGAACGCGACGATGCAGAGCTACGACGACGGTTTCGAGAACGATTACAATGAGGTGCTGCGGGCGATCGAGGCCTACTATCGCCGCCGCATTGTCTGGACGGACGCGATCTACAACTACAACGTCGCGGTGGCGGCGCTGTCGCGCGCGGTGGGCACCGACGTGACGCTTGTGAAGCCGTCGGCAGACAGCCCGCCGGCGCCGTGAATGCGCGGGGCGGCAAACGCGTTATATTGAGGAAGCGCTGGAGCGCTGGATGTGGACGACGATGAAGGCCAAGACGTTGCAAGCGATGATGGTGACAGCTTCTTTGGTGGCCGCCCCGGTGCTGGCCAAGGGCAAGCCGGCAGCGACGCCGCCGTCAGCCCAGCCGCCCGCCGCCGACGCCAAGCCGACGGTGGCGCCGCAGAAGTTCGTGGAGAGCCTGTACGAGCGGCTGAACGGCCTGAGCAAAGCTTCGCCGACGCTGGACGTGCTGCACGAGAAGATCGGTGCGGAGCTCAAGGGGATCATCGATTACACCGAGATGGCGCGGCTGGCGCTCGGGACAAAGTGGACGGAGATCAATGACTTGCAGCGCAAGGAATTCATCGAATACCTGACGCGGATGGTGCAGAACACCTACGTCAAGCGCTTCAAGCCCGGCCAGGCGGTGGACATCCGCTACGGCGCAGCGCCCAAGGCCTTGCCGGACGACCGCGTGCAGGTGGCGACGACGATCACGGTTGGCAAGACAAGCGCCGAGGTCAACTACGCGCTGCGGCCGGCGCAAGGCCGCTGGTGGGTTTACGACATCGTCGTCGACGACGCCAGCCAGGTGCAGACCTACCGGCAATCGTTCAAGAAGATCCTCGACAAGGAAGGCTGGCCCGGCCTCATCGCGCGGATGAAGAAGGCCGCCGAGAAAAAAGTGTGACGCATTGGCGCGGCGCCGCGGCGCTTCTGGCAATCTGGCTCCTGCTCTGCGGTTTTGGTCCTTATCGGCCTCCCGGCGCTGGTGCCTTTGCCTTGGGCCAAGCGGACGCGGTCGTCGCCACCGGCGTCGGCACCGTCGCGCTCTACGCCAACCCCGCCAACATGGCGATGGTCAAGCGCCAGACCATCGACGCCGGCGGTACGCGCAACCCGGAAGCCGGCACGTCCTCGCTCGCTATCGGCGGCGTCGACGGCACCTCCAGCTGGGGCATCTCTGCCGGCCTGGGCTACAGCTACGACGTCAACTGGG
>CAIPXZ010000461.1 GCA_903869075.1 uncultured Myxococcales bacterium | reverse complement strand
CGCCGAATCGATGCCGCCGGACAAGCCGATGACAACCGCCTTGAAGCCGCATTTTTGCACGTAATCGCGCAGCCCCAGCACAAGCGCCTGGCGGACGTCCAGCGCGTCTGCGACCTGAAACTGCGCTGGAATCTCCAGGTTTTGCAGCTGGTTCGGCGTGACTGCTGGCGGCAGGTCCACGGCCAGATCGGCCTCCCGGTACGCCGGCGCAACCGCCAGCACCGCGCCGTGGCCATCGACGGCGAACGAGCGGCCGTCAAAAATCAGCGAGTCATTCCCGCCGACCAGGTTGCAGTACGCCACCGGCACGCCGTGGCGCAGCGCGATCGCCCGCACCAGCTCCAGCCGCCGCAGCGGCTTGCCGACGTCAAACGGCGACGCCGACAGGTTGAGGATGCAATCCGCGCCAGCTGCCAGCAGTTCCGCAACCGGATCAATGAGATAGCGCGGCTGGCCGTGGTCGTCGTGGTGCCAAATATCCTCGCAAATCGTCACGCCGACGCGCCGGCCGGCCAGCTCCAGGATCAGCGCCTCGGTGCCGGGCTGGAAGTAGCGGTCCTCGTCAAACACGTCGTAGGTCGGCAGCAGCCGCTTGGCGATCGTCGCGATGTGCACGCCGTCCTGCAGCACCACGGCCGCGTTGACCGCCGGCCGTCCCGGCGCCGCATTCGGCAACGCCACGCCGACGATCAGCGTCAACCCGCGCGACGCCGCCGCAAGCTCACCGACGGCCGCCAGCCCAGCCAGCAGCACGTCCGGCCGCTCGAGCAGATCCAGCGGCGGATAACCGGTGACCGCCAGCTCCGGCGTGACGACGACAGCGGCTCCGGCGTCCCGCGCGCGCGCACACGCGGCGGCGATGCGCGCGACGTTGCCGGCAAAGTCGACGATGGTTGTGTTGAGCTGGGCGAGAAAGACGCGCATGGGGCGGCGAAGGTAACACCAGCGGCGGCCGCGGCCAAGCGTGAACGGCCGGTTGAGCTGGTTCGACGGCGGGCCCGCTGACGTTCATCCCACTTGGAGCGTTCAGGACTGCGCGGCAGCCGACGACCAGCGAATTTCCAATCGACGCGCCCTGCCTTTCCTACCTTGGTTCAGAGTTTACATAATACCTATTATCAGACGTCACAGTACAACGAAGCCGAACCCGACCGCGACGCTGCCCACCGCCCGCCTCCGGCGCAAAACCCGGGTTTGCTGCCGACCGCGGCAAATCTCGGGCGCGTGACTGGCCTTGCCGCGAATCTGTCGCGCGCCGCCGCAGCCTCCGCTAAACTCCGGGCGCCGCCGACTTGGCTGCGTCCTCTGGCTTGAACCGCCCATGCCCATCGCGCTCCCACCCGATCATCTGCTGCCGCGGCCGTGGCCGCTGGCTGGGCGCGTCGACTTGCCGCTGGAGCTTGGCGGCGTGCTGACCGACGTCGCGCTGCGCGGCTTTGCCTGGGGCCAGCCGCTGGGGACGGCGCCGGTCGTCGTGCTGGCTGGCGGCATCACGGCGGACGCGCTGCCACTTGGCGACGGCACGCAGCCCGGCTGGTGGCAAGCGCTGGAGGCGGCGGGCCTGCTGCCGCTGGACCGGCTGACCGTGCTGGCGCCGGGGACGCTCGGCAACGTCAGCGACTGGCCGGCGCTGCAGACGCTGGACGGCACGGCGGCGGTTGCGGTGCCGCGCCTGACGCCGTTTGACCTGGCCGCGGCGACCGAGGCTTGGCTGCAGCAAATCGGCTGCCCGCCGGCGGTGACGTGGATCGGCGCGAGCGTCGGCGGGCTCGTCGGCTTGGCGCTGGCGTTGCGGGCGCCGGAGCGGATCCAGCGTCTGATAACGATCTCGGCTGGCCACCAGCCCGATGGCTGGGGTACCGGCGTGCGCCACCTGCAGCGGCAGCTGGTGCGCGATGCGCTGGGGGCGCCGTGGCCGGACGCGGCACAGCGGCAAGCCGGCGTGGCGCTGGCGATGAACCGCGCGCGGCAGTTGGGGCTGCTGAGCTACCGCGGCCGGGATGAGCTCAATGGTCGGTTCGGCCGCCTGACGCCGGACGTGCCGCTGCCGCCGATCGCCAGCTACTTGCAGCACAACGGCCAGAAGTTCGCCAAGCGCTTCTCGCCGCAGCGTTTTTTGCTGCTGAGCGAGGCCATCGATCGCTTCCACATCGCCGACGACGCGGCCCTGCCCGCCGCGCTGGCCAAGCTGCGGTGCGCGGTGACGGTGGTCGGCGTGCCGTCGGACCTGCTGTTTCCGCTGGCTTTGCAGCAGGCGCTGCACGGGCTGCTGCTGCGCGCCGGCGTGCCGACGCAGCTGCTGGTGCTGGAGTCCGATTTTGGCCACGACGCGTTCCTGGCCGACCAGGTGCGGCTGGCGCAACTGCTGATGGATCATCGCATTTTGACGGAGGCTTGAGTGACAAAGGACGTGCGCACCGTGCGCCTGGGGCTGATTGGCCTGGGGGTGGTTGGCCAGG
>CAIPXZ010000460.1 GCA_903869075.1 uncultured Myxococcales bacterium | reverse complement strand
CGCCCGGGCGGAACTGCCTACGCTCACGCCAGTCCAGGTGCGGAGGGTGATGTGCGTGTAGCCTTGATTTGGGTCGCGATCTGCGGTTTGGCCGCCGCGGCGTGCAGTTCCACAACGTCTGGCGGCGGCGGCTTCGCTGTCGACGCCCATGGCAGCTGCAGCGCGGACGCCAAAGCCGTCGACGCCTGCGGCCAAGTCACGGCAACGGACGCGACGGCTGCCGGCGACGGCGCGGCGGCCGATGGCGCGCTTGCCGACGGCGCTGCGGTCGATGGCACGGCTGGCGGCGACGGCGTGGCCGATCAAGCGACGGGCGGCGACGACACCTCAGTCGCGGACAGCGGCGCCAGCGACGACGGACTCGCCTCACTCGACGGCTTTTTTGACGACCCCGACGCGGATGCCGGCGGCGGCGCCGATACGATCCTGCCCAACGGCGACTGCCCGGAGCGCGCCAAAATCGTCTACGTCGTCACGGCCGACGCGCAGCTGTACAGCTTCCAGCCGGACAAGCTGGCGTTCAAGCTCGTTGGCTCGCTCAAGTGCGCCACCGGCCTCGCCGCGCTGACGGACACGCCGTTCTCGATGTCGGTCGACCGCCAGGCCAACGCCTGGGTGTTGTACTGGAACGGCTCGAACGCCACCGGCATCTACAAGGTCAGCACGCTCAACGCCGCGTGTTCGCCGACGACGTACAAGACCGCGTCGCCCAACCTCGACATCTTCGGCATGGGCTTCTCCGCCAACGGCCCCGGCCAGACCGCCGAGACGCTGTTTGTCATCGCCGGCAGCAGCGGCAGCTATTGGACCGGTTTTGACACCCTCGCCAGCATCAGTTTTCCCGGCTTGCAGGCCAGCGCCATCAACACCGTCGACTTCGCCGGCGGCGCGGAGCTGACCGGCAACGGCATCGGCGAGCTCTACGGCTTCTTTGCCGGCAGCTCGCCGCCCAGCGTGCGGCAAATCGACAAGAAAACCGGCAAGACCAACGTCAAGAGCTGGAACTTGCCGCCCGCCGACTTCGGCGAGCAGGGCGACGTCGCGTTCGCGCAGTGGGGCGGCGCATTTTACCTTTTCTATCAAGGACCTGCCGACAGCTCGACCAACGTCTGGAAGCTCGACACGACCACCGGCCAGGCGACGATCGTCAAGGCCAACACGGGGTTGACGATCGTCGGCGCCGGCGTCTCCTCCTGCGCGCCGACCGCCGCGCCGTGAGCGCTTGACACCCGCCAGCGGCGCGGCCAGCCTAGCGGTCCGGAGGTTCACCGATGGTCACCGTTCGTCTGCCGCAGTCCGAGCTTGAAAAACACCTGAACAACCGGCCCAAGCACGTCTTTATCTCCGGCGCGTCGCGCGGCATCGGCGAGGCGATCGCCCGGCGGCTGGGCGAGGGCAACTACCGGTTCACGCTGGCGGCGCGCTCGCTCAACCAGATGCTCGGCGTGGTCCGCGACCTCGGCGTCGAGCGGGCGCACGCGCTGAAGCTGGATCTGGCGGTGGACCAGTCGATTGACGACGCGATCGTCGCCGCGGAGAGCCGTTTTGGGCCGATCGACATCCTGATCTGCAACGCCGGCACCAACGGACCGACGCCGCTCTCGGACTTGAGCGCCGACAACCGCGCGCGCTTTCGCCACATCGTCGGCGTCAACCTGACCGGCACGGTGTTTCTGGCGCAGCTCGCGTGCGCGCACATGCAGCCGGGCGGGCGCGTTGTGTTCATCGGCAGCGTGCTGGGGCGGTTTGGCGCGCCGGGCTCGATCGCCTACGTCGCCAGCAAGCACGCGATCCAGGGCGTGGTGCGGACCATGGCGCTGGAATTGGCGCACCGCGGCATCCGCGTCAACGCGCTGAATCCGGGCTGGGTGGATACGGAGATGGCGCGGGCGTCGATGCAGGCGATCGCCGACAAGCGCGGCGGCTCGGTGGAAAAAGTGATGCAGGCGCAGATGGACGCGCAGCCGGTGCGGCGGATGATTCGCCCGGAGGAAGTGGCGGCGTACGTCGAATTCCTCGTCGGTCCGACAGGCGACGTGCTGACCGGCCAGGGCATCGACATCTCCTGCGGCAGCGTGATGATCTGATGTCCGAACGTCCCGTCGCGATTGGGCTTTTTCGCGAGGCTGTGCTGCGGTTCGGCGAGGGCAAGACCACGACGGCGTCGCGGCTGGCGGATCGCGCGCGCGAGCTGTTCCTGGCGTCGGGGGATCTCGACGGCGCCTGTGCCGCGGCGCTGCTGCGCGGACGGTCGGCGCTGCGGGCGGCGCGCTACAGCGAGGCGGCTGATTGGCTGCACTGGGCGCGCGATG
>CAIPXZ010000459.1 GCA_903869075.1 uncultured Myxococcales bacterium | reverse complement strand
TGGGATTGTCATCGGCCGGCCACACACCGTTCTGTACCTGGTCTATCTCGGTCCGAATCGCCAGCATGGCTTCGACAAACCGGTCCAGTTCCGCTTTGGACTCCGATTCGGTCGGTTCGATCATCAGCGTGCCCGGCACCGGGAAGCTCATCGTCGGCGCGTGGAAGCCGTAATCCATCAGCCGCTTGGCGATGTCGTCCACCTCAATGCCGGCAGCTTTCAGCGGCCGCGTGTCGATGATGCATTCATGCGCGCACAGGCCATTTTGCCCGGTGTACAGCACCGGATAGTGCGCTGACAGCTGCTTGGCCAGGTAGTTGGCGTTGAGAATCGCCACCTGCGTCGCTTTCTTCAGCCCAGCGCCGCCCATCATGCGGATGTACATCCAGGAAATCGGCAGAATGCTCGCGCTGCCCCACGGCGCGGCCGAGATCGGCCCAATCGCGTGCGCGCCGCCCGTGTGCGCGCACGGATGACCCGGCAAAAGCGGCGCGAGGTGCTTCGCCACGCAGATCGGACCCATGCCGGGGCCGCCGCCGCCGTGCGGAATGCAAAACGTCTTGTGCAAGTTGATATGGCAGACGTCCGCGCCGATGTCGCCCGGCCGGCACAGCCCGACCTGCGCGTTCAAGTTGGCGCCGTCCATGTAGACCTGGCCGCCGGCGGCGTGGATCACCGTGCAGATCTCCTTGATCGCCGCCTCGAAGACGCCGTGCGTCGACGGATACGTCACCATCAGCGCCGCGAGCTTGTCGGCGTGCAGCGCCGTCTTCGCCTTCAGGTCCGCAACATCGATGTTGCCCGCCGCATCACACGCCACGACGACGACCGTCATCCCCGCCATCGTCGCCGTCGCCGGATTGGTGCCGTGCGCCGACTGTGGAATCAAACAGACGTTGCGGTGGCCTTGACCGTTCTGCAAATGGAACGCGCGGATGACTTGCAGGCCCGCATATTCGCCCTGACTGCCCGCGTTGGGCTGCAGCGAGCACGCCGCAAAGCCCGTGATCTCCGAGAGCCACGCCTCCAGCTGGTGAAACAGCTTGGCATAGCCGCGCGTCTGGCTCGCCGGCGCAAACGGATGCAGCTGCGCAAAGCCCGGCCAGGTGATCGGCAGCATCTCTGCCGCGGCGTTCAGCTTCATCGTGCAGGAACCGAGCGGAATCATGGACGTCGTCAGCGACAAGTCCTTGGACTGCAGGCGATGCAGGTAGCGCATCATCTCGGTCTCGCTGTGATAGCTCGAAAAGACCGGGTGCTGCAGGTACGGCGTCGTCCGCGCCAGCGCGCCAAAGCCCGGCGCATCCATGCCGTGCGCCAGCCCGCCCACTTCGGTCTCCGACCACGCGCGACCGGTCAGCACGCCGACGAGCGTCACCAGATCGTGCGGCGTCACGGCTTCATCCAGCGTCACGCCCAGCGTGCCGTCTTCATACGTCCGCAGCAGGATCTGTGCCTCGTCCGCCGCCGCGAGGATCTCGACGCGCCGCTGCCCGACTGCCAGCCGCAGCGTGTCAAAGTAGCGCTCGCCGATGACCTGCAGCCCCGCTTCGGTCGCCACGCGCGCGACGAGCGCCGCAAGCCCGTGCACGCGCTGGGCAATCGCCTTCAAGCCGTCCGGGCCGTGGTAGCACGCGTACATGCTCGCCATGATCGCCAGCAGCACCTGCGCCGTGCAGATGTTGGACGTCGCCTTGTCGCGGCGAATGTGCTGCTCGCGCGTCTGCAGCGCCAGCCGCAGCGCCGGCTTGCCCGCCGCGTCCACCGACACGCCGATCAGCCGCCCCGGCATCGCCCGCTTGTACGCGTCGCGCACCGCCATGAACGCCGCGTGCGGTCCGCCAAAGCCCATCGGCACGCCAAAGCGCTGCGAGTT
>CAIPXZ010000458.1 GCA_903869075.1 uncultured Myxococcales bacterium | reverse complement strand
TTTCTTGAACCATAGCCGCGGACTTTAGTCCGGGGCGTTGGGATGTGGGCGCGACTTGCTGAGCTTGCGACCGCCCTGCAGACGGCCCAGCCACGCCTTCCCAAACGCCGGCGCGCCGGCAATACTGCCCGCCAACGCGCCGTCCTGGCGCCACGGGAACCCACCATGCGCTACCTCGCCGTCCTGATCTCGCTTTTTGCCACCACCGCCTTCGCTGCCGAGCCCAAGCCGGCGCCCGCCGCCGCCAGGACAACGCTCACGTGGTATGGCCACGCCGCTTTCAAGATTGTCACCCCGGGCGGCAAGACTTTGCTCGTCGATCCGTGGATCAAGAACCCCGCCAACAAGACTGGTGAGGCGGATCTGGCGGCGCTCGACAAGGCCGATTTGGTGCTTGTGACGCATGGCCACTTTGACCACGTCGGCGACGCCGTCGAGATCGGCAAGAAGACCGGCGCCAAGCTCGTCGCGACCTTTGACCTCGGCAACGCGCTGGTCGGCGCCGGCTATCCCAAGGAGCAGTTCGGCTTTGACAGCACCGGCAACGCCGGCGGCGACATCGAGCTGCTCGGCGGGGACGTCCGCGTCGCCTTCATCCCGGCCGTGCACAGCTCCGACGCCAACGGCCACGCCGCCGGCAGCGCGGGCGGCTTCCTCATCCGCATCAAGGGCGGCCCCAGCATCTACCACACCGGCGACACGGACCTGTTTGGCGACATGGCGCTGGTCGCCGAGCACGGCAAGGTCGACGTGATGCTCGCTTGCATCGGCGATCGCTTCACAATGGGCCCCAAGCGCGCCGCCGAGGCCGTCAAGCTCGTCAAGCCGGCGTCCGTTGTGCCGATGCACTTCGCCACGTTCCCGGTGCTGACGGGCACTGTCGAGGCTTTTGCCGCCGCGCTCAAGCAGTCCGGCGCCAAGGCCGAGCTCAAGGCGCTGAAGGTGGGCGAAACCGTCGCGCTGTAGGCGTCGCCTACGCCGGAGCTGCCGCATGGGCCGCCGATTCACCCTCTTCGCGCTCGTCAGCTGCCTCGCCGTCCCGGCGCGCGCCGCCGTCGACTGTTCCGCGCCGTCGCCCGCGGCCTTGAGGGCGCGGTCCGGGCTGCAGGCGCGGCAAATGCGGCCCCGACGCAGTGTTCGCGCGTTCCGGCAAGCGCAAGCGCGCACGCCGCGGAGGGCCGCGCCACAAAGCCGGACGGAAGTCCGCAACGTGCGCCCCGAGCTGGCGCACAGCGCAGCGCAGTAGGCCTCCGCGGCGCCGTCCGTACCGAAGGCGTGCCGAAATCACCGTCAGATCGCCCGCGCCGCGCCAACCGATCGACGCGACCGCTACCCCTTGACGATCGCCTGGCCGGCGAGGCGGCCGCTGAAGATGCAGCCGCCGATGAACGTGCCCTCCAGTGCGCGCAGGCCGTGCATGCCGCCGCCGCCGAAGCCGGCTGCCTCGCCGACCGCGTAGAGGCCGGGGATGGGCGCGCCGCTGCCGTCGAGCACCCGCGAGCCGAGATCGGTGCGGATGCCGCCCAAGCTCTTGCGCGTCAGGATGAACTCGCGGATCGCGATGAGCGGCCGGTGCTTCGGGTCGTCGATCGGCGCGAATTTGCAGGTGCGGAAGCGGTCACCCTTGTAGCGCCGCGCGTGGGCGATGCGCCGCAGCTGGTCGTCGTTGAAAAGCGACTCGCCCCGCGCAATCTGCGCGTCGTAGCGGGCGATCTCGCCAGCCATCACGTCGGCGTCGACCGAATTGTCGCCCTGCCGCTCGTTCATTTTCTGCGCCAGCTCGGCGACCGAGTTCGCCGTGACAAAATCCGGGCAGTTGTCGACAAAATCCTTGACCAATGCCTTGTTGCCAAACAGCACGCTGGCCAGGAACCGCGGGTAGCTCTTGTCGCGAATCGCGTGGTTGAACTCCGAACCGGACACCGCCAGCTCTTTCTCGGCGATGTGCTGGTTCAGCACCTGCCAGGAATACTGTTTCGGTTGCTGGGCAATCGTTTCAACGAGGTAGCGCGTGTCGAACGCCGTCACCAGCGGCGGCGGTCCCAGCCGCTTGCCATGCGCGTCCAGCCACAGCGCCGACTTCGGCGGCACCAGCGACAGGCCGTGGTGCGCGTGCGTCGGCTTCCAGTGGCGCACACCCGCCGCGTAATTCCACATCTTTTCAAGGTGCGTCACCTGTGCGCCGTGCACTTGGGCAGCGTCCTGCAGCGCGCCGTCGGCCTCCGGGTGCGAGCCATTGAGCAACACTTCCGGCGGCTTGCCCCACGGCTTGTACCAGTTGCGGCGCACGCGCTCGAGGTCGCCGGCGATGCCGCCCGACGCGACGATTGTCGTGCTGCCGGTGGCGGTAAAGCTGGCGCCGGTTGCCTCGTCGATGCCGGTGCAGCCGACGATGTTGCCGCCCTGGCTCGTCAACTCAGCGACGCGATGGCGGTATTTGATCTCCAGCTTGGCGCGGTTCGGGTGCTTGTCGATCGCCGCGATGAGCGCCAGGATCAGGCCGTAGCCCGTGCCCCAGACAATGTGAAAGCGCGGGACGCTGTTGCCCGGGGCATACAGCCCGCGCTCCACCCAGTTGACAACAGGCAGGAATTTGACGCCACGGCCGACCAGCCAATCGCGCACGTCCGGCGTCGCGCGGCCAACGAAGGCCTCCGCCCAGCGCCGCGGCCACGTGTCCTCGTCGGGAATTTCGCCAAAAGCCAGCCAATCGGCGAGCGCCAGTTCCTGACTATCGGCGATGCCGGAGCGGCGCTGCTCCGGTGAATCCACAGCAAAAACACCGCCAAAGGAGATGCGGGCGAGGCCGCCCAGGCGCTCCGGCGTGGCGCGGTCGAGCAGCAGCACGCGCTGGCCAGCGTCCAGCAATTCGAGCGTGACGGCGAGACCGGCGAGACCGCCGCCGAGCACGAGGTTATCAGAGGCGTAGGTCGTGGACATGACGCACCAAAAACCGGCGAGCGGCCGGGCCGGCGTGGAAAGTAGCGCGATCTTGCGGTGGAGGGAAGCCACCCGCCGCGTGCGCGGCCGCGGACCGCCACCGATTCGTCATGGCTGCCACGGCGCGCGCCAGGTCGCCTGCGGCAGGTCAAAAGTGCTGTGCATGGTCGCGGCATAGCGGAACTGGAACGGCTGCGGCTCAATCTGCAGCGACCGCAGGATCGCCGCCGACGGCCCGTCGCCGATCTCCAGGTACGTCCGCTCCGGCGTCGCCGCCTTCTGCCACAGCGCCGCCATGTGCTTTGTCACGTTGAATACGCCCTTGAAATTCGTCTGCGCCCGCAGGTACTTGCCGTCCAGCTGGCTGTAGATCCAGCCGCTTGTGTCAAACGCCGTCGGCGTCCCGGACGTCGGCACCCGCAGCGAAAAATACGGCGTGCCGTCCGGTTCCTTGGCCACGGTCACGCAGTCGCCGCCGTCCAAAAACTGGTCGATCTCGTGCGTCACTTTCGGCAAGCCCCAGATGTTGTTGCCGCGCAGCTGGTTTTCCTTGGAAGTCA
Source organism: uncultured Myxococcales bacterium (assembly GCA_903869075.1). Taxonomy (GTDB): domain Bacteria; phylum Myxococcota_A; class UBA9042; order UBA9042; family UBA9042; genus CAIYBN01. The sequence goes on along the minus strand of CAIPXZ010000458.1, from coordinate 13,670 downwards.
CGGGCATGCCAAACACGTAGTAGCCAAAATGCGGGAACAGCTGCGGCGCCAGCAGCGGCAGCACCGGCCAGTCGCGCCCGGGGCCGGCGAGCAGCGGTATCGTCATGGCGATCTCGTTGTAAGCCGGGATTCCCGCGACGTTTTCATAGTGGTAGCACGAGAGGATCACAAGCGCCCGGCCGCGCGGCATCCGCACCGGCTTCATCGCCGGATTGGGCAGGGCGGCGTGCGCGGCGGCGTAGTCGCACAAAAAGATGCCCATGGCGCTGGTGACGTCGCCGTACCACGTTGGAAATGGGTAGGTTTTGCTCAGATCCGGCGTCAGCTGCACCGTGTGCGGCGTCTGGCCAAAGCGCTTGAAAAACGGGTCCGTGAACGCGGCGGCGTTGTCCAGCAGCGTCGTCGGGATGGTGAAAGTTGGCTTCATGGTGGCTCCTCGCCTGCAGATACCACGCCTGCGCCGCGCCGGGAACTGTCACAGCACGGTGCCGACGTTGCCGATCGAGATGCTCGGGCCAAAAATGAACGCCCAGTGCGGCGCGTTCTTGCCGTTGACGCCGGCCGTGGCGTCAGTGGCGTTGGCAAAGTACTGGAAATCGGGGCGGAATTCGTAGGCGACCCACGCGTGCAGATTCAGCGATGCCTGGCTTGGCTGGCCGATGTTGCCGAGCGGGACGCCGACGCCGATGCCGCCGACCGCTGCCAACGTCGCGGGATAGCTGGGAAAATTGCCAGTGCCGACAAGGCCAATGCCCATCGCGCCCAGTTCGATGCCGAACAAGCTCTCCTTGCCGTCGTGGTCCAGCAGCACGAGCCGCGACAGCACGCCGAAATTCAGCGTCAGCAGCCCCGCCGGCTCGTTGGCGCGGTACAGCCCGGTTGGGAACGACGCCGTGGCGTAGAACCGCAGGTGGCCCGTGCCGGTGATGACCGTCCACTGCAGCGCCGCGGCGGTCGACTTGGGGTCGAGGCCCTCCTGGAACCGCGACTCGTCGACGACGTGGTAAACCCGCGCCGCGATGCGGTCAAACGGCGCCTTGACGCCGTGGATCCAGAACGTGCGGTCCTCCAGCCCCGGCCGCAGCACAACGCGCTCGCTGATGTGCGTCCCGGTCCGGTTGGTGCCGTCCAGCGCCGCGACGTCGACCTCAATCTGCACCGTCTGCGGCCCGTCTTCGCTCTTGAGCCGCGCGCGGTGGATGACGATGCGGCACGTGTCGCGCTTGTCGTAGCCGATGCGCGGCGTGTCGCCCGTGGCGATCGCCTGCGGCTTGTCGTTCTCGTCGGCGCAGAGCAGCTCGACGACCGCTTCCCGGGTCTTCGTCGCGCCCAGCGGCGTCTGCACGCTCGCCTCCCGCAGCGGCCGTTGCAGGCCGTCGCTCAGCACCGCAAGGTCCACGCCCGCCAGGCTCGCCGGCAGCGAGTCCACGCGCAGGCCATAGCGCAGCGCCACCGAGCCATTCGCCGTCTCGTCACCGCGCACCGCGAAGCCGTCCAGCTGCGGCCGCGCCTGGTACACGCCCGGCATCGGCAGCACAACGAGCCGCGCGTGCTCGTCCAGCGGCGCCACGCGCACCTGGGCGTCGCGGTTCTTGGGCACGAAGTCGATGGGCCCATAACCCGTGATTTCCAGACCAATATGCGGCACCGGCGGCGGCCGCGTCGGGCTCGACAGCGCGGCAAGAATCGGCGCATCCGGGTCAGCGCGGCTCGCCGTCACCGTCAGCCGGTCGTCGACGATGCGGCCGACCCGCAGCAGCACAAACACCGCGTCGCCGTCTTTCTCCACGCGCAGCACGTCGGCGACGTCGCGATCCGCGGTCCAGCGCAGCGTGCGCACGTCCTTGGCGCAGCGCGCGTCCAGCCGCACCACAACGCGCACGTCGTCGAGGTCGCGAATCGGCGTGCCGGAAGCCAGCGCAATCGGGCAGTGCAACAGCGTAAACGTCGCCGCCGCTTGGAATTCCTGGGCATCGCCGCGCTGCACGAACACGTGCGGCGCCAGGCGCACCCGCACCGCTACCGCGCTCGCTTGGCCGGCGACGCTGCGCACGACGATCGCATCGTCGGTCAGCTCGCAGCGCGCCAGACCGCAGTCCACGCTGGCGATCGCGTCCGGGTGCGGCAGCAGGATGCGGGCAAAACCGTCGGTCAGCTCCACGCCCGAAGTCGCCGGCAGCACGCGCGCCAGCACCACGCGCGCCGGCTTGAGCTGCAGCGCGGCGGACGGCAGGCGCTTGCCGGCGTAGTCGAAGATCGTCAAGCTATCCAAGCTGTTGGCGCCGGCGGGCAGCCAGCTGATCGCCGGGTCGATCTCGAAACCGCGGCCCAAGCCGACGACGCAGCGCTCGACGGCGGCGGCGCTCGTGTGGCAGATATCGTCGCTGCCGAGGCGACCCGATTGGCCGTGAATTTGCAAGCCATTCAGGTGGTTGCCGCTGAATTCAAGGCGACCTTCATCCGGCCACCAGACTACGCTGCCGGTGTCGAGGATGGGCAACGGCGGCGAGGCGACGAGCGTGACTGAGTCGCGCGCGCTGGCGCACGCGGTGACGTCGGCGGCGATGCGGACCTCGACGGCGCTGCCGGACGCGAGGTCGGCAGCGGCGTGGGCGATGCGGCGATCGCCTTCAAAATTCCAGCCTTCGGGCGTGACGCCGCAAAACACGCCGTGGTCGAGCACGATGCGGCCGCCGGCCGGCGTCTGCAGCACCGTGGCGGCAAACGCCGGCAGTGGCAAAAACAGCAGCAGCGGCAGGATCCCAAGGCGACGCGTCATCCGAGCTCCGAGCCGGCGGCGACGCCGCGCAGCGGTACGACGCGCGGGCCGGCGGTTCTATTCGGAACTGTGCCGCAGCCGCGGCCAAAAGTCGCGCCCGCGTTGGCCGGTCGGCTACGGCCGCGTGTGCACGAACTGCGCACGCGGGCGGCGGACCTTGGGCAGCTTGACGAGCCAGTCGTTGGCGGCGTCGCGGTGGCCGAGCGGCAGCAGCACCACGCTGCGCAGACCCAGCGCCGGCAGCCCGAGGATCGCGTCGACGGCGGCGGGGTCGAAGCCCTCCATCGGCGTCGCGTCCACCTGTTCGGCGGCGGCAGCGACCAGCGCCACGCCCAGACCGATGTACGCTTGGCGCGCGGCGTGCTGGTAATTCACCTCGGCGCCGCGCGGCGGGTAGCTCGTGAGCAAGCGCTGGCGGTACGCCTCCCAGCCGTCGTTGGTGCCGCCGCGCTGCGCGTTCACGAGGTCAAACATCGCGTTGATGCGCTCCGGCGTGTAGTCGTCCCACGCGGCAAAAACCAGCAAATCCGAGCAGTCCGTCACCTGCGACTGCCCCCACGCCGCGGCCTTGAGCTGCGCGCGCACCTCGGGATTCGTGACGTGGATGATCTCGAACGGCTGCAGGCCGCTCGACGTGGGCGCCAGGCGCGTCGCTTCGATAATGCGGTCGACCGTCGCGGCCGGCACGGTTTGGGTGGGATCCATTTTCTTGGTGGCATAGCGCCAATTAAGGATTTCAAGCAAATTCATGGTGTTCAGTCCTTGGAGGTGGGCAAAATTCGCCGTGACGGGCGTGTGGATGCGGCGTTGCGGTGGGTGGGACGAGGGCGAAAATGGCGCATGGCGACGCCGATCGCTGAGCACGCTGCCGTTTCGGGCGGCACGGCGCAAGCAGTTTTTTGCGAACTCGCGGACGCCGTTACAGAACCGCTTGCGGCAGCGCAGACTTTCCCGGCCGCGGCATTCGCGCTACAACCAGCCGGCCCACGCGGGCGCAGGAGCGGTGAACCATGCGAATTTTATACGGTGTCGTAGGCGAAGGCATGGGCCACGCAACGCGCAGCCGGGTCGTCATCGAGCATTTGCTGGCCGCGGGCCATGAAGTCCATGTGCTCGTCAGCGGCCGCGCGCACGCGATGTTGTCCAAGCATTTCGAGGGGGTACATCGCGTCCACGGCTGGCACCTCGTGTACGAGGACAACGTCGTCAAAAAGGGCAAGACCGCGTGGTCCAACCTCGTCGATCTGCTGCGCGAGGCGCCGATCCTCGCCAACGCCTACCGGCAGCTGGAGGATTTTCGCCCGGAAGTCGTGATTTCCGATTTCGAATCGTGGTCTTACGTCTACGCCAAGTCGCACCACGTGCCGGTCATCAGCGTCGACAACATGCAGATCATCAACCGCGCGCAGCACGACGAGGACGTGCTGGAAGGCCACAAGGCGGAATTCCTGCTGGCCAAGGGCATCGTAAAGTCCAAGCTGCCCGGCGCGGATTGCTATGTGATCACGACGTTTTTTCGCCCGCCACTGTGCAAGGAGCGCACGACGCTGGTGGCGCCGATCCTGCGGCCGGAAGTGCTGGCGGCCAAGCCAACCGACGGCGCGCATGTGCTCGTGTACTCGTCGGCGGACAATGCCGAGACGCTCGAAGGCGTGCTGAAGTCATTTGTTGACGTGCACTTTCGCGTCTACGGCGTGCGCCGCGGCATCGCGACGGTCGAGCTCGATGGCAACCTCGCGCACCAGCCGTTCTCCGAGACCGGCTTCGTCGACGACCTCGCCAGCGCGCGCGCCGTCATCGCCGGCGGCGGCTTTTCGCTGATGGGCGAAGCGGTTTTCCTGCACAAGCCGATGCTGTCGGTGCCGCTGGCCGGACAGTTTGAGCAAATCCTCAACGCCCGCTACCTGCAAAAGCTTGGCTTTGGCCTGTGCCGCGAGGCGGTGACGCACGCCGATGTTCAGGAGTTGCTGGATCGCTCGGCGGAGCTGGCGGCGAACCTGGCGTCGTACCACCAGGACGGCAATGCCGAGGTTTTTGCCGAAGTGGACCGCGCGCTGGCCGAGGTCAAGAGCTAGAAACGCCCTCCGGACGAGGCACTTGCGTCCACAAACCATCCTGCCAGACTGTCTCTTGTGTGGAGTCACGCGACGCGAGACGGGGGGCAGCAGATGGAGCATACAAACCAGCAGCGACATGCGCCTTCTGCGCTGCAGCACTTGCTTTACAACTATCCGGCCGACGGCGGCGACTGGCAGGGGCGCGATGCGGCGCGCAAGCAGACCCGTGCCGCGCGGCTCGTCATCCTGGCGCGCTGGTTCTGCATCGCCATGCTCGCGGCCTATGGCCTGATTTCTGCGGCGTTTTACATTGGCAGCGGCGACTTTGACGTCGTCTCGCACAACATCGCGGTGCCGGTGCTGGCGCTGGGCGTCGCGGTGGGTTACAACGCTTGGTTCCATTTTTCCTATAAGTGGTTTGAGCGCTTCCGCTTTTTGCCGCACGCCCAGCTGCTGTTTGACCTTGTGGTGGTGACCGTGGTCATCCACTTCAGCGGCGGCGTGGTCAGCTGGTTCTGGGCGGTCTACTTGCTGGTGACTGTCGAGGCGGCGTTTGTGCTGGAGAGCCAGCTGGAAGTGCTCCTCATCGGCGCGGCGGGCGGGCTGCTGTACGGGCTGCTGCTTTTTGCCGAGCTCACCAACGCGGTGACGCCGGTGGTGATGCCGCTTGCCAACAACGCGCTGCAGCACAACGCGACCTACGTCGGGCTGCTGTGGACCTGGGTGGCGCTGATGAACAGCGCGCTGGCGGTGATTGGCGGCGGCTTTACGGCGATTATCCGCCGCAACGAGGCGGCGCTGCACAAGCTGGTGGTGTTGGACGCCGTGACCGGGCTGTACAACCGCGACTACCTGTTCCAGCGCCTGCACGGCGAGATCCAGCGCAGCCGGGAATTCGGCCGCAGCGTCACGCTGATCCTCGTGGAGGTCGACGGTTTTGCCGCGTACAGCGCCGCCTACGGCCACGACGCGGCGGACGAGCTGCTCGGCAGCATTGGCGGAATTCTCAAGACCGCGGCGGCGCATGGCCATGGCAACGAGGCGGAAGGCGACTACGCCGTTGTGTGCCGGCTCGAGGGCGCGCAGTTTGCCTTGCTGCTGCCGGAAGTGGCGCGCGAGCACGGCAAGACGGTCGCCGAGAAGGCGCAGGAGCGGATGCACGCGATGGCGGCGGTGGCCACGGCGGAGGCGATGCGGACCCGCATTTCGCGCTACGTTGCCGACCGCCGCGGCGTGACGCTGAGCATCGGCGTCGCGGCGTACAGCAAGGAGATCCGCAACGTCGACCACCTGATGCAATGCGCGACGAAGGCGCTGCACCAGGCGATTAGCGACGGCGGCAACCGCGTGCATGTCTTTGATGAATTTGCCGAATTGGGCGCCCAGCTGGTCCGGCACTAAGGGCGCCAACCCCGCCTACCGCGTCTCCTGCGGCAGCCGCGCCGCCATCGCCCGCAGCATCAGCCAGCGACCGGTGCGACCGAGATCGTTGGCGTCGGCGACGATCGCGTCGCGCTCCACAAGCCCAGTCGTCACCGTCCGCGCCAGGCGGTCCGCGCCCGCCAGCTCCGGCCGCAGCACCGCGTGCAGCTCCGCCAGCCACAGCCGCCAGTTGTCCTCGACGCGCTCGCGCGCCGGCTGCCGCAGCGTCCGGTAGTCGAGCCGCCGTGCAAACACCTGAATCCGCCGCGCCGGCGCCACCGTCGCCAGCTCCAGCATCGGCTCATCCGACTGTGATTCCGTGGTCTTGCCCGGCTGGTTCTGCGACGGCCGCGACTGCAGCATCGTCTTGATGCCGCCGGTCGTCGCGACGTCAAACATCACCGCCACCGCCGACGTCTTCTTCTTCGCCGCCTGTTCCTGGATCAGCTGCGTCGACTGCCAGCGCCCCGGCAGCGCCAGCACCACTTGCCGCAGCGCAATCCGCTCCGGCGGCGCGGTAAAGCTGATCTGCGCCACAAGCACGTCCGGCTCGCGCAGGTCGACAGCGCGCGCCACCACCGGCCGCGCGAACTCCGGCAACGTCGTCAACGGCAGCGCCCACGCGACGATGCCGACCTCGCGCCACGCCCGCACCACCGCCCGCGCGGCGCTTTCCTCCAAACGATCCGCGGCAATTCCGCGACAACGCGCCAGCTGCTGCGCGCGATCCGCCGCCGTCCCGCCGGCGTGCTGGGCAAAAAGCGGCGCGGCCAGCCGGACATCCGCCATCGGCCAGGTCTGCAAGATGAGTTGGAGGTCGGCCATCTAGCCCTTCACCACTACACTCACCATGCGGCCGACAACCGGAATGACTTTGAGCACTTCCTTGCCGTCGGTCCACTTCTGCACCGCCGGATCCGCCAGCGCCAGCCGCGCCAGCTCTTCAGCCGACGTGTCTTTTTTCACTTGCAGCTTGCCGCGCAATTTGCCGTTGACTTGCACGGGAATTTCCACGGAGTCATCGACGCACAGCGCTTCGTCAAAACTCGGCCACGGCGCGAGGCCGACGCTTGGCGCGTGCCCCAACTTTTCCCACAGCTCTTCCGCCAGATGCGGCGCGTACGGCGCCAGCACCAGCACGAACACCTCAGCGGTCGCGCGCGGCAGCGTGGGCAGGGCGGCCAGCTCGTTCAGGGCGATCATCATCGCCGAGATTGCCGTGTTGAATCGCAGCGTTTGGCTATCCTCGGTGACCTTCTTGACGAGCCGGTGCTGGACCCGCAGCGTCGCCGCGTCCGGCGCGTCGTCGGTGTACGGTTTCTCAAATAGATTCCACACCCGTTGCAAGAAACGCTTGCTGCCGACGATGTCGCGCGTCGACCATGGCTTGACCTGTTCCAGCGGTCCCATGAACATTTCGTAGAGCCGGAACGTGTCGGCGCCGTGCTCCTTCAAGACGTCGTCGGGATTGATGACGTTGCCGCGCGATTTCGACATCTTTTCGCCGTCTTCGCCGAGAATCATGCCCTGGTTGATCAGCCGCTGGAACGGCTCCGCCGTCGGCACAACGCCCAGATCGAACAGCACTTTGTGCCAAAACCGCGCGTACAGCAGGTGCAGCACGGCGTGCTCGGCACCGCCAACGTAGAGGTCCACCGGCAGCCAATACTGCAGCGCCTCGGGGCTCGCCAGCGCGTCGGGATTGTGGGGATCGATGTAACGCAAATAATACCAGCACGACCCTGCCCACTGCGGCATCGTATTGGTTTCGCGGGCATACCACTTGCCGTCGGCCTGAAAAAACCGCCAGTCGTGGCATTTCGCCAACGGCGGCTCGGCGTTGCCGGTGGGCAGGAAATCGTCCGTCGGCGGCAGCGTCAGCGGCAGCGCGCTCTCCGCCACCGCGTGCGCCGTGGCGTAGTCGATGCGCCACGAGCCCTGTTCGACGAGGTCCGCGACGTTGCCCGGCGTCAGCCCGGCTTCACGCAGCGCCGCGCCATCGACTGCGGCAATCACCGGATAATACACCGGAATCGGCTCGCCCCAGTAGCGCTGGCGGCTGAACACCCAGTCGCGCAGCTTGTAGTTGACCTTGCGCTCGCCGATGCCGGTCTCGACGAGCCAATCCGTCACTGCCTTCTTGACGGATGCCGTTGGAAGACCATCAAACTGCTGGGAATTCACCGCGACGCCGTGATCAGTGAAGGCCTCCGCCGGCGTCTGCGCCCACAACGTGCCGTCCTTGCTGACAACTTGCACGATAGGCAGCGAGAATTGCTGGGCAAACGCGAAATCACGCTCGTCGTGCGCCGGCACCGCCATGATCGCGCCTGTGCCATAGCCGCCGAGCACATAGTCGGCGATCCAGATCGGGATCTCCTTGCCAGTCAAGGGGTTGGTCGCATAGGCGCCGGTGAACACGCCGCTCTTTTCCTTGACCTCCGCCTGGCGGTCGCGCTCCGACTTGTGCCGCGCCGCCTCGACGTACGCCTCGACAGCGGCTTTCTGCGCCGGCGTCGTCAGCCGCTCGACGAGCGTGTGCTCAGGCGCCAGCACCATGTACGTTGCGCCAAAAAGCGTGTCAGGACGCGTGGTAAAGACCCGCAGCGTGCCCGCGCCGCCGACGACGGCGAAATCGACCTCCGCGCCCTCCGACCGGCCAATCCAGTTGCGCTGCATCGCCTTGATGCCTTCGGGCCAGTCCAGCGTCTCCACCGCCTGCAGCAATTCATCGCCGTACGCCGTGATTTTCAGCATCCACTGCCGCATCGGCACGCGCACAACCGGGTGGTTGCCGCGCTCGCTTTTGCCGTCGATCACCTCCTCATTGGACAACACGGTGCCGAGCGCGGCGCACCAATTCACCGGAATTTCGGCCTGGTACGCGAGGCCTTTCTTGAAGAGCTGCAAGAAAATCCACTGCGTCCACTTGTAATATGTCGGGTCGGTTGTATCGACCTCGCGCTCCCAGTCATAGGAAAAACCCAGCGACTGGATTTGCCGGCGAAACGTGTTGATGTTCACTTGCGTCGTCTGCGCCGGGTGCGTGCCGGTCTGGATGGCGTACTGCTCGGCCGGCAGGCCAAAAGCATCCCACCCCATCGGGTGCAGCACGTTGTAGCCATTCATCCGCAAAAAACGGCTGTAGATATCCGTCGCCGTGTACCCCTCGGGGTGGCCGACGTGCAGGCCGGCGCCGGATGGATACGGGAACATATCGAGCACAAAGGCTTTTTTGCGCGCTGGATCGGTCGAGGTGCGAAAGGTCTTGTTCGCCAACCAATACGCCTGCCAACGGCGCTCGATGGCCGTGAAGTCGTAGCGGGGGGGCAGGTTTTCGGTGTCGCGCGGCTGGTCGGTCATGATCGGTGGCTCCCAAGGCAGGGAGCAGCCTTTTGCCTCAGTTGCCCGCGGTTGGCAACGGGCGCGCGCGAGCGGCGGCGTTTCCCGCGTGGCCACGCGCGCTTGCGGGCGCGGGGTTTGACAGCGCTGGCCGTGCCCCGCAGGCTCAGGCTGCGCTGTCGGCTTCGCGCGGGGAATTCATGAAGATTGCAGGCATTTTGCTGGTGGCCTGGCTGAGTGCGTGCACCGAGGTGCCCGTCCACGCCGCGACCGGCGCAGACGTCCCTGACGCTGCCGCAGACGCTGCCGATGCGCTAGCGGACGTGGTGCCGGCTGTCGAAGCAGCTGCGGATGCCAGCGCGGCCGATGCTTGGCCCGGCTTTGGCTGCACGCCCGGCAACGACAAGACCTGCAACTGGCTGCCGCAGGGCATCGGCCTCGCCGGCCACTGCAACGCGGACGGCACCTGCACGTGCAAGCCCGGCATCGGCATCGAGCAAACCACGGGTAGGTGCTACGACTTGACCTGGTGCGACCCGAAATTCGTCGACTCTTGCCACGGCAACGACACGACCAGCGCCATCACCGGCGTGTGCCAGCCCGACGGCACCTGCGTTTGCAACGCCGGCTTCCAGCTCGACGCCGACGGCCGCTGCGAATCGAGCGTGTGCCACGGTGGCTGCCCGACGGAGAGCGCGACCCGCTGCGCCGGCGGATTCCTGCAGATCTGCGGCGCCTCTGGCAACGGCTGCAGCCATGTTTGGTTCACCACCGACAACTGCCACCTGGAGGTCTGCAACGCCGACGCGACAAAGTGCGTGCCCAAGGCGACGACGACCTGCGCCGCTACCGCCGACTGTCCGTGCGGCTGCGGCTGCAGCGCCGGCAAGTGCGTGTGCACCGGCGCGACGCCGCCCAACTGCAGCCATGACAGCGACTGCGGACCGGAATGCAGACGCCTGATCTGCACGGCGGGCAGCTGCGTCGCCGCCGGTGCTCACCCTTGATCGCGCGCCAGCTCGGCAAAATAGCCGCGAATCGCCGCGGACTTGAGCGCCAGCAGCGTGCCGGCAAACAGCGGTAGCACCGCGAACACGCCCCAGACTTGCCAGATGCCGGGGCCATCGACAAGCACGAACAGCAGGCACAGCACGGCAAAACCGCCGACGGTGGAGGCGCCAAGGCAGGCCAGCGCAAGCAGCCCGATGGACGCCCACGCCGAGCCGAGCGCCAGCTTGCGGGCCAAGACGCTGTACGGCAGGCGCAAGCCCACGAGCGCGAGCACAAGTCCGAGCGGGCAGAACAACAGCGCGGCGCCGATGCCAAGCAGGAACGCCACGCCGGCGCCGTCGCCGCTGCCGAGGCTGTCGACGTAGAGCGGGATGCGGATGCCGGCGGCGATGCAGAGCGCGCCCACGCAGATCCACGCGGCGCCGAGCGCGCGCAAGCCGTTGGGGATCGGGTGATCGTTGGCCATGTGTGCGACTCTGCTGGCGAAGCTGCCATTGGCGAGTATGCGGCAGCGTCACCGGTGGCGCAATGCGCGGCAAGCTGCGGCGCGACTTGGCAAAATCCAGCCACCGTTCGCACGCGCCGGCTTTTCGCCTATACTGCGCCGCCCGCGGTGCGCTCGCCGCAAGGAATGTCGCCATGGCCTCGACCCAAGAACTCCTGCAGTCCCTCGCTGAACGCCGCATTCTCGTGCTGGACGGCGCGATGGGCACCATGGTGCAGCGCTACAAGCTCGCCGAGGCGGACTACCGCGGCAAGCGCTTCGCCGGTCATTCGCACGACGTCAAAGGCAACAACGACATTTTGTGCCTGACGCGTCCGGACATCATCACCGAGATTCACGACCAGTATTTTGCCGCCGGCGCGGACATGGTCGAGACGAACACGTTCGCGGCGACGTCGGTGGCGCAGGGCGATTACGCTTTGGAATCGATCGTTTACGAGCTCAATAAGACCGCGGCGCAGCTGGCCAAGGACGTGGCGACGTCGTGGACCAAGAAGACGCCGGAGAAGCCGCGCCTTGTGCTCGGCGCGATCGGCCCGATGAACCGCACGTTGTCGCTGTCGCCGGACGTCAACGACCCGGGCTTTCGCACTGTGAACTTCCCGCAGGTCCGCGATTCGTATCAGGAACAGGTGCGCGGGCTCTTGGACGGCGGCGCCGACATCCTGCTTGTCGAGACGATCTTCGACACGCTGAACTGCAAGGCGGCGCTTGTCGCCATCGAGGATGAATTCCAGCGCCGCGGCGCGCGCGTACCGCTCATGATTTCCGTCACGATTACCGATAAGTCCGGCCGCACGCTGTCCGGCCAGACCGTCGAGGCGTTCTGGATCTCCATCGCCCACGCCAAGCCGTTCTCGGTCGGCATCAACTGCGCGCTCGGCGCCAGCGAAATGCGGCCGTTTTTGGAGGAACTCGCCGGCTGCAGCGACGCGCGCATCTCGTGCTACCCCAACGCCGGCTTGCCCAACGCGTTCGGCGGCTACGACGAGACCGCCAGCGCGCTTGGCGGCCACTTGCGCGATTTTGCCCAGTCCGGCTTGGTCGACGTCGTCGGCGGCTGCTGTGGCACCACGCCGGAGCACATCGCCGCCATCGCCCACGCGGTCAGCGACGTCAAGCCGCGCCACACGCAGGTGCAGGTCGCGCTGCCGCCGTACACGCGGCTGTCGGGCTTGGAGCCACTTGTCATCCGCCCGGAGAGCAACTTCACGATCATCGGCGAGCGGACAAACGTCACGGGTTCCAAGCGGTTTGCTGAGCTGATCAAGGGCGGCGAATTCGCCACGGCGGTCGAGGTCGCGGCCGATCAGGTGCGCGGCGGCGCCAACGTGCTGGACGTCAACATGGACGAGGGGATGCTCGACTCCGTGGCGGCGATGAAGACGTTCCTGAACCTGATCGCTGCGGAGCCGGAGATCGCCCGGCTGCCGGTCATGGTCGACAGCTCGAAGTGGAGCGTGCTGGAGCAGGGCCTGCAGTGCCTGCAGGGCAAAGGTATCGTCAATTCGCTGAGTTTGAAGGAAGGCGAGCGCGAATTCCTCGCCAAGGCGGCGCTGGTTCGCAAGTACGGCGCCGGTGTCATCGTCATGGCTTTTGACGAGCAGGGCCAGGCGGACACGACCGAGCGGCGGCTGGAGATTTGCAGCCGCGCCTACAAGCTGCTGACCGAGCAGATCGGCTTTCCGCCCGAAGACATCGTTTTTGACCCAAACGTCCTGGCGATCGCCACCGGCCTGGAGGAGCACAACGGCTATGCGGTGTCGTTCCTGGAGGCGACGCGGCTGATCAAGCAGGCTTGTCCGCGGGCCAAGATCTCCGGTGGCGTGTCGAACCTGAGCTTCGCGCTGCGCGGCAACCCGGCGGTGCGCGAGGCGATGAACTCGGCGTTCCTCTACCACGCGATCAAAGCCGGCTTGGACATGGGCATCGTCAACGCCGGGCAGATCGTCGTGTACGACCAAATCGACAAGGAGCTGCTCGTCCACGTCGAGGACGTCATCTTGAACCGCCATCCGGACGCGACGGAGCGCCTCGTCGAGTACGCCTCGCGGGTGAAGGGCGCCGGGCAAAAGCGCGTCGTGGACCTGACGTGGCGCGAGGCGCCGGTGGAGGACCGCATCCGCCACGCGTTGGTGGTCGGCGTCGTCGAATTCATCGAGGAGGACATGGCCGAGGCGCTGGCCAAGTACCCGCGGCCGTTGGACATTATCGAAGGGCCGATGATGGCGGGCATGAGCGTCGTCGGCGACCTGTTCGGCGCGGGCAAGATGTTCCTGCCGCAGGTCGTCAAGTCGGCGCGCGTGATGAAAAAGGGCGTGGCGTACCTGCTGCCGTTCATGGCCAAGGGCGAGGACGAGGGCGAGCGGCAGTACCAGGGCACCGTGCTGCTGGCGACGGTCAAGGGCGACGTCCACGACATCGGCAAGAATATCGTCGGCGTCGTGCTCGCCTGTAATAATTACGAGGTGATCGACCTTGGCGTGATGACCCCCGCGTCGAAGATTCTTGAAACGGCGCGCCGCGAGAAGGTCGATATCATCGGCCTCTCCGG
>CAIPXZ010000457.1 GCA_903869075.1 uncultured Myxococcales bacterium | reverse complement strand
GCACCACCGTCTCACCGACGACGCAGACCGTATCCAGCACCACGCGGCGCTTGTCGCCGACGATCTCGCGCACGGTCACGGTCGTCCGCACCGTGTCCCCCGGGCGCACCGGCGCGCGGAATTTCAGCGTCTGGCTGACGTAAATCGTGCCCGCGCCCGGCAACTGCGTGCCCAGCACCGCCGAGACCAGCGCCGCCGACAACATGCCGTGGACGATGCGGCCGGCAAACGGCGTCGTGCGGGCGTACGCGTCGTCCAAATGCACCGGGTTGGCATCGCCCGTCGCCGCGGCAAAAGCCACGATGTCCGCGTCGGTGACGGTGCGCGTCAGCGTGGCGCTCAGCCCCGGGTGCAGATCTTCCAGGAAATACGCCATCTTGCGCCTCGCCCTCGCTACGGCCGCGGCTTCGGCACCGCCAGCAAGCCCAGCTCCTGCAGCTGGGCATCGACAGTGAACTTCGCCGCCCAGTTGAGGAATTCCCACTTGCCATACGCGCCGTCAATCGGAAAGGAGCCGGCGATGCCGCCGATCTCACCCGACGTGCCCTGCGTGGCGATGGTGCGGCGCACGAAGCTGTTGGCGCGGCGCATCGCGTCGGCCAGGCGGGCGTCGCCGGTGGCGTCGGCGAGGATGCCCCAGCAGATCGCCATCTGGCTTGTGCCGGTCAGGCAGACCCACGGCACCGCGCGGCTCCAATCGCGGCCAAAACGCCCGGCGAGCATGCCGTCGGCGTCGGTGCAGGACGCCATGACCTCGGCGGTGCGCAGCGCGGCGGCCAGATAGCGCGGCTCGCCGGAGTAGCGCCACGCCTCCAGCACGCCGCGCACGGTGTACGCCAGCGTGTGCGTCAGCGGGTGCGCGCGATCGGAAAGGCAGCAGCGGTCAAACCAGCCGTTGTGTTGCTGCAGCCCCAGCGCCCAGTCGACCTGCCGCAGCGCCGCCTGGCCGTAGCGCGCCTCGCCAGTCGCCCGCGCCGCTTCCAGCAGGCCCCACGCCGTGTGCGTCTCGTAGGCTTTGGGCCCGGGCATCGCGAAGCTTGTCAGGGACTTGCGCCACGCGCCGTCCTCGTCCTGCACGCTCAGCAGCCAGTCCGCCGCCCGCCGCAACGGCGCGTCGAATTCCGCCGCCCGCGCCGCAGGCAGCTCGCGCCGCGCCGCCGCCAAGCCCATCAGGATCTGCCCGGTGTTGAACGTCACCGGCGCCGCTTTCGCGCCGCTGATGACGCCGCCGCGAAAGCCGCCGTTCTCGGCCTGGATGCTGACGAGCCACCGCGCCGCGCGCACGCCGATGTCCTCCGCGTCGGCGCGGCGCCGGCGCACTTCCGGCTCCAGCCAGGTCGGCACGATGTAGCCGGTCGTCTCCGGATACGACACGCTCCAGCCGCGCGGATACGACCAGTCGCGGGCGAAGCCGCCATCGTGCGACTGCGACTCGCGCTGCGCCGCCGCCAGCCAAATCAGCGTCGCGTCGATCGCCTGCTGCGGGCCCATGTCCACGTTCGGCAGCGCCTGATCCCGCCGCCGCCGCGCCCGCGCCGCGCGCGAGAGCGACAATTCCTCCTGCAGCCCGCGCACCGGCCGCGCCACAAGCCGCTTGGCCACGCGCAGCTTGGACTCCGCCGCCACCGGCGCGACGTCGGGCTCCAGCGGCATCTGCGTGTAGATCGTCACGCCGCGCGCCAGCAGCTCCTCCAGCGCCGTGTACAGCTCGCGCACCGGCAGCCACCACGTCGGCGCGATGCCAATCCGCCCCCAGCGCAGCCGGTCGGTCTGCTCCAGATAGTGCGTGATGTGGCGGCGGATGCCCTCGCCAGCGTCGCGGTCGATGCGGGTCCGCGCCACGTCCGGGTCGTGCACCCACACCGGCATCGTGTGCGTCTGCCCCGCGGCGTCGCGCACGGTCGCTGTCAGCGGCGAATCGGCCGAGTAGACGTGCAGCGGAAAGTCGGCGCGCAAGTCCTCGAGCACATGGTAAAAAGTCACCGGACCGAGCGTTGTACCCAGGCCCAGCAGCACGCCGTTGCGCTCCAGCAGCCGTGCCAGCGGGCTACCCGTGCCAAAAGTTGAGCCGCACGTGTGGTGGTCGGCGCACAGCCACGCCGCGTCCGGGCCGAGCGCCGCCACGGAGTGCGTCGGATGCAGGCTGCGCACGACGCCGGGCCGCTGGCGAAAGCGGTCCGTTACTGCGCCCACCGCCGACGGCGTCGTGCGGGCGTCAAACACCGCGCCGCTCTTGACAGTGTCGGCCATCGAGCCGGTCAGCGAGAACGTCGGCAGCGCCAAAGTCCCGCCCAGCTCGCTCACAACGACCTGCACGAGCGCGTCGATGACCGCATCCGGACCGCCGTCGACAAAACCCAGCGCTTTGAGCGAGCTGTGCACGAACACGATGCGTCCCGCCGGCAGCCCCAGACTGCGCAGCCCGGCCAGCAGATCGTCTTGGGTCACCGCCGGTCGCGCCGTCGCCAGATCGCGCTGCCGTGCCGCCGTCGCTTGCCGTTCCAGCCAATCGCGCGCTTCAGGCAGCCCCGCGGCGTTGGCCAACGGCTGCAGCTGCCCCGGCACCACGCGCTGCAGCTTGCGGGCAACCCGAAACGCGGTGTTCAGCGCCTGAAACTCCAAATCCTGGGCCTTGTTGGACATGCCGACCATCTCCCGAAGCCGCGACGGCGAGCCTTGCGGTCCCGGAAGTTGCGCCAGTTTCCGGTCGTCGTCAAGGTCAGGCGCGCGGGCGTGGCCGCCATGAGGATCGGCAATCTGCTGGCGAATCGAGCGCTTGGACACCGACGCGGCGTAAACCAACGCAGCGCGCCGGAACCGCCCCACACTGCACTGCCGGTTGGCGTGCAGGAATGTGAACGGAGCGTGCCGGTGACGTTTTCCGCTGGACATTGTCGGAGATTTTGCCAAGCTGTTGCGCCACCAGCGGCATTTTGCCCGGCCCGCGGCCACCTGGCTGGCCGCCGCCCACATTGCACGAGAGGACCCACGATGCGCGTTACGACCTTGCTGACCCTGACCCTGTTCACCTGCGCCACCGCCGGCCTGACGGCGTGCGATAACTCGGATGCGGGCGCGGGCGGCGGTTCCTCGCTGAACGGCGCGACCGATGACGCCAGCACCAGCGGCGACATCGCGCCCGGCCAGGACGGCACGGCGGTGGACAGCCTCGAGGCGGACGCCAGCGGACTGACCGACACCGTCGTCTTGGAGGACACCGTTGCCGACGCGGCCACCGACGACGCGGCGCCGACCGACGGCTTCCCGCACAAGGACGGCAAGGGCGGCAAGTTCGACGGGTTTGGCGGCTTTGACGGCAAGGGCCCGCCGGACGGCTTCGGCGGTTTTGACGGCACCGGCTTCCCCGGCGGCGACGGCTTCGGCGGCGGCGACGCGAAGGGCCCCGCCCAGACGCCGTGCACCTCGGCGGCGGATTGCACCGGCAAGTGCGGCAAAAACGCCACCGCTGGCTGCACCTGCGCCGCCAACGCCCAGGGCACCCTGACCTGCCACCCGGCGTGCGCCACGGACGCCGATTGCCCGACCATCAAGCTGCCCAACGGCTACACGTTCAAGTGCACAAACGGCGCCTGCCTCGCCGGGCCGTGAGTTGGCGTACGGGCACCACGCCGGTTGGATGAAGCGCACCGCAGCCACGGCAGCTGCTTTTGGCCAAACGTGAGCGGCAAGCCCCGTTGGTTCTTGGCACGGCCCTTGCACTGGCTGGATGGTGCGGCGCAACAGAGCGGCGCAACAACACCCGAGGTGCCGTCATGAATCACTTGCCTTTGACCGCGTTGCTGTTTGTTTCCCTCAGCGCCTGCGGCACCGCCGCGCCTGTCACCACCGTCGACGCTGGCAGCGATGCCGGAGCTGACGTCGCCGGGTCCGCTGCCGCCGCCGCGTGCAAGAACGACTGCGTCAAGCAAAAAGCCGATTGCGCCAGCGTTGACCTGACCCAGTGCTATGGCTTGTGTGACTACGTCGCGCCCGGCTTGGCACCCGGCGCCTGCACGGACGCGCAAGTGGCGGTCTGGCACTGTGAGAGCGTCGCGCTGTTCGTCTGCGCCACCGATACCAACGTCGTCGCGCAGCTGGCGGACCCTGCTACCTGCGCCACTGCCAACGCCGCCAAGACCGCGGCGTGCGGCAAGTAGCCGGTCAACACAGCGGCAGCGGTGGGTCGGTGCGGGCGGTGAACTCCTCCCAGCCAAAGCGCGCCGGGTACTCCCGCCACGGACCTTCACAGCGCACGTTCCAGGTGCAGTTCTCGCAGACCGGACCGCGGGCTTTGCCCTCTTCCAAGCGGTACTTGCCGTAGTCGCCGATGGTGATTTGGCCGTCATAGACCATTGTCGAGGGCGTGCGCAGCTCGCACGCGGCGGTCTCGATGCCCTGCAAAAAGCAGAACGGGATCGCTTCAGTTACCGCCGTCCGCTTCGCCGCCCGCACGCGCGCGACAGCCTTGGCGACCTGCGGCGCGACATCGCGGTAGCGCGGCACCGTGTCGTCCCACGTCGCCGCCGCCGTGCCGATGGCATGGACAAAAGCAAACTGCACCTGCACGACGCCGAGCGACACCAAAAGCTGGGCGATCTCAGGCAGATGCGCGACGTTCTCGCGGACAATCACCGTCTGCGTCAGCACCACCTGCCGCAGCGCCACGAGGTTCTGGATGCCGCGGATCGCCTGGTCGAAGGAGCCGCGCGCGCCCGTCAGCTTGTCGTGCAAGCTGGCGATGTGGCCGTGGATGGACGGGTTGAAGCGGTTGACACCGGCGGCGACCAACGTCTCGCAATAGCTGCGGTAAGCGAGGCGGCGGCCGTTGGTCTGCAGCTGGATCGTGTGGTAGCCGAGCGACCTGGCGTGCTTGGCGATCTCCGGGATGTCGTCGCGGATCGTCGCTTCGCCGCCGGTCAGCACCAGTCGGTCGCACTGGCTACGGGCTTTCTCCAGGCGTTGCTTGACCTCGTCGGTTGTCAAATCCGCCGTGTGCTCGCGCTTGTCGCCCTGGACGCAGAACGTGCAGTGGTTGTTGCAGCGAAAGCCGACCTTGAGGTCCAGCTTGCGGGTTCCCGTCGGCGTATC
>CAIPXZ010000456.1 GCA_903869075.1 uncultured Myxococcales bacterium | reverse complement strand
CTGCCGTCGATGCGCCAAGCGCAGCCGTCCGTGCCGGCGATGAGCGGGGTGATTGTCAGCGGCGCGGCGTCATCCGTCGCCCCCGCCTTGTACGGCGCCAGCACCACGAGAAACCCCGGCGCCACCGCGCTGATCGTCGCATCCGCCACCGCGTGGTTGCCGGCGCCATCGATGTCGTGCACGTGCGGCGGCGCGAGCGGCTTGAACGGCGGCTCAACGAAATTCGGCTCACCCGCCGTCGTCGTCGCGGCGATGGCCAAGCCCGCCAGCGGTCGGTCCAGCGTCACGCGCCCGCCGCTGAGCGTGTAGCTGCCGCCAACGTCAAAGCCGCCCCACAGGTGCGCGCGCCACTGGAACGTGCGCGGCGTGGCGACGTCGCTCTGGATGCGGTCGGCGACGACGAAATAGCGCTGGCGGACAAATGCAACGCCGCGGCGGATTGTGGCTTTTTCGTAGGCGATGCGCGCCTCGGCCCAGGCGATCGCCGCGCCGTCGTGGGTGTTTTCAAGAAACGCGTCGGTGTCGCCCCAGTTGTCCAGCAGGCCGCGCTTGGGCGCGCCAACGCCGTCCACAAGGATCACGTTGTGCGACGGCGCGTCCGTGGTCAGCGGGTTTTGCAGCGTGTCCGGCTTGTAATAGCCCGTATCGATGAGCAAATCTTCGCCGTACGCCGACAGCGCAAACGACGCGCCGTCGGCGTGGTTGTGCAGCGACTTGCGCGCCGGACCGTTGTCGGCAACCAGCAGCAGCCACAGGTCGTCCGTGCCCCAGCCGGATCGAAACACCGCGTGACCCGCCGCCGGGAAGAAGCGGTTGCGCCACGGCGGCGGCGCGGGCGGCACATCAGCCACGCGCGCCAGGTACCACGGCGTCAGGTTGTCGAATTTCTGCGTGTCGTACGGCAGCACGGCGTTCGTCGCCCAGTCCCAAATCAGGTAGCTGCCGCCGCCCACCGCCGTGACGAGCGCGGCGCCATCGGTCACGGCAATGTGCGAGTCATCGAGCACCGCGCGCACGCCCGATGGCCGTCGCAGGGCGATCGACCAGTCCAGCGCGGTGAGAAAAATTGGGTCGCGCAACGGGTTTTTGAGGGTGAAAGCCTCGCCCTCGACGCAGCCGTTGTCTGACCACGGGTCGACGTCATTGCGCGTGATGCAGGTGTGATGGTGGACGGCGTCCGCCGGGCTGTTGCGGTCCAGCGCCAGCAGGAACGGCACGACGGCCGCGAAACCAAAGGAGAAATAGAACGGCCCCTCGACAACGCCGCCGTCCGCCGCGACGTAATGGCCTTTGGGTCCCAGCAGGTAGTCCATCTGGTCCGTCGCCCAGTCCAGCCAGCGCGTGGCGTCCGGGTCATCGGGAAATGCCAGCGCGATGTAGCCGATCGCCGACGCCGCGCGCAGCGGGTGGTTGTTTTGGGTGAAAATGAAGGAAACCGTGCGCAAGAAGCCGTCGTCCAGGTGCGAAGCGACGAATTTGCGCGTCACGCTGGCGATCTGCTTCTGCGCCAGCTGGGCGTCCGCCGGTGTCAGCCACGGCGTCGCCTGCAGCAGGTCCCAGGTGTTGGCAAACGGCAGCAGCACCGACGGAATATGGATGTCCAAGTCCGCGTCATTGTTGTCTTCCAGATTGTCCTGCAGCGCCAACAGCAGCTGCCGCGCGCGGGCGCCCGCCGCCGCGTCATTCAGCGCCCATGCCCGCACCGCGTTCGCCTGCGCCGCCGAGGCGTACTGCGCCCACAGCCCGGACTCCCTGGTCCCCGGCGGCGGCGCCGCCGGCAGGTATCGCGGCATCTTCCTCAGGAGGTCCCCACGGACCGCGTTCGGGTACCGCGGACTCCTCTTGCAAGCCCGGCCCCGGCGGAAGAGTGAACGGTAAACGCGCGGGCTTTTGAACCGTTGGAAAAATAGTGGGGAGCGAGTACCGGGACCATCGGACGAGATTCTG
>CAIPXZ010000455.1 GCA_903869075.1 uncultured Myxococcales bacterium | reverse complement strand
ACATCGATTGCCGCTTCCCGATCTCCACCCAGATCACGCCGGTCGGCGCGACCTCGTGCTGCGTTACGGGCAACGGCCCGGACACGGACACGGATGACCGCTGCGACGCCAATGCGGCTGACTGGGACAACAAGACGTGGTCGGCGCTGAAGTTCGCCATCACCGATCAGCACTACTTCGTGTACCAGTACCTGTCGAACACCGCGTCGCTCTCGGGCGCGCTGGCGACCGGTAAGGCGCACGCTGACCTGGACTGCGACGGCTACCTGTCGACGTTCTCGCTGGCGCTCAAGGGTGACCCGAACGCCACGCACGCTGAGTGCGACCAGGTCGGCACCGGCGCCATCTTCCGCGAGAACGAGACCGAATGATTCGGTAACGTTCGCGGACGGTTAGACGTCTCGTGACAGTGTTCAGAGTTTGAGACAGTGCGAAGGCCTCGGCGGAAACGTCGGGGCCTTCGTGTTTTTGGCCTACTGCCGCTGCGTGACGATGACCGGATCGGCGCCGACGGCGACGACATAGTTGCCCGCCGCCGCGGCGTCGTCGTGAAACGTCCCGTCCAGCTGCGTCACGCGGACCTTGCCGCCAAACGGCAGCTGCACGGTCGTCGGCGTTGTCGCGTCCTCGGTCCGCCAGGCAACACAGGCGACCTGCCCCGCCTGCTCCAAACGCACAAGCCACGCGCCCGGCGCGCCCGGCTGCGGCACCTGCGCCGCGACGTGGAAGCCGCCAACCGTCTGCAGCAGCGTCTGCAGCGCCACGAACGCCGGCTTGGGCTGCGGCGGGATGCCCGAGCCGGTGCCGGTCACGTCGCCTGGCGTCATCAGGCCAAAATCCCCTTCCGCGCCAAAGGCATTCGCGTCGTCCAGCAGCGTGTAGAGGTACAGCCGGTCCGCGCCCGCCAGCGCCGACAGCACGACGGCGCGCACGGTGTAGCGCGCCTGCTGCGCCGGCGTCAGCTGGCTTGTCGTCGACCACCCGAGCTCGGTCAGCCAGAACGGCACCGTCGCAGTGCTCGCGCCCGCCGCCGCCAAAAGACCATTCATTGTCGCAATCTGCGTCGGGAGCGGCACCTCGTCGCCCACCGCGCTCTCCGGACTGCTGACCGGCGGATACAGCGGATACGGGTGCAGCGAGAACACGCCGATGGCGGCCGCCAGCGCTGGCGTTGCCTGCAGCGCGTTGGCGAGGAATTCCGGCCCCGAGCTGACGATGAAGTGGTAGAGGATGGCGCCAAACGCCACCTGCGCGGTCGGCTGCGCGGCGTGGATGTCCTGATTCGCCAAGAGGAATAGCGCCGCGTACTTGTCCGGCTCGCCGGCAAACTGGTCGGCTTTCCAGAACGTCACGCCGTTGTTCGGCTCGTTCCAGACTTCGTACTCGCTCACCGTCGCCTTGTAGCGGTCGGCGACCTTGGCGGCGAACGTCGCAAAATCCTGAGGATCTTTGGGCGGATAGCCATCACCGGCGTTGACCACCGGCGTCGCCCACGGCGCCGTCGCGTCCAGCAGCGCCAGCAGGTTCACGCCGTGCGCCGCCGCCTCGCTGACCAGCGGATCGTAGGCGCTGAAGTCCCAAACCGCCGGCTGCGGCTCGATAGCCGAGAAGCGGAAGTCCGTGCGCAGCCGATGAATCCCCAGCTGTTTCATGGCATTCCACTCGAACGCCCGCTCTTTCACCGCCGCCGGCTCCGCGCCCAGCGCCGGGTGCGAGGAAAGACCAACGATGTCCTGCAGCGCCAGCGCCGACGGCGCCCGGGCGACCGGCGGTGGAATCAGCGCTGTGTCGGCCGTGGCGTCTGCGGCGAAAACGTCGACTTGCGTTGCATCTTCAGCGAGTTGCGCAACATCCACCGCCGCATCCACGCCCGCTGCCGCACCCGCAGCCGCGCGGGCACACGCCACCTGCGCAACGGCGATCGCACACGCTGCCACCGTTTGCCACCCAGTTCCGCTCGCCATCCGCGCCTCCGCCAGGCGCTACGCGCCAGCCCATGCCGTCCTTGCAAACGCACCACACTGGCGCGCTGCCGTTTCAGCCGCGCCACACAAGCCACGCCAGCCGCAGGATCAGCGCGCTCACCACCGCGATAAACACGCCGCGCACCCAGCCGCTGCCCTTGGCGAGCGCGACTTGCGCGCCGAAATAGCCGCCGATGCCGTTCGCTGCCGCCATCGCCAGCGCCACCGGGGCGATCCAGCTGCCTTGCGACACGAACAGCACCATGGCCGTGGCATTGGACGCCCAGTTGACGCTTTTGGCGAGCGCGGAGGCCCGCAGGAAGTCGAAGCCGAGCACGAGCACGAACAGGAAAATCAGCAGCGAGCCGGTGCCGGGGCCAAAAAAGCCGTCGTAGAAGCCGAGCAGCAGCGCGATCAGCGCCGCCAGCCCGCGCTGATGCTGCAGGCCAAACCGCGGCGCGTGCAACTGGCCGAGCGCGGGCTTGAACAGCGTGAAAGCCAACATCACAATCAGCAGCACAAGCATCAGTGGCCGCAGGAAATTCGCCTGGATGCGATAGGTCAGCCACACGCCCAACGCCGCGCCCGTCGCCGACGCCAGCACCGGCCCGACCATCTCGCGGGGCGCCAGCGCGCGCGCCCGCAGGAACTTGCCCGCCGCCACAGAAGTCCCTGTCACGGCTACGAATTTGTTGGTGCCCAGCAAAGTCGGCAGCGGCGTCCCCGCCGGCAAACCCAGCAGCAGCGCCGGCACCGTGATCAGCCCGCCGCCGCCGACGATGGCGTCGACAAAACCCGCCAGCAGCGCGGCGAGCACGAGGAGCGCGAGCGCGGCGGGACCCGGCATCAGTCCGGACGGGCGGCGAACGGCTTGACCGCCGTGCGCGTCAGCTGCAGCGCCGGACGGTCCTCCCAGGCGAGGTCGGCGCCGGGCTGCAGCAGCCCGGTCACCGTCACGACCGTCGTCTCCGCCGGCAGCATCTGCACGTTCACAGCCGACGTCAGCGTGAACTGGTAGCCCGCCAGGTACGGAAACAGCGCCGACTCGCCGGTGTAGTGCAGCACCACCCGCAGCTGGTGCCGCCGCGCGTAACCCGTTGTCACGACTGTAAAATCCTCGGCTTGCGCCTGCCCCGGCCGCAGCGCCGGCTTGGCCAGCGGCTTGCCGTCCAGCACCCAGGTCACGTCGGTCAGCCGCAGCGTCGGTCCCATCTTGTCGTCGACGTTCAGCAGCAGCCGGTACTGCGTCATCTGCATTCCTTCGGCGTGAGGCCACCACAACTTCGCACGAACGTTGAAGATTTTCTCCTTGATGGCGATCGCCCGTTCTTCCAGCGCCTGGATGCGCGCGGCGTGCGCCTCGTCCGCCGACAGCGCCGGCGGTTGCAGCGGCAGGTCCGGCTCCGGCGGCAGCAGCGCCGCGCCGTCATCGCCCGCCGGCGGCAGCCCGTCCGCCGCCTCGCGCGCGTGCGCCGGCGAGGCCAGGAGGATCATCAGCAGGCAGATCGCAAACCGCATCGCAAGCTCCTGAATCCGCTTCAGAATGACGCCGCCGACCACGTCAGCGTGTAGCCGCCGCAGATGTTCGCCGTCTTGGGGCTGTGGGCGGTGACCTGGATCCACGCGCTGCCGCCGTCGTCGCCGGCGCCGAGCAGCGAGCAAGTCGTGTTGATCTCGACTTTTTCCGGGCTTGAGCCGGCGTTGGCGGAGCAGCAGCCCCACATGCCGTTGGGGCCGTTGGAGACCTTGGAGCCGGTGTCGCAGCCGACGATGCTGGAGCTGCTCTTGCCGTTTTTGCACGCCCAGTACACGCACAAATCGTAATCGCCGGCCATGTTGT
>CAIPXZ010000454.1 GCA_903869075.1 uncultured Myxococcales bacterium | reverse complement strand
AGTCGCAATTCCTGACGCGGGTTCAGGACTTGCCGGCGGATCGCGTGCCGGAGCTGGCGGCGCGCTGGCCGGACTTGGACGGCGCTGTCGTGGTGCTGGCAGGCAATGTGAGCGCACTGCGGCCGGGGATCGACGCGCGCTGCGGCCGCGTTGTGGAGCACGACGCGCAGGGCAAGCTGCTGCGGGTGTTCGTCGGCAGCGACCGCGAGATGTCCGACCTGGCGCGCGCCAACGCTTTCACGCTGTGGAGCAAGAGCCCGGAAGGTCTGGCGGCGCTGACGCGCTATGTGACCCGCGCCAGCCACGCGCCGCACTTCCGCGCGCAGGCGCTGGCGACGCTGGGCGCCTCGGCGAACGCTGCGAAAGTGCTGGCGATTGGCCGGCAAGCTGCGGACTGGCAGGCGGTGGCGGCGGAGCTTGTGAACCTGATGCTGGCGAAGCTGGGCACCGGCACGCCGGAGCAGAATGCCGAGCTGCGGGCGACCGTGCTGGCGATGGCCGACGGCGTGACCGGCTCGGACGCGCCGCCGGATCTGGCGCCGGACGAGGCCGCAGCGGCCAAGAAACGCCTGACGAATTGGGCACTTGGCGGCATGGCGCCGGAGCTGCCGCCGGACGCGCTCAAGCTGCAGGCGCAGCGGCTGGCGGCGGGTGATCTGGCGCGGCTGGGCCCAAGCGTGCCGCCGGACGTGCTCGGTCGCTGGATCGCCGGCGATGTGCGGCGCCATGAAGCCGCCAAGCTGCTGGTGACGCAGGCAACGCCGGAGGCGGGCGAGGCGCTGGTGAGCGGCTACCGCCAGTTCCTGCATTCAGGCGCGGTGCCGGACGCCGAGGATCTGGCAGTGCTGGGCCAGTTGGGCTCCCTGGACGGCCTGCTGCTGCTGCTGAATTTGCACGCCAGCCTGGAGAAGCACGACGCGGTGGCGGCGCAGCTGGCGACGATGCAGACCATTCGCCACGACGTCGCCGAGATGCCGCCAGCCAAGCTGAGCGCGATGTTCGACCGCCTGGACCCGCTGCTGGAGGCGCTGCTGCGCATGCACAACGCCGACGATCGCTGGTGGGCGGCGGAGCTGCTGGTGACGTACCGCGGTCTGGACGGGCTGCGCCGGGTGCTGTCGGACATCGCCGTGGACGACCACTACCAGAAGCCGGAATGGCACACCGTGGACCCGAAAGTGGCGCTGGCGCACCTGGCGCGCGAGGTCATCGCGCCGCTGGGACCGCAGAAGCTGCAGCCGCTGCTGATGGCGACGCTGGTGCGCAACCAGCCGATGGGCAAGGTGATTGCCGTGACGACGCTGAAGGCGCTGGCGGATGACGCGTCGGTGCAGGCGCTGAAGACGCTGGCCGACGAGACCGACATCGCGGCGCTGCTGGACCTGAACGGGCCGCTGAGCGTGCACGAGCTGGCGCTGGCTGCGGTTGATGTGTGCAAATACTTTGCGGAAGTGGCGGCGTCGGTGCACGCTGGCAAGCTGGACGTGCCGTCAGCTGAGCGCCACCGCGCGGCAGCCTTTGCAACGTTTGACTTGACCGACAAGCGGCTGCGCGCTGAAGTGAACCGCGTGGTGTCGGGCGTGCCGCCTGCCGCGCCGGAGCCGGCGCCAGAAGTGGAGCCCACCGCCCCGCAAGCGCCCTGAACGGCGCGAGGCTGACGTGCCATGATCGCGAAGCTCCTGCTGCTGATGACGATGCTCTGCGCGCTGCCGGCGTTGGCTGAGACGCACGACGACGAGCCGCGGACGGTGCAAGCCGGCGCGCTGCTGACGCTGCTGAAAGCGCCGCACCCGCAAATCCAGGGGCCGGCGCTGTCGCGGCTGGGTCCGGATGTGCCGGCGCTGCTTGTGGAATACGCGACGTCGATCGACCAGCCGCCGCAGGTTCGCCTGCGCGCGCTGGCGTGGCTGCAGTGGTTCCCGACGTCGCAGAGCAAGGCGGTGCTGCTGGAGACGCTGCGCGCCAAAGAAGTGGACGTGCCGACGACGCGCGTGTGCCTGCGCGCGCTGGCGATGGCGTTTGGCCCGGAGATGCTGCCGACCGAGCGCGACTACCTGGAACACAAGAATGTGCACGTCCGCGAGGCGGCGGCGTACGCGCTGGGCGACATCGACGATCGCCGCGTTCGTGACGTTTTGGTGGCACATTTGAACAGGGAGCGCGACATGACCGTTCAGGACGCTATCATGGCGTCGCTCAAACGGGTCAGCGCCCGCGAAGCAGCCCCGGCGGGCAAGCACAAACCGCAGCGCTGATCGCCACATTTTCGCATCGGGACACCACAAGGGGACTCCATGGCACCGGCTTCAGCTTTCAAGCCTGAAGGCACATTTACGGCAATTGTGACGCCGATGCAGGGCGATGACGCCCGCTCGCTGGACCTGGACGCGCTGGAGCGGCTCGTGGAACAGCAGATCGCCGGGACGATCGACGGGCTTGTCGCCTGCGGCACGACCGGGGAATCGGTGACGCTGACGGACGAGGAGTGGGCGACGGTGGTGCAGTCGACCATCCGCTTTGCCCGCGGTCGCGTCCCGGTCATCGCCGGCACGGGCACGAACAGCACGCACAAGACCATCGCGTTGTCGCAAAAAGCCCAGGAAATGGGCGCGGATGCGCTGCTGGTCGTGACGCCGTACTACAACAAGCCGTCGCAGGCCGGCCTGCTGGCGCATTACCGCGCGGTGGCGGCGGCGGTGACGCTGCCGATCGTGCTGTACAACGTGCCGGGGCGCACGGGCTGCAACCTGCTGCCGGCGACCGTGGCGGAGCTGGCGCTGGTGCCCAATATCGTGGCGGTGAAAGAGGCGGCGGGCTCGCTGGAGCAGGTGCTGGACCTCTGCCGGTTGGTGCCGCCCGGCTTTGCTGTGCTGTCGGGCGAGGACGCGCTGTGCCTGCCGCTGTACGCGGTGGGCGGCCACGGCGTGATTTCGGTGATGTCCAACCCGGCGCCGGCGCTGACGGCAGCGCTGTATCGGGACTTTCGCGCCGGGCGCATCGACGCGGCCGCGAAGGGCCAACAGGCGCTGCATCCGCTGATTAAGACGCTGTTTTCCGAGCCCAATCCGCAGCCCGCCAAGATGGCGATGCATCTGCTGGGGATCATGAATCCGGACGTGCGGATGCCGCTCGTGACGGCGGCGCCGGCGACGCGGGTGGCGCTGGAGCGCGACCTCCGGGAGTTGGGGCTGTTGCCGGCCTGAACGGTTCGGGCTGCTTCGCTTGACTGGCGCGGCTAATCTCGCTATCTCCCCGGGAGAATCGGCGACACGGCGCAGGGCGCGTGACGACTGGGCGCCCCGCCCAGCACATCAGCGGGTGAATGGCCACTGGCCAAGGGAGAGGCCCCGGAATGTTCAGAATCCTCGCGTACGGCGCCACACACGTGGGTCGCGAGCGAAAGAACAACGAGGACGCGTTCCGGATCTCGCCCGAGTCGGGCCTGTATCTGGTCTGCGACGGCATGGGCGGCCACGCTTCCGGAGAAATTGCCAGCCAGATCGCCTCGGACGCGATGGTGCGGTTCATCAGCCAGGACATCCACCGACCGGACGTGCGCTGGCCGATCGACACACCCAACGGCCTGCCGGAAGAATCGCGCATCCTCGACGCAGCGGTGCGGGTCGCCAACAGCGAGGTCTTTGCCGCCGCCGCTGTCAACCCGCTGCACAAGGGCATGGGCACGACGATCGTCGGCGTGCTGGCCGGCACCTATCGCCTCGGGCTCGTGCATGTCGGCGACAGCCGCATTTACCGGATGCGCGATGGCGAGCTGACGCAGCTGACCGAAGACCATAGCCTGCTGAACTTTTACATCCAGACGCGGCCGATGTCCGCGGACCAGATCAAGCAGTTTGCCGGCAAGAACGTCATCGTCCGCGCCGTTGGCCTGCGCGATGCCGTGGAGCCGGATGTGCAGGTGCAGGATTACCGCGCCGACGACGTGTACCTGCTGTGCTCGGATGGCGTGACGGACATGGTCGACGACGCCGCGATCGGCGAGACGCTCGATCACTGCGGCGATCAGCTGGCGCACACGGCGGAGAAGCTCATCGATCAGGCGCTGACCGGTGGCGGCAAGGACAACATCACGGTTGTACTGCTGCGCGTGGTCAAGGTGCCGGACGAGTCACGGACCAAGCTGTCGGCGCGCTCCACGCTGCCGATGGACACCGATGAGTTGGATGCGCCGCACGACGATCTGGAAGACACGAGCCCGGGCTTTGACATCCGCGGCGACGCTTCCGACGCCGAGACGCTGACCGAAATTGAAGTCCGCCAGACGAGCATCCTGCGCAAGCACGCGCGCACGCAGGAAGTGCCGTATCGGCCGTGGCAGCAAAATGAGCTGAGTGCGCCGCCGCGTCCGGGCGTGCCGCTGCCGTATCGCCGCGGGATTCCGCTGGCCGTGCAGATCTCCGCCGACGTCGACACGCAGGCGCCGACCGATCCGCACGGCGAGCCGCTGCCGCTGGGCGCGCGTCCGTCGCACAAGCGCGAGGATTTGGCGACGACGGCGAAGCATCCCGCGGTGCGCGACAGCCAGCCGGCGCCCGGCGCGCGGCGGGCGAGTGAGAGCGGCACTGTCACCTTGCCGCCCGAGGAAGAAGTGACCGCCGAGCTGCCGGTGATGCAAGTGCCGGCGCCGCCGCTGCTGCAGGTGCGCGTGGAGAGCACGCCGTACCAGAGCGGCGGGCTGGAGCCGGGCAAGGTGTCGCCGGTGCTCGTCGAGGATACCGAGCGGGTGAATGGCCAGGCGCGATTAGCTGAAGTGCTTGAAGCCAAACGGATTTCACAGGAAGTCGTGGCCGCACCGGAAGCTGCCGCTGTGGTGACGGAAGCTGCGGCTGTGACGGCGCCGGCGGAGGGCGCGCCCAAGGCGGCGCTGAAGTCGACAGCGGTGGACAAGCCGAACCCGCGCCGCGCCGACGCGACAACGCCGCCGCCCGTGCCCGCGCCGCCGCCGCAGGACCGCAAGTCGTCGCCGGCTGTGTACATTCCGACGACGCCGCCACCGGCGCCGAATCCGCTGACGACCTTGGACGAGAATTCGGCGCCCGAAGGGCTGCCGCTGGATGACGACGAAGACGAGTATTGACGCCATGCGCTGGCCGCCGCACGCCACACCCCTCCGCGTGCGAGCGACCGTCAGGCCGCGTGAAAAAGTCTGAGCTTGCGGCGTCGGCCCCTGATTTGCGAGACTGCGCGGACGAAATCGGGCCACAATCAGGCCCGTAACGGCAAGCTGCCTGACAGCGGCGACGAGGAATGCGAATGCCCACGTGGACGGCCCTGGAACGACGGATGCGGCTTGAGGCGCTCGTGGCGCTGGGCCTCGCGCTCGCGCTGACGGCGTGCGGCAACAGCAAGGCGGCTGGCGACGACGCGACGGCGACGGACAAGGACAGCGCAAGCGATGCGGCGATCGGCACCGACGTCAAGGGCGGCGACAGCCTCGTCGACACCACCGGCAGCGACACGACCGGCGACGCCGCCCTGCCCGGCGACACCGAAACCGACGGCACCAGCGGCGACGGCGACGCGATCGGCGTGGACATCAGCACGACGTGCCCCGGCGGCGGCAACTGCCCATGCCAGGTCAACAGCGACTGCGACAACAACTTGTGCCTGGAAGTCGCCGACGGCCACCGCTGCGGCATCGACTGCGGCGGCGGCGCGTGCCCCGGCGGCTACGCCTGCACGCTCATCAACGCCGGCGGCACCGACAACCAGTACGTTTGCGTGCCCAAATGGAGCCGGCTGTGCGAGCCGTGCGACAACTCCAAGCTGTGCAGCGCGGCGCTCGGCAATGAAAAAGGGGTGTGCGTCGCCTACGGCGGCCTGGAAGGCAGCTTTTGCGGCAGCCAGTGTGCCGCTGACACCGACTGCCCGAACGGCTACGGCTGCCAGGACGTGACGAGCGTCGAGGGCAAAGCCGCCAAGCAGT
>CAIPXZ010000453.1 GCA_903869075.1 uncultured Myxococcales bacterium | reverse complement strand
CGGATGGCCCACAGCAACCAGGCCGGGCGCCGCGCGGGACACAAGGACCCCGCCCGACGCCGAAGGTTGGGCGGCGCAACGCGAGTTGCGGGACCGCTTTGGTGGATCACGTCCGGGTGACTCCGGGCGTTTCGGCGGGGAGGTCCATCTTGGGTCGGGAGGTCCCCCCGGCGTAAGCCGGAACCACGCCTTTTTGCCGCTGGCCGACTCCGTCGTCCGTCCCGCTGGCAAACCGCGGCGGTCGCGGGATCATCTTGGCGCGGTTGCTTGAATGCCCCGGAACGGGCGCGGAACGCACCTGAACGGCGACCTGCGGGCGCGGTGTCCCACAGCAAGCCACGGCGGCAGCGGCGGGGTGACGACGGTCGTGTATCCGTTTGTGTTTGCAGTGCGTTGAGCGGCGGCGCGGCCAGGGTTGCGGGGCTGGGCGAAGTGGACAAATCCGCGCGGTTTGCCACCTTGACGCCGGCTCTGGAAGCGGCAAGCTGGGTTTGACGCGGCCGCGAACTTCGGCTGCGCAGCGCTGGCTCCAGCCGCAGGTGTCCGGCGGCCGGCGGTTGCGGGAGCAGGTCTGCGGAGGCGGCGCATGTCGACGGGGCGTTCAAGCGGCGGACTTGTCCGCGGCTCCTACCTTGCGCGAACCATCGGGTTGCTGGCGGTGTTGGCCGCGTGTAGCGACCCGGACGTGCCGGTACCGCCGGTGGACGCGCGCGCGGAGACGGCGGTGAGCGATGCGCAGCTCGCGCCGCTGGCAGCCGACGTGGCCGATGTGACGCCATTCGCCGATGGGCCGGATGTCGCAGTCCAACCGCCGGATGCTGGCGTGCCCCTCGACGCCGGCGTCGCGGTGTGCGACGGCTCGTTCTTCGTCGGCACCTGGCAGCGGACCGATGGGTTCCTCTTCGTCTTCTCCGCCCAGGGCTGCGCCATCACCGGCGTCGGCGACACGGGCGCTTACACGCACCGCCTGTCCGGCACGTTCGACACGGTCACGGGACGTTTGCCCTTCACAATCGTGCGCACCACGCTGTTGACCGGCTGCGTCACCGCGCTGTCCGGATTCATCCACGGGGCCGACGCCAGCCACCTCACCCTGGTCCTCACCGGCAGCGATGGCGCGTGCGACCTTCCAAGCGCGTACACCGAGGTTCAGACCTACCAACACCTCTGATCCGCCCGGCACTCAGCTCACCGCATGAGGCGGCCAGGGCTGAACCTGCACGAACGGCAACCGCTCGCTGTCCACCATCGACGCACCCAGCGCAACAGGCCGCCCCGATGTCGCCGAAGGGCCATGGCCGGCGCAGAATACCTGATCGTCGGCCCGGAACATTTGATCTTGCGTCCAGAAGATTTGATCTTGCGCCCGGAACATTTGATCTCGCGCCGAAAACATTTGATCTCGTGCCGCGAACATTTGATCTTGCGCCCAGAAGATTTGATTTTGCGCCCAGAACATTTGATCTTGCGCCGAGAACATTTGATCTTTCGCCCAGAACATTTGATCTCGGCCACGAAAGACTTGATCACCGGCATGGAAGATCTGATCTCGGACACGGAAGATCTGATTCCGCGACCGCGACAGCCTTCCCGCCGCGCTCAATCCCGCGTCACAAGCGCCCACAGCTCGCCTTTGCGGCTCGTCACGTAAATCCGGTCCTTGGCCAGCGTCGGCGAGCCGCTGACGTTGCCGCCGACCGCGAATTCCCAAAGCTTTTCGCCGTCGGTGGTGCGAATCGCGTAGACTTTGCCGTCGGCGGCGCCGAAGACAACCGCGCGGCCGTCGCCGCTCAAGGCGGGTGAGCTGAGGATTTGCCCGCCGGCCTGGAAGCTCCAGCGGTCGTGGCCGGTGGCGACGTCGACGGCGCGCAAAAAGCCGCGCGGGTTGCCGACGTAGACGGTGTTCAGCGCCGGCAAGTACGCCGTCGAGCCCATGATGCGGCCGCCGGTCGGGTGCTCCCAGACGGTCTTGCCCGTCCCGGCGTCCAGCGCGTAGACCTTGCCCGACCAGGCGCCGAAGACGACGAGATGCTTGTCGGGAATCACCGTCGGCGTGGTCTTGATGTCCGCCTTGCCGTTGGCGCGCTCCAGCTCGCGCCGCCACAGCTCCGTGCCGTGCATCGCATCGAGCGCGTAGAGCACGCCGCGGTTGTCGCCAACGAAGAGCCGCTTGCCGGCGACATCCACCGCGACGCTGGAGTGCGGGTGCGCCGCCGTCTCGAACCGCCACAGCTCCGCGCCAGTGCGCGCGTCGAGCGCCAGCACATAGCCGCCGCCGGCATCCGAGCGCTCGTGCGAACTGAACAGCATCCCCCAGCGCGGCACCACCGCCGGCGAAGAGCCGACCTGGTAGCCGAGCTGGTGCCGCCACAGCAGCAAGCCGGTCATGCGCTCAAAAGCGTAGACCGTGCCGTCGTAGGCGCCGATGTAGACGACGTCGCCGACGATCGCCGGCGAGCCGTGGACGCCCTGCGAGGTGCGGTCGAACTGGACTTGCCAAACGACGGCGCCGTCGGCGATGCGCATGGCGACGAAGCGGCCGGTGTCGGTGCCGCAATACAGCATCTCGCCGACGACCGACGGCGAGCCCTTGACCGCGCCGTATTCCGTTGTGTTGAACAGCGGCACGTGCCACAGCGCCGCGACTTTGGTGCCAACTGTCGTGCCTTCGGCGAAGCCGGAGCGCTCAACGTCGTCGCGGAACATCGGCCAGTCGGCTTCCTCGACCTCCGGCAGCGGCACAAGCTCCGGCTGCGCGGCGGCGACGGTGTGTGCACAGTCGAGCAGCAGCGGAGCCAGCAGGGAAAGCAGCCAGCGGTTCATGTGTTCCATGTAAGCAGGCTGCGGCGGCGCGGCAAGGGGCGGCGGCGGGCTTGACGCGGCAGCGGTGGCAGGTAGAGTCGCCCAAGGTTCGCCAAGGAGTTGCCGATGAACGATGTCGTGGTTGTCGCCGTGGACGCACAAGTGGATCCGGCGCGTGAAGCGGAGCTGTTGGAAGGCTACCGGCTGTTGGCGGCGATCCCGCCGCCGGAGGGGCTGCTGCGCGTGGAGCTGCTGCGCGGTCAAGCCGGCGCGTGGCGGCTGCAGTCGACGTGGCGCGACCTCGACAGCCTGCGGGCGCAGCGGACGCCGGGCGCGAAACCGCCGGCGGCAGCGCTGCTGGAGCAGGTCGGCGCGACGCACACCGCGGCGCTTTTCACGGTGGCGCAGCAGTACGGCTTCACCGCGCCGTGACCGTCGCAGTTCGCGCTTGACCGCGCCCCGGCCGGACCGCAGACTGGCAAGCGGAGGCCGATGGCGCAGCTTGGCAAGAACCTGACGCTTTTTGCGCTGCTGGCGCTGGCGACGTGCACGCCGAATACACCTGACCTCGACGGGAATCCGCAGATTCTGGTGCTCATCGACGACGTGGGCGCGCCGACGACGGGCTGCGTGCAGCTTGTGGCGACGGGCGGGCTGGCGCCGCAGACGCACAAGCTGACGGTGACAAATACCGGCACGCTGGGCGCGCTGTGCCTGACCAAGGCGACGTTCACGCCGACGGCGACAAAGCTGCTGAGCCTGACCTGGGACCCGCACATGGCCGATGCCAGCGCGTGTCCGGGCGCCTTCGCCTCGCTGCCGCCGGGGCAGTCGCTGAACGCCAAGCTCGTGTACACGCCGTCGCCGGGGCTGACGGACACGGCGACGCTGGCGCTTGTCCACAACGACTACCAGGACCCGAGCAAATACGCGGCTTTGTGTCTGGCGATCGGCGGCGCGGCGGTGACGGTGACGCCGGCGACGCTGGTTTTCACCAACCCGAAGGCGTCGGCGCCGCAGCAGCAGTGCGTGGAGGTGGGCAACGCGGGCGACCTGCCGCTGACCTTCACCGCGCTGGCGGAGGTCAAGCCGGCGAGCCCGGAGTACGCGATCACCCAGGAGCCGGCAGTGGGCACGGTGATTCCGCCGCTGGGCGCGCCGGGCAACCCGACGGACAAGCCGACGACGGTGCAGGTGTGCGTGCAGATGACGTCGGACGGCAACGCGGCGAACGACGCGGCGGCGCTGGTGATTCACACCGACGACCCACAGACGCCGGACGTGGACGTCGCGCTGCAGGCCAACTACCCGACGCCGTCGAGCTTTACGCTGAAATGCGCGCTGCCGAACGGCGCGCTGGGCTACAGCTTTCAGGGCAAGGCGGCGGGCACGCAGCAGACGTGCACGCTGCACAATGACGGTCCCGCGGCGCTGGCGTGGAACGGCGCGCCGACGCTGATGGCGCTGCAGCCGTCGCAGCCGGCGGAGGTGGACGCGGCGTACGCGCTGACGCTGCAGCTCAATGGCCAGGAACTGCCGAAGCCGTGGACCGCGGGCTCGATCGCCGCGGGCGATACGCTGGGACTGACGCTGACTTACACGCCGCTGGCGAGCGCGCTGGCGCCGTGGGCGACGGTGGTGCTGACCTACGCGCAGAACACGGACCTTGGAACGGTGCCGCTGTCCGTCATCGGCAGCTGCACTTTTCCGACGTTGCAATTCAGCGCCGACGACCTCTGGCTGCACGCCGTGCCGGGCCAGAAAACCCAGGCGTCGCTTGTGGTTGCCAATCAGGGCTGCGGCCCGGTGGACGTGCTCAAAGCCTGCATCAACAACGCAAGCGCCAAGCCGTCCATGCCGGATCCGTGCGCATCAGCGGCGTTTGCCTCCAAGACCTTGAGCCTCGTGCCCAGCGTCGGCGCCAGCACGCTCGCGCCGTCGGCCAGCAGCGGCGGCAACGGCCTGCTCAGCCTCAGCATCGCGTTCCAGCCGACGACCGCCAGCGCGCCGGACGGACTGCTCAACGTCGTCTACTGCGTCAGCGGCTCCATCGCCGGCGGCGACTGCAAGCCCGGCACGACGACGATGCTCGTGACTGGCGATACCACAAATTTCAAGGCGTTGCCCACGGCGCAGCTGGCGCTGGCGACCCTGACGCCGACGGCTGGCGCGCCGTGCCGGGTGACCGGCACGCTGACGCCCGGCGACTTGCCGGACGGCCACACCTGGCGCTGGGCGCTGACGGCGCGACCGGCGGGCAGCGCGGCGTGGCTCGACAGCGCTGAACAGGCGACGACGGACCCGAGCGTGCAATTCGTGCCCGACGTCAAGGGCAGCTACACGCTGCAGGCTTCGGCGCTGACGCAGGACCCGAACGACGCCAGCCACGTCGCCTGGACCGCGCCGGCGCCGCTGACCATCGTCGTGCCGTAACCGAACCCTCCCACCCCGCAAGGCGGTTGTCCGATGCTGACCCTCGCGCTTCGCTGGCTCCTCGCCCTCGCCATGACCGGCGTCGGCATCCTGCACTTCACCGATCCGCGGCCGTTTGTCCGCATCGTGCCGCCGGTTTTGCCCAACCCGCTGGCGCTCGTCTACCTCAGCGGCGTGTTCGAAATCCTCGGCGGCGTCGGCCTCGTCGTGCCGATCGCCGTGACCCAGCGCCTCGCGGCATACGGCCTGATGGCCCTGTTCCTCGCCGTCTTCCCGGCCAACGTCTACATGGCCTGGGCAAGAATCCCGTTGGGCAACAAGGTTTTGCCGGTCTGGGCGCTCTGGGCGCGGCTGCCGCTGCAAGGCGTTCTGCTGGCCTGGGCGTGGTTTCTGGCACAGCAGGGCTGACAACCCCGCGGCGCCGAGGGCGCGCAGAGAATTTGCCGGCGGCGGGAGCGTCGGGTACAAAAGTGGCTGGCAACCCTTTTCGCCCACCCTTTACCCGGAGTTCCATGAAGCACTACCTGAACCTTTCCCTGATTTGCGCGTTTTCGGCCCTCACCCTCGCGGCGACCGCTTGCGGCTCCAGCGCCAACTCGGGCGGCGGCGGCACGACGGACACCACAAGCGGCACCGACACCGCGACGGGCACCGACACGACGAGCGGCGCGGATACCTCGACCAACGCGGACACAATGCCCGGCGACATGATGGTGGGCGACGGCACGACGATGGGCGACGGCCAAGGCGGCGGCGACGGCAGCAACGACCCGTGCCAGCCGTGCCTGCAGTCCAAGTGCGCGACGGCCCTTGGCGCCTGCGCCGCGGACGCGACGTGCTCCAGCAAGATGTCGGGCATTGGCGACTGCCTCAAGGCGGCGGGCTCTGACGCGACGGCGGCGCAAAAGTGCCTGACCGACTTTGCCGCCACGGGCACGCCCGCCAGCGACATGGTCACGTGCGTGCAGACGAACTGCAAGACCGAGTGCCTGTAGTCGCTTGGCGTCGCGGACGGCTGCCGGCTACCCTCCGGCCCGTCCGCGATGCTGACGCGCGCCCTACCTTCCCGGCGGTGGCCCGCCAAACCCCGCTTCCACCGTCGCCACGTCCGCGGCGCTGAAATACGCCGCCACTTGCGCGTGCTGGCCCGGGCGCGTGTACACGTCCGCGCGCGGCGTTTGCAGGCAACCGATGATGGCGGCAGCGATTTCCTCCGCCGTCGCCGCGCCGGGAAAGTGCCGGGAATCCATCCCGCCGCCCAGCGCCCGCAGGCCAAATTCCGTCGCCACGACGCCGGGATAGACGGTGGAGACGTGAATGTTGGGATAGTCGTGGCGCAAATCCATGCGCAAATTGATCGTCAAGGAGTTGAGAAACGCCTTGGACGCGCTGTACGCCGAGCGGATTGAAGCGAACGGGATGCGGCCCAACATCGAGGAAACGTTGATGATATGGCCGGTGCCGCGCTCCTGAAAATGCGGCAGCACCGCCTGGATGCCGTACAGCGCGGACTTGACGTTCACCGCCATCATCGCGTCGATGTCGTCATCGCTCAGCTGCGCCACGGGCCGGGAAATGCCGCGCCCGACGTTGTTCACCCACGCATCAATGCGGCCAAACCGCTGCAGCGCCTCGGCGACCACGCGTTGCACGTCGGCGCGCTGCGTCACGTCCGCGACAATTGCCAGCGCCAGCGGGTGCGCCGCCGCCGCCACCGCTTCCAGTTCAACGCGGCTCCGCGCCACCAGGACCGGAATCGCCTGCTGCTGGCCGACCTGCAGCGCCAACGCCGCGCCGATGCCCATGCTCGCGCCGGTAATCACGATAATCTTGTCTTGCATCTTCGCCTCCATCGCTTGGTTCGCCCGCGCGGCCGGCAGCGAGTGTCGCAGAATCGGCGGCGGCTGTCGCGCTGGCGCGTTGTCGGACCGCAGCGGGCGTTGTATCGTCGGCGGGCTTGGCGCGGGCACAGGCGGGCGGTGACGATGGCACGGTGGCTGGCGAACATGCTGTGGGTGCTGCTGTTGGCGACGGCGCTGCCGGCGCAAGCGGATCAGCCGGGCAAGAATGCCGCGGCGGCGTTGGCGACGCGGGCGGCAAAAGCCTTTGAAGCCGGGCACATGGCCGAGGCCGAAGCGCTGTACCGCGAGGCGTTCCACCTCGACAAGTCGGAGCCGGCGTACCTGTACGGCGCGGCGCGGGCGGCGCACTCGGAGCACGATTTGCAGCACGCGGAGCGCGATTACGTGGCGTTCCTGTCGCTGCCGAACTCGGATCCGGCGCGGTTTCGCAAGGCGGAAAAGTACCTGGCGAGCGTGCGGGAAGAGCTGGCGGGGCAGAAATCGGCCGAGGCGCGCAAGGCGGAACAGGCGGGCGATGAGCTGCTGGCGGCGACGCTGTACCTGGAAGCCTGGCGGATGACGCCGGACGCGCCAGAGCCGCTGCTGAAGGCGGCGCTGCTGGAGCGCAAGCGCGGCGACAAGGCGGCGGCGGTGACGCATTTGCAGAGCTACCTGCAGCTGGCGGCGGTGGACGCGACCGGGCGCGAGACGGCGCAGGCGCTGCTGAAGGATTTGGGCGGCACCGCGACGGCGGCGCCAGCCGGGACGGCACCGACAGCGTTGGCTGCAGCCGAGACACCGAGTGAAGCCGCCGCGTGGGCGCCATTCGGCATCGCGCTCGGCGAGAGCCTGGTCTGGAGCGCCGGCACGTTGACGACGCTGCGGGCGTCCTTGCCGGTCAGCGCCTCGCGCCCGCTCGGCCAGTTCCGCCACGACTTCGGCATCGACGTCGGCGCGAGCATCCTCTTCGCATTCGGCGAGGCCCGCGACTTCATCCCGCGCGTCGGCATCAACTGGTACGTGCGCTTTTTGCCGCAGCTGAGCGGCTTTGCCCGCGCGCATTTTGACTGGCACATCGCCGGCTTTGTCACCCAAAACACAGTGCGCATGGACAACAACACCGACCAAATCGTCGTCGACCGCTCGGCCAAGGGCATCGGTTTTGGCTTGGATCTCGGCGCGATCTACAAGTTCGGCCCGGTCGCGCTCATCGCCGAGCTGGGCACGCAGCACCTCGGCATTGCCGTCGGCCTCGGCTACTGAAGTCCTGAAATCACGGGCATTTTTGCTGAATGCAGCTGATCAGCGCGTACAGTTCCTGCGCTGCGCCGCCGTTGATGAGGCACTGCGGGCTCATGCCGTACTGGTTGTAGCACGTGGCGGTGTCGACGCAGTCGCCGTCGTTGGCGCACGTGGCGTAGGTCGTGGCGCAGTTGGCGACCTGGCACTGCTCGTTGGCGGAGACCGGAAAGCCGCAGTCTTCCGGGCAGGTGAGGTGCGTCTCGCCGCCGTCGCATTTGCCGTTGCCGCAGGAGTCGGGGCCGTTGCCCGGGCCCTGGTCAAAGCCGGCGATGCAGTTCTGGTTGATCGCGCATTGTACCAAAGGTTCCATGGTGTTGCTGAGCGTCGCGTAGTCGAGCTTGGTCGTGCATGCCTGCACGCACGCGGCGTTGTCGCAGCTCGTGGCGCACGCGAGCGCGCTGGCGCACGTGGGCGCGGCCTGGCAGGCAAACGCCGCGCCAAAACAGCTGGTCCCGGCGCAGCTGCCCCAGGTTCCGCCGCCGCCGCAATCGGCCGGGCAATTGCTGGCGCTCTCCAAGCCGGGCGTGCAGAGGCCGTCGCCGCAGGTGGCCACGGCGGCGTCGGGCCAGGAGATGAAGTCCCAGCCGCCGGCGTCCGGGGCGACGAAGATGTCGGACGGGAAGACGATGTCAGCGACGACGGGCACATCGGGCGCGATGACGACATCTGGCACGTCGGGCGCGGCGATGACATCCGGCACATCGGCGACGGCGACGTCCGCCACATCGCTGAGCGGCGGCACATCCGCGGGCGCGTCGTCGCCGGCAACGGCATCGGCAACGGCGGCGCTGGCATCGGCGGCGGCATCCAGCGGCGCACCGGCGTCGGCGTCGTCGGCGGTCAGCGTGGCGTCAGCATCATCGGCGGCGGCGGCGAAC
Organism: uncultured Myxococcales bacterium; assembly: GCA_903869075.1. Taxonomy (GTDB): domain Bacteria; phylum Myxococcota_A; class UBA9042; order UBA9042; family UBA9042; genus CAIYBN01. The sequence continues at coordinate 4,100 of CAIPXZ010000453.1, read as the reverse complement.
TGCGCTTGCGGCTGGGTCGGCGGCGGATCGCTGCACGCGGCGAGCCAGACGCAGGCACAAACGACGGCGGCAAGGATTGATTCAGCGCGGGACATCGCAAACTCCGGTGGCGCTGGCGCAGGGAGCCGGGCGGCGTCCGCAGGATACGGCGCGCCGGGGCCAGCCGCAACCGCGGCTTTCGCGGCGGCGGCAACGGTGCCATCATCGCTGCGGAGGCGCCATGAACCATTGGAAGCTGACCCTGGCGGTGCTGCTGGCGCTGGCGTGCGCCGGGCCGCAGCGCGCACCACAGACGCTGGAGCAGGTGCTGGCGCAGGCGCAGCCCAGCGATTGGCGGACGCCGGATCCGCAGCAGACGCTGTACCTGGACGTCAATGGCGGCCGCGTGGTGCTGGAGCTGGCGCCGGCGTTCGCGCCGCAGCACGTCGCGGCGATCCGCGCGCTGGCGCAGCGGCACTTTTACGACAGCCAGCACGTTGTGCGCGTCCAGGAAAATTACGTCGTGCAGTGGGGCGGCGGCGAGCTGCAAGTGCCTGCGCTGCCTGACGAATACACGCGCACGAGCGACGGCCTCGCATTCGCGCCGCTGGCCGATGGCGATGTCTACGCACCCGAAGTTGGCTTTGTCGACGGCATGCCGACGGCGCGCGACCCGGCGAGGCACAGCGCCTGGCTGGCGCACTGCTGGTCGATGGTCGGCGTCGGCCGCGACATGCCGCCGGACAACGGCAATGGCGCTGAATTGTATGTGGTTTCCGGGCACGCGCCGCGGCATCTGGACCGCAACCTGGCGGTGGTCGGTCGCGTGCTGAGCGGGATGCCGCTGCTGACGGCGCTGCCGCGCGGCACCGAAGCGATGGGCTTTTACGCTGCGGACGTGGCCAAGCCGGCGATGCGCGTGCAGCTGGCGGCGGACGTGCCGCCGGGCGAGCGCGTGCCGCTGGAGGTGCTGCGGACCGACACCGCGACCTGGCAGGCGTACGTCGCCGCGCGCCGGAGCCGCCGCGAGCCGTTCTTCGTGGTGCCGACCGACCGCGTCGAGCTGTGCAACACCCTGCCGCCGGTGCGCACGCCGCCGCCCAATCCGCGCTAGCCCGCGCTTCCCTTGGCGCCCGCAGCTATGCCAGTATTTCCGCGGAGGCCCACCATGCACGCCCTGCCCCTGCTGCTGCCCGCGCTCTGCGTCCTGGCCATCGCCTACCGCTACTATTCGGCGTTCCTCGCGGCGCGCGTGCTTGTGCTGGATGACACGCGGCCGACGCCTGCGCACACGCACGAGGACGGCGCCAACTTCCATCCGACAAACAAATTCGTGCTGTTCGGCCACCATTTTGCCGCCATCACCGGCGCCGGACCGCTGATCGGCCCGGTACTCGCCACGCAGTTCGGCTTCTTGCCCGGTTTCTTGTGGATCCTTGTCGGCGTCGTGCTCGCCGGCGCCGTCCACGACTTCGTCATCCTCACCGCGTCCGTCCGCCACGGCGGCCGCTCGCTCGCGCAGATCGCCGCCGCCGAGATCTCGCCCCGCGCCGGTTTCATCACCTCCATCGCCATCTTGTGCATCATCGTCGTCGCGCTCGCCGGCTTGGGCGTCGCCGTCGTCAACGCGCTGTCCGAGTCCGCCTGGGGCGTCTTCACCGTCGCCTGCAGCATCCCGCTCGCGCTCGCCATGGGCATCTACCTGAACACAATCGGCAGAGGCCGCGTCGTCACCGCCACCGCGTTTGGCGTCACAGGCATGCTCTGCGCCGTCATCTTCGGCCGCGACGTCGCCGCCAGCGCGCTCGGCCACTGGTTCGTGCTGTCGCGCGGGCAAATCACCGTCGCGATTGCGGTGTACGGCTTCCTGGCCAGCGTCCTGCCGGTGTGGCTGCTGCTGTGTCCGCGCGATTACCTGTCGTCGTTCCTCAAGCTCGGTACCATTTTTGCGCTGATTGTCGGCGTGCTCGTCGTCAACCCGGAGCTGCACGCGCCGGCGGTCTCGCAGTTCGCCAGCGGCGGCGGGCCAATCGTCCCCGGCAAGCTGTTTCCGTTCATGTTCATTACCATCGCGTGCGGCGCCATCTCCGGCTTTCACAGCCTGGTCGCCAGCGGCACAACGCCGAAAATGCTCGACCGCGAGTCGCACGCCCGGCCCATCGGCTACGGCGCGATGTTGCTCGAAGGCTTGGTCGGCTTGGTCGCGCTCATCGCTGCCGCCAGCTTGCACCCGGGCGATTACTACGCCATCAACACAAGCGCGCAGAAATTCGCCGGCATGGGCATCAGCATGGTCAACTTGCAGGAATTGCAAGCGCAGGTCGGCGAGGCCATCGCCGGTCGGCCCGGCGGCGCGGTCAGCCTGGCGGTCGGCATGGCGCAGATCTTCAGCGCGATCCCGGGCATGCGCGGCTTGATGAGCTATTGGTACCACTTTGCCATCATGTTCGAGGCGATGTTCGTGCTCACCACCATCGACACCGGCACGCGCGTGGCGCGGTTTTTGGTGCAGGAATTCCTCGGCCGCTTCCACCCCAAGCTGGGCGAGACGGCGTGGCTGCCCGGCAGCCTGCTGGCGGCGGCGCTGGTCGTGCTGGCGTGGTCGACGTTCCTGTACAGCGGCTCCATCGAGACAATCTGGCCGGTGTTCGGCATCGCCAACCAGCTGCTGGCGGTCATCGCGCTCGCGGTGGGGACGATGGTGATCCGCAACCTCGGGCGGCCGCAGTACGTTTGGGTGACGTTGGCGCCGCTGGCGGTGCTGGCGTGCATGACGCTGTCGGCGGGCGTGCTGAGCGTCCGCGATATTTTCCTGCCGCTGGCGGCGAAGCCGGGCATGGGCTTTCGCGGCTACTTCAATGTCGGCTTGGCGGTGGCGATGATGACCGCTGTGGTGGTCGTCGTCGGTGAGATGGTGGGAAGGTGGCGGGCGGCAGCAAAAGCCCCCACGCCGGGGCCCCGGTGCCCACTTTCCCCTTGACTGCGCCGTGGCGCCCGCCAGACTCTTCCCCGCGCGGGTGTGGGCCAGCGCCAGCAAAATCCAGCGCTGAATCTTCTACCGGCTGCCCGGCGGCCGGGCCGTGAGGCTTGCCATGACTTCGTCTCCCCGACCGCTTGTGCACACGGCGCTTGGCTACACCACGCTGTTGGCGGGCGCCGGCATCGGCCTCGCGGCGATCCACCACCAGGGCGCGGGCTTGCGCGCGGCGCTCGCGGGCACGCGCGTGGTGCACGCCACCGAGGCGGGTCTGCAGGCGACGCCGCTCGCGCATCTCTTGCTGGCGGTGATAGCGGTCGTGGCGCTGGGGCGGCTGCTGGGCATGCTGTTCAAGGTGCTCCACCAGCCGCCGGTCATTGGCGAGGTCATCGCCGGCATCTGCCTCGGTCCGTCGCTGCTCGGCGCGGTGTTCCCGGCGGCAGGCGCGTTCCTGTTGCCGACGTCGGTGGCGCCGCTGCTGGGCGCCATCGCGCAGCTCGGGGTGATTCTGTACATGTTCCGCGTCGGTCTGGACCTCGATCTGGCGACGCTGCGCGGTCGCGGTCACTCCGCCGTTGCCATCTCGCACGCCAGCATTCTCGCGCCGTTCCTGCTCGGCTCGGCGCTGGCGCTGTGGCTGTATCCGCGCTTTGCCACCGCCGAGGTGCCGTTCCTGACTTTTGCGCTGTTCATGTCCGTCGCGCTGTCCATCACCGCGTTCCCGGTGCTGGCGCGGATTTTGGAGGACAGCGGCATCGCCCGCACGCCGCTGGGCGCCATGGCGCTGTCGTGCGCGGCGGTGGATGACGTGACGGCGTGGTGCCTGCTGGCCGTCGTCGCAGGCGTGGCGCAGGCGCGGCTGGGCTCGGCGGTGTGGTCGGTGGCGGGCGCGGCGGTGTTCACAGCGGCGATGCTGCTGCTTGTGCGGCCGCTGCTCGTGCGGTTCGCCGCGCAAAAGGGCCGCGCGGAGCTGGCGCCGGGCAGCGTCGCGCTCGTGTTCGTGGCGGTGCTGCTGAGTGCGTTTTGCACCGAGGCGCTAGGCATCCATGCGTTTTTCGGCGCTTTTTTGCTGGGTGTGCTGATTCCGCACGACTCGCTCGTGGCGCGCGAGTTCGACGGCAAGCTCAAGGACGTCGTCGGCGTG
>CAIPXZ010000452.1 GCA_903869075.1 uncultured Myxococcales bacterium | reverse complement strand
CCGATCGGCGTAGGTGAATTGGATGTCCGCGAGCTTGACCGCGCGGTCGCAGCGCACAAACCGCAGCACGCCGTCGATGACGTCCACCATGTCGTGTGGCGCAATGTTGACCTGCCGCGCGCCGCCCGCCGCGAACGAGCGAATCTCATCGACGAGGCCGAGGATGCGCTGCTGCGCCTCGAGCATCAGCTCGGCCGCCTCCTGAATTTCCTGATCTTGCGGGTACTTGCTGGCGATCATGTCCGCCAGCATGAACGGGCTGAGGTGGTTCTTGACCTCGTGGGCGATGCCGCTGGCCAGCCGTCCGAGCAGCCCCATCCGCTCACTCACCACAAGCCGCTCCTGCGTCGCCAGCAGCTGTTCGTGGGTCGCCTGCAGCTGCGCCATCGCGCGCTCGCGCGCCTGCGTCGCGTCCAGGTGGTCCAGACCGACGCCGAGCATCGACGCGACGACCGTCAGCAGGTGCAGGTCGTTGTCGTCAAAACCATTGATATTGCGATTATTCTCGACCTCGATCAGACCCAGCAGCCGGTTGTTCACGAGGATCGGCACAACCATGAGCGAGCGGATGTTGGCCAGCAGCACCGACTCCGACGAGGCGAACCGCTCATCCGCCGACGCGTCCGCGGTGATGATGGCGCAGCGCTGGGTCAGCACATAATCGGCGACGGTCTTGGAAATGCGCAGTTGGACGGCATCGCCCGGCGGCACCGTGCGGTCGCGATAGCGCACCGACTTCGGCGCCAGGTTGCCGTCCTCGTCCAGCAGCACGATGGCCGCGCGATCGCCGCGCACGACCTGCAGCAGCAGATCCAGCAGCGGCGGCATCGTCTCGCGCAGGTCGGTGTAACGCTGCAGCGCCTTGGAAATCTCATGCAGAATCGCGAAGTTGCGCGTACGCTGCAGCAGTTGCTGGACGCGATCGGCGGTCAGGTAGCGGTCGGTATCGACCATGCCGAGCGCGGCAAAATAATCATCGGCGACAAAGCCGCCGAGATCCGTCGGCACGCTCTCCACCGGCCGGACGACGCGCGGCTGCAGCGGCCGGGTGTCGTGCACCACCTGAATCACTTGTGAATCCCGGCGGTTCAGGCCGGAGACGCTGAATTGCGACATACCCATGCGCATCAAGTCGCCGTTGAACAGCTCGGCGCGCGAGACGCGCTGGCCGTTGACGTAGACGCCGTTGTGGCTCTGCAGGTCTTCGACAAAAAGCCGCTCGCCATCAAAGAAAACCCGCGCGTGCTCGCGGCTGATGCGGCGATCCGGCACAAAAATGCCGCAGGTCGTCGATCGGCCGATGACGAGTTCGGTCTCGACGGAAAAGACCTGCCCTTGGAGGTCTCCGGTAATGGCGCGCAGTGCTGCGGAAGGTGCTGGAGTCATGGGCTCTTGGGGACCTGATTCGGCCGACAAACGCGGAGCGCTACGAGAACGCCGCCACCTGTGGATGCTAGCCCGTCCCGTCAACGAGTCAACCGGCACGCCGCCGCTCTGGTGTCGATTCGCCGCGTTGAGGCGCGATCGGCTGTTTTCTTTGCGTGTCGCCACACAGGGTTATGATGCTCGGTGGGGCACCTGCCGCCACGAGGTTACCAGCATCGCCATGGTAGAATCAGCGGTCACAGCGTCCAGCGAAGCGCCGATCATGGAGGTCGTTGGACTGACGAAATCCTTTGGCAATCAGGCGGTTTTACGCGGCGTCGACCTGCAGATCGCCACGGGTCAGGTCACCGTCATCATCGGCGGATCGGGCAGCGGCAAGAGCGTGCTTGTCAAACATCTCGTCGGTCTGCTGCGGCCAGATAGCGGCCAGGTCAAGCTGCACGGCCAGGACCTGTTTGCCATGGCGCCCGATGATCTGCTCAAAGCGCGTCGGCAATTTGGCATGTTGTTTCAAGCAGGTGCGCTGTTTGACTCGATGACTGTCTACGAAAATATCGCGTTTCCGCTGCGGGAACATCGGCCGTTGCCGCGCCAGGAAGAGCGCGAGCTTGTGCACGCGCGGCTGGCAGAGCTGAACCTCGTGGATATTGACAACAAATACCCAGCAGAGCTGTCCGGCGGTATGAAAAAACGTGTGGCACTGGCGCGGGCGACGATCCTCGACCCGGAGATCATCATTTACGACGAGCCGACGACCGGTCTGGATCCGATGATGATCTCCCAGGTTGATGATATGATTGCGGAAACCCAGCAGCGCCACAAAGTGACGTCGGTCGTCATCTCCCACGACATGGCCAGCACGTTCCGGATCGCCCACCACATCGCGATGTTGTACGAGGGGCGCATCGTCGAGTACGGCACGCCGGACGAGTTTCGCGCCAGCGTGAACCCGGTCGTCCGGAAGTTCATTTTCGTCAGTGGTACTGGGCCGTTACAGCAGACCGCGCCCGCGACGGCTGTGGCAGGTGCCGCATGAACACCGTGCGCTCGGCCATCGCCGTCGGCATCTTCGTCATCGCCAGCCTCGCGCTGATCGTCGTCGGCGTGGCGTGGACCCAACGCGGCATCGGCAGCGGCGACGACACCTACCGCCTGTACGCCATGTTCGACGACGTGACCGGCATCGCCGCCGGCACCAAAATCACAATCGCCGGCTTCACCGTCGGCCGCGTCGAGGAGCTCACGCTGCAAGGCACGCTCGTGCGCGTCGACGTGCGCCTGCGCAAGACCGTGACGGCGTGGAGCGGCACCAAGGATGACAAGGGCCTGCTCAAGAACAGCGCGCTTTTGCAGCGGTTACAGGCCTCGATGCTCGGCGATTACTATCTGGAGCTCACGCCGGGCGTGACCGGTCATCAGCTGCGCGAGGGCGCGCAAATTCCACGGGTGGTGACGGCGACGGCGCTGCAGCAGACGATCGAGAAGCTGCAATCGGCGGGCGACATCGTGCCCAAGCTGGACAAGATCGCCGGCAACGTCGAGCTGATTACCGACAAGGCCGCGAAAGTCTTCGGCTCTGACTCCGGCCAACAAAAGCTGGAGGACATCGCCAACAACCTCGTGACCGCCAGCCATGATCTGAGCGAGACCGTCGCCGCTTTGCGCGCGCGCCTGAGCACCGGCGTTTTCGCCAAGGACGGCGACCTGGACCGCGGTTTGCGCTCGTTCGCCGACACAAGCGCCAAACTGAACGACCTCGCGACGCGGGCGAGCGCCATTCTCGACCGCGGCGGCGGCAGCGCCCTGCGCAGCCTGGACAACGTCGAAGTCGCGACCCGCAACGTCCGGAGCATCGTCGGCGACAACAAGGACGACGTGAACACGACGCTTGGCGCGTTCAAACAGACGATGGAGGCGCTGCGCAACGGCATCGCCAAAGCCTCGACGATCATGGAAGACTTGAGCGGCGCGGCCAAGAATGTGAATTTCGTGACAAAAGAGGTCGCGGACGGCAAGGGCGACATCGGCCGGCTGCTGACCGACGACACGTTGATCAAGAACACCGAGTCGGTTGTCAGCGACGCCAAGGACCTGATCCACCGCTACCAGGCGCTGGAAACCGGCATCGATTATCGCTTGGCGGCGTACGCGTTTCGCCAAAACAACCCGGCGAACCTGAGCTGGCAGTCGGACCTGACGTTGCGGCTGCAGCTGCGCGAGGACAAGGCGGTGCTGGTGACGCTGTCCGGCAATAACCTCGGCAAGACGACGACTTACACACAGGTTACGTCGTCGAGCTTGAGCGGCGCGACCGGTACGTCGGCCCAGCCGCAGCTGACGCAGCAGCTGAAGACGACCGACTCATCGTGGACGCTGGGCCTGCAGTACGCCAAGCGCATCGGCCCGGTGACGTTGCGCGGCGGCCTGATCGAGTCGACGGCGGGCGGCGGCATCGACCTCTGGATG
>CAIPXZ010000451.1 GCA_903869075.1 uncultured Myxococcales bacterium | reverse complement strand
GCCGCGCGGCAGCATTTCCTTCAGCAGATCAATTGCCTCCAGCTCCAGGTTCAGGGAACAGCCGGCGGGCAGCGCTGCAGTCTCGCGCCGCGCCGAGCTGGTCAACCAGCCGGACAGCGACGAGCGCTCCGTGCCTTCCGGCGCCATGTCGAGCAGCGTGCGGAGGCGATTGAGGAAAACGCGGTGATTGCCGACGAAATCCAAGACCGTAAGCGCAGCCTTCTCCGACGACCGCCGCAGACCGCGACCGAGTTGCTGCAGGAACACGATCGGCGATTCGCTGGGCCGCAGCATGACGACGCGGTCCACGGACGGCACGTCGATGCCCTCGCTCAGCAGGTCGACGGCGCAGACGGCATCGAGCGTCCCCGCCGCCAGTTTCGCCAGCGCCTCGGTGGAATCCGCGCTGTCCGCCTCCGAGTGGACCGCCTCCACACGCACGCCGCGCGCCGCCAGCCACTCGCGCACGAATCGCGCGTGGGCAATCGTGCAGCAGAACACCAACGTCTGCCGCCCCGGATGCTCCAGCCAGCCCTGCCACGCCTTCTCCATGCGCGCCTGGGTCTGCACGGCATTCGCCAGCTCCGTCACGTCAAACCGGCCGCCGCGCCACGGAATCTGCCGGTAGTCGGTCGGATCCTTGAGGCCGTGGTAGTGGAACGGCGAGAGACGACCGGAATCGATGCCAACGGCGATGTCGGCACGATAGGCGAGGTGATCGTCGAACAGCGCGAGGATGTCGGCCTGATCGGTGCGGTCGGGCGTCGCGGTCAGGCCGAGGATGAAACCGGCGCGCAGCACGTCCAGCACGCGGCGGTAGCTGTCGGCCTCGGAGTGATGGGCTTCGTCGATGACCGCGTAGTCGAACTGCTGCGCTGCCAGCCGGGGCAAGTTCAGCGCCCGCTTCTGTACCGACGCGAAGACGAAGGTGGCATTCAAGCTGTCCTGCGAACCGGCAAAAAAGCCTTGGTCCGCTTCCGGAAACTGGCGAACCATCGTGCGCGCGGCTTGGCGCAGCAACTCGCCGCGGTGCGCGACAAACAGCACCCGCGGGGTCCGGCCGAGCAGCCCCGCCAGGACCTTGATGTCAAACGCCGCCAGCCACGTCTTGCCCAAGCCCGTCGCGAGCACGACCAGCGCGCGTTGCCGCCCCGCCTCGCGCGCCGCCGCCAGCGCGTCGAGGGCCTGCTGCTGAATCGGATGGGGCGTGGGCGGTGCGTCGAGCGGCTCAGCGTCCACTTCACCGGTCGGCAGCGCGTCTGAGGTCAAAATGCGGTTGACGTAGCCGTTCAGGAACTGCGTGTCGAGCAGCCGCGCCTGATTCCAGCAGCTTTCAAACGCCGACAGCACGCGGTCAAACGCCACCGCGTCCCGCGATCGGTCCACGCGCAGGTTCCACTCGACGGCATCGCGCAACGCAGCGCGCGAGATGTTGCTCGAGCCGACAAAGGCCGTGCCGGCGCCCGGCAAGGCGAAAATCCACGACTTCGGATGGAACGACTTGGACGATGTGTCCAGCTTCGCCGTCTCGATGACGCGCACCTCGACGCGCGGCGGGTCTTCGCGCGCCATCCAGCCGAGCATGGCCTGCAGCGCCTCGTGCTGGGTGATGTGGAGGTAATCGCCGGTCACCAGACGCACGCGGGCGCCGCGGTCGACGGCTGCGAGGATCATCGGCTCGAGCTCCAGGACGCCTTTGTGCTGCGCGAAGGCGGCGAGGATGGCGATGTCGGTCGCTTGGGCGAAGAGCGGGCGGATGTGATGCAGGAAGGCGTTGTCGTTGCCGCCGGTGGCGAGCGGGTCTGGCGCCGTGGCGAGGTAGTTGCCCTTGCCGGGGATGACATGGCGCACGCCGCCGCGCGGGTCGGGCACGTCGCCGAGGTAGCGCGGGATGACGTGGATGTGGAGGTGCATGACCGTCTGGCCGGCGGCCGCGCCGGCGTTGATGCCGATGTTGTAGCCGTCGGGGTGATATTGCGCGTCGAGGAGGGCTTTGACTTCGTCAACGAGGTCCATGAGCGCGTGTTGCTCGTCGCGGGTGGCGTCGAACCAGGTGGCGACGACGCGGCGCGGGATGACGAGGGTGTGACCGGGCGAGACCGCGAAGGCGTCGGCGATGGCAAAGGCCAGCGAGTTGCTGGCGAGCCAGGTGGAGGGTGGGCGGTCGAGGAAGATAGACATCGGCTAACCGAACCGCTCAAACACATGCTCATTATGCCAAATCAGCGCTGCTTTCTCCGGCTGGTCTGCCGGTTTCGCCGGGATGCAGACTTTCCGGTCCTGCAGCGCGTAGTAGATCTTGCCGTTGGAAAATTCTTCCTGCAACCGCTTGCTGACCACGAACTCGAGCTCCGGCGTCACGGTCACGTAGCCCTTGTCAAACAGCCGGTGAATGTCCGTCCGAAGCAGGAGCCCGTTCGGCACGCGATGGTCGCCGTCGCCGCCATAGGGCTGGATGTGCGCCGCGTCCAGCACCGGCAGCGAGTGCTCGCCGCTCACCGCGCACGCGCGCCCGTACGCCTCGGTCACTGCCAGCCGGAACGCGCCCTGCCCCAGCCGCGGCTTGACCTCGTACGGCACGCCATACTTGGCCGATTGCACAAACGCCGCGTCCGTCGGCACGTCCGTGTTCTCATGCAGCCACAGCATCCGCTGTTTGCAGGCCTCGTAGATGCGCGCGCCTTCGCCGCTGTCGATGTCGATCCCAGCGCCAGAGACGATGTTGTCCTTCCAGCTCTCGGGCTGCTCAACCCACTGCGACTCCGGAAAAAAGACCGGGTGAAACAGCAGGATGCAGCCAATTTCGTCCGACCCCGCGATGTCCTTGCCCTTGCGATACTGGCCGATGGCCTGACGCATCGCCGCGAGAGAGGCTGCACCGTTGGCGACGCCGAACGTGTCCCAAGCGATGGCGACTGGCACCTGGACGTAGCGCGAGAAGAAGCCCATGCCGGCGATGGCGCGGTACGGCGCTTTCAGACGCAGGAAGAACGGCGAGCCGGGCTGGACCGCCTTGAAGCTGCGCAGGCCGCCAGGCTGCCAGAAGTTGACCTCCGGCAGCGAGGACTGGGCGCGGAGGAAGTCGAACCAGGACTTGTCGGTGTTGCCGATGAATGCTTGGCGGGACATTGGGACCCCTGGTGGAACTGGACAACTGGGAGTACGGGCCGGACTGTATCCGCGGCCGCCACCGATCGACAAGCAGGACGTTGACACCGGACAGAAGCGGTCCCGCGTGAGCCACGGCTGGCCGACCAAGCGTTGAGCACGTGTCGGTCGGCTAGTCAAAGGAATTCTCGCGCGCTGCCCTACACATCCACCGGCATGCGCAGCATCGCCCCACTCTGGACCAGCCCGCGCCACTGCCGGCTCAGGTTCTGAATCATCGCTATGTCCGTCGTCAGTACACCGAGTTCCACGTTGCGCTGGCTCGCCGAGTCCG
>CAIPXZ010000450.1 GCA_903869075.1 uncultured Myxococcales bacterium | reverse complement strand
CGCGCCGCGCTGCAGGACCTCTACCGCGATGGCGGCACGACGATGGCGCGCGGTCCGGATCCGCTGCTGCTGCTGCAAGGCCGCGCGGTGGGCGGCTCGAGCTTTGTGTCCGGCAGCGTGCACGCGGCGCTGCCCGAGGCGACCTGGCACGCTTGGGCGGAGCGCGACGCGGTGTGGCGCGCCCGGCTGCCGTGGGCGGAGTTGGAAGCGGCGCGGACGCGGATGGACCAGGAGCTGGCGGTGCAAAAGACACCGCGCTCGCTGCTCGGGGACGATGCCGAGGCGCTGGTTCGGGCGCTGCCGGGCCAGGCGATGCCGACGTGGCGCGGCGCGCCCGGGTGCGTCGGCAACGGCCGCTGCTTCCAGGGCTGCCCCAAATCCGGCAAAGCCAGCGCCAACGTCACGTTATTGCCGCTGGCCATGCAAAAAGGCGCGCGCATCCACAGCCGCTGCGCCATCGACACCATCGAATTTGCCGGCAAGCGCGCCGTCGGGGTGCGCGGCAAGTTTGACAACGGCTACCGCTTTACCGCGCGGGCGCACGTCGCCGTCATCCTGACCGCCGGCGCCGTGCAGACGCCCGGGCTGCTGCTGCGCAACGGCGTGCGGGACGTGGGTACGGGCTGGACTTGCCACCCGACGGCGGTGCTGGGCGCGCTGTGGAACAAGCCGCTGGGACCGACCGGCGCGACGCAGGGCGTGGACGTGCAGGGCGCGCCGGGTCTGGACGTCGAGACGGTGCGGCTGCCGGAAGTGTGGCGGCGATTGGCGGTGCCGGGCTATGGCGCGGAGCTGGACGAGCGGCTGCAACAGCTGGACCAGGTTGTGACCTGGCAGGTGCGGCTGCGGCCGACGGCGACTGGCCGGGTGACGCTGGGCAAGCTGACGCGGCGGCCGCAGGTTGCGTTTGCGTTGAACGCGGCGGATCGCGGCGCGCTGGCGTCGGGCCTGGCGCTGGCGGCGGAAGGGATGCTGCGCGCCGGCGCGCTGGCGGTGTGGCCGCAGGTGGCTGGCTGGCCGGTGGAGGTCAGCGCGCTCAAGCACGTGCACGAGCTGACGACGCGCGCCATCCAGCCGGGGGCGCTGCAGCTCGTGGCGACCCAGCTGTTCGGCGGCGTGCGCACGGACGCGCGCGGCCAGGTCGTGGGGCTGGAGCGGCTGATTGTCGCCGATGCCAGCGCGCTGCCGGGGGCGCCGGGCGTGCCGCCGCTGTCGCTCTTGCACGCGGCGGCGACGGTGCTGGCGCAGTCCTGGGCGGATGTGCGGGCGTAACGCTACTGGCAGGTGCCGCCGGTGCAGCTCTGGCCGGTGCCGCAGGCGGTGCCGTCGCTGACCGGCTGGGCGTAGCAGCCGCCGGGTGCGCTGCAGCCATCGACGGTGCACGGGTTGCCGTCATCGCAGACTTTCTTCGTGCCGACGCAGCCCTGCGCGCCGCAGCTGGCGGCCTCGACGCACGGCGTGCCGGGGTCGCAGCTCGTGCCGGCCGCGATGGCGCTGTGCAAGCAGACGGCGGTGGCGGGCGCGCAGCTGTCGGCGGTGCATGGGTCGCCGTCGTCGCAGTCCTTGGGCGTGCCAACGCAGACGCCAGCCACGCAGCTGTCGGCCTTGGTGCAGTTGTCACCGTCGCTGCAGGCGCCGGTGGTCAGGGCGTGGACGCAGCCGAGCTTGCTGTCGCAGCTGTCGACCGTGCAGGTGTCGCCGTCGTCGCAGCTGAGCGGCGTCGACTTGCAGAGGCCGAACTTGCAGATGCCATTGACCGTGCACGCGTCGCCGTCGTCGCAGGCGGTGAGCTGCAGCGCGGCGTACGTGCAGCCGCTGACGCCGCAGACGTCGGCCGTGCACGGGTTGCCGTCGTCGCAGGTCGTCTGCGTGGCGATTTTGCAGACGCCGGACGCGCACTGCCAGGTCGCGCACGCGTCGCCGGCTTTGCAGGTGCTTGTGTTGAAGGTCACTTTGCAGCCGCTGATCTGGTCGCAGTAGTCGTCGGTGCAGGCGTTGCCGTCCGAGCACTTGGCGGCGGTGCCCTTGCACAAGCCCTGCGCCGTGCACGCGTCGCCCGTTGTGCAGGCGTCGCTGTCCGAGCACGCGGTGCCGATTGCATGGGCGGTCGCGACGCACTGGCCGAGGATGCAGGCCATGTCGATGCATGGGCCACCGTAGGCGCAGTCCACCGGAACGTTGCACTGCACCGCGGGCGGCACGTCCGGGCCGCTGTCGGGGCCAAGGTCGGTGTTCAGATCGTCCGCCGTGTCGGCGACGTCGTGCTGCACAACACCGTCGAGGTCCAGCTGCGTCAGCGTGTCGGTGTCGCAGGCCGCAAGCGCGCCGCTCAGGAGGGCTGCCCCGAGCAGCCGCGCGCACCAGTTTTGACCATGGAATGCCAGCGGTTGGCTACTGGTTCGGGTGCTGTGCGGGCGACAACTCATGGCCGTATCGTACCTGACGACAGTCGCGCCTGTCGATTCATGAGTTGCCGGCGCGGTCGCGGAGGATCACAAACGCTCAAACGGCGTGGCTGCACAGCCAGCCGGCGAGGTGCTGCCACAGCGGCTCGGCCCGCGCTTCGGTCACAAGGCCCATGTGACCTGGCACAAGGCCATGCAAACTCTTGATCGGACAGGATTTACCCAACACGAGCAGCTCGCGCTGCGCCAGCCCGGCGGTAAACGCGATGCCGTCGCCGGGTCGCGTAAACAGCCGATCGCCGTCGCTGAAAACGCACAGGACAGGCACAGTTACGCGCGACAGGTTGCCCAGATAGTCCACGCCGGTGCGCGATTGCCAGCGCGTCGCCGCCATCCGCGTCAGGTCGCGCCAATAGTCCAGACCTTCGTCGTTGTTGCCCATCCGCATCTGCCGCGCTGGCAGCCGTCCGGTGCGCTCCGCCACCCGCAGCGCGCTCCGCAGCATCGCCGATTTCAGCAGCCACACCGCTGGGTTGGGTTCAAACTGCTTGTTCCACGCGTTGACCGCCAGCGCCGCGAACGCCCGCGGCTGCCGATCCGGATGCTGGCCGAACCACGCCAGCGAGGTGTGGCCGAACAAGCTATGGCTCAGCCAGAGGATCGGCAGGCCGTCGGCCAGATCGTCGGCGAGGTCCCGCCACACAGCTGTGTCGGCAACGAGCTGATCGTACGTCCAGTTGCCGCCCTGCTCCGCGCGCGGGCCGCTGACACCGTGGCCGCGCAGGTCCGGCACGAGAACGCGCAGCCCGGCCGCCACGAGCGTCGCCACAAGGCACGGCCGCCCGGGGCGCCACAGCGTGCGGCCATCAACCATCATCGCGTGGCCCGCCACGACCAGCGCCCGCGCCGCGCCGTCGGGCTGCACGTCCAACGCCCGCAGCTGCCAGCCGTCCGGGGTCGTCACCTGTCGCTCGGTCACCTGCATCGCGCCTCCGGCCTGCTTTCTACCGCCGCCGCGCCGTCGCGTCAACCGCCGCGGCCCTTCACGACGCGCGCGGTTCGTGCTTCACTGCCGCCGCGCGCAAGCCGCAGGAGCCGCCATGACCCGTTCGCCCTCGCCCATCGTCCCCGGCCAGCAACCGCCCGCCACCATGAACGCCATCGTCGTCCCGGAATTCGGCCGCTGGGAATACCGCACCGACGTGCCAGTGCCCGAGCCCAACGCCCATGAAATCCGCATCGCCGTCGCCGCCTGCGGCATCTGCGGCACGGACGTGCACATTGCCAAAGGCGACGCGTCGCTGAAGTCCATGCTCAAGCCGCCGTTCGTGCAAGGCCATGAATTCTGTGGCTATGTCGACAAGCTCGGCGCGGACGTCACGGGCTTCACCGTCGG
>CAIPXZ010000449.1 GCA_903869075.1 uncultured Myxococcales bacterium | reverse complement strand
GCTGGCCAGCGCCGCCAGCCAGCTCTGCCGCGCCGCCGCCACGTCGCCGCGCGCGTACTGCAAGCCGCCGAGCGCATTGAGGATATCGCCCGTCCGCGGGTGCGCCACGCCCAGCCCCGCGCGCGCCCGCGCCAGCGCGTCCCGCAACAGCGGCTCGGCGTGGTCGTAATCGCCCAGCTTGGCGAAATACTGGGCGTGCAGCAGCAGCGTCGTCGTCGTGTCGGGGTGCCCGTGTCCCAGCGCCGCCTCACGCAGCAGCAGCGACCGCGCGCACAGCGCCTCCACTTGGTCGAGCGCGCCGGTGTCCAGCGCCAGCCCCGCCTGCGCGTCCAGCACGAATGCAAGGTCCGGGTGCGTCGGCCCCTGGCTCGCCTCCCGCACCGCCAGCGCCTTGGCCAGCGCCGCGCCCGCCGCCTGCCAGTTGCCGCGCGCCCGCGCCAGCGCCGCCTCCTGGTACAGCACCGTCGCCACGTCCGGGTGGTTGACGCCCAGCGTCGCCGCCATCATCTCGTGGGCGCGCGCCAGCAGCTTCTGCGCCTCGACGTCGCGGCCCTGCTCCGCCGTCACGTTTGCCAGGTTCAGCAGCGCCGTGGCGATGAACGGATGGCTCGGCCCGACATTTTTCTGATACGCCGCCAGGGCCTCGGCAAACAGCTTCTCCGCCGCCTGCGGCCGCCCCAGCAGCCGCTCGATCTCTGCCAAATTGTTGGCCAAAGTCGCCGTCCACTGGTGCGCCTTGCCCAGCGCCGCCACGTCCATCTCGTAGGCATCCTGGAAGTCGGCCTCGGCGCCGCGATAGTCGCCCAGCGCCTGGCGCGTCGTCGCCCGCGCCTGCAGCGCCGTCGCCACATACGGATGCCGCGCGCCCGTGACGGCGACAAACGCCGCCACCGCCTTGTCGTGCAGCGGCAGCGCCTCGCTTGGCCGACCCAGCTGCCGCAGCATCTCCGCCTCGGCGTTCCAGCACGTCGCCACCGCCGAGTTCTGCGCGCCGTACAGCGCCAGGTACACCGCCTCCACCTGCCGGTAAAGCGCCAGCGCCTCCGCCGGCTTGCCCTGCATCCGCAACAGCTCAGCGTGGCGGTAATGCGCCGTCGCCAGCACCGGGTCATTTGCCGGCTGTTTCGCCAGCAATTCCTCAGACTTGACAAAGCCTTCGGTCGCTTCCGCCAGGTGGCCAATCAGCCGCTGCACTTCCGCGTGATCGCTCCACGCCTGGCCCGCCTGCAGCGACCGCGGTCCAAACTGCGCCTGCGCGTACGCCAGCGCCTCGCGCGCCAGCGCCGCCGCATGCGGCGCCTGACCTTGCGCCAAAAAGCCCTGAATCTGGGCACTTGCCTGCTGCAGCTCGGTCGCCGCCTCCGGCAGCGGCACCGCCGCGTGCGCCTGCGTCGCCGCCAGCAGCAGCGCAATCAGCAGCGGTCTCAGCCGCTTACGGCGCACCAGACGCCCCCGACCAGGCCTGCGTCGCGAACACCGCGTCGTCCGTCGGCGCCGCGGCGTCGTCCTCTCCGCGCGTGGCCACCGCTGGCGGCTCGCGCTCGCACGCCTGGGCGCCCGCGAGTAGCTTCTGCGCCTGCGCCCGCGCCGCGGCCGGCACGTCGCCCGCCAAGCATTTACCGAGTAGCTCCGAGGCCTTGCCGCACTTTTGCGCCCGCCGGTACGCCTGCCCGGCGGCGCAGAGCACCTGCGGGTGGTTGCAAAAATTGTAGCTGATGACGAACGCCGGCGCCGCTTCCCAATAGCGCTTCTTCGCAAACAGCCGCTGCGCTTCGTAAAACGCCTTCTCCGCCTGCGGTTCGTCCGCACACGGCAGCGCCACGGCGACGGCGACCGGCGGCGGCACCGGCACCGGCGCGACGATCGGCGCCAGCGGCGGCGCGGCGCAGGCGCCAAGGACCATCAGCGGCAGTACGGATCGAACGGGTCGCATCCCTTCCTCTTGGTCTTGGTCTTGGCTGGCCGGCCGCCAAACGTCGGCGGCGGCGGGATTGTCGGCTCAGGCGCCGCGAGAATTTCGCCGGCCGGTGCAGCGGGCGGTGGCGCCGCCGGCACGACTGCCGGTGCCACGGTTGTCGGCCCCGCCGCGGGCGCTTCCTCGGCTTCGTGCGCCGCCGCCTCCGCTTGCACCTGTTTGCCATGCATGTACAGGTACGCCGCGGCGACGAGCGCCACAAGCAGCACGATGATCGCCGCGAGCGTGAGCGAACGGTTGCGGCGATGCCGGTCCAGCAGCTCCGCCTGCGACAGCTGCCGCCGGCGGCCCGACACGCCGCGCGTCGGCTTGGGCTGGAGCGACCGCGCATCCACTGTCTCGCCGTTCACCGTGATCTGCGGCAGCGCCGCGGCCACCGTCCGCTCGTCGACAGTCACCTGCGGAATCCGCGTCGAGCTGACCCGCACCACCATCTGCGAACCGGACACGTGCCCGCGCTTGCCCATCAGCGCCGCGCGCATCGACGCCGCGTCGGCGAAGCGCAGCTCCGGCTGTTTGTTCATGGCGCGCTCAATCGCCGCCATGAACGGGTCCGACAGCACCACCCGCGCGCGATCGCGCAGCGGCGGCGGCGCTTCATGCACGTGCTTGTACAGCGTCGACACGGGCGTATTGCCGGCAAACGGCGTCGTGCCCGTCACGAGCTCGTAGAGCACCACGCCCACGCTGTACAGGTCACTGCGGCGGTCCACCGGCAGCCCCTGCGCCTGCTCCGGGCTCATGTACGACGGCGTGCCCAGCACCTGGCCATCTTGCGTCAGCGCGCTCTGCGCCGCCAGCTCGGCCGAGTGGGCGATGCCGAAGTCCAGCACCTTCACCGTCGGATCGTCGCCGTGCACCTCGTGCAGGAAGATAGTGTGCGGCTTGATGTCGCGGTGGATCAGGCCTTTCTCGTGTGCTTCCGCGAGGCTGCGCAGCACTGCGTCGCCAATCGCCAGCGCCTCCATCTCGGTAAAGACTTCATTGCGCGCCAGCCGGTCGCGCAGCTCATCGGCGAGCGTGCGGCCGTCCAGCAGCTCCATGACCAAAAAGCAGGCGCCGGTCTGGTCCTGGCCAAAATCGAAGACGCGCAGCGTGTTCGGGTGGCCCAGCCCGGCGGTTGAGCGCGCCTCGAGAAAAAAGCGCTGGAACACGACGTCGTTCTCGCCGCCCGGCAGCGCCAGCACCTTGACGGCGACGTCCTGGCCGGTGCCGATGTGCTGGCATCGGAACACGGCGCCAAAGCCACCGCGACCGATCTGCTTCAAAATCTTGTACTTGCCGCCGATTAGCGTGCCCGGCGTCAGGGCCGCCAAGTCTGCCTTGACCGGCCGCGCGACGAGCGTGGCCATGCCGTCGACCGGACATCGGCTCTCTTCGGTCGTGTGACCGCACAGCGGGCATCGGCGGGAAGCGTCGGACATCTCGGGTCGCTGCGGGGCGTGGCGCCACCGCTGTAGCCTAGTGTCTGGACGGTCCGGAACGCAAGACGCTACCGCAACTTCCGGACCAGCGCATAACGCGGCCGCAGCGTCACTTTCAGGTCGGGCAGCGCCGCCAGCGCCCGCACCGTCGGCGCCAGATCGGCGGCGATCTGCGGCGGGCACTTGGCCAGATGCTGTTCCCCGCACGGCCAGTGGTGCGCCGCCCACAGCAGGTCAAAATACGGCAGCACAACCGCGTCGGCGTCGTGCTGCAGCAGCGCGTGGACGCGCGGCACAAAATCGGCATCGACCTGCAGCATCGGGAACGCCTGCAGCGTCGCCGGCCACGCCAGCCGTGCCTGCGCCAGGTTCTTGTCACCGCCGATGTTGTAGGCGCGGATGTCCAGCTGCGGCGCGAGGTAATTGATCAGGAAATCGTTGCCAAAGGGCAGAAATGCAACGCGTTCTCGCGGCACGAGCGTCTGCCGCAAATCAGCCAGCACGTCGCCGTCCAGCTGCCGGAGGTTGGTGCGGTAATCCAGGGCCGCGCGCCATTTCGCCAGCGGATTTGGCAGGTTCAGCAGCAGGATGCCCAGCAGCACGAGCCAGCGCCGCCGCGCCCCGGGCTGCGCCAGCCAGACGATGACAAGCAGCCACAGCGCCAGCGCCGTCAGGCCGAGCCAGCGGTAGCTCGCGCGCATATTCTTGAATCCAGGCAGGTGCTTGGACAGCAACGACGTGCCCGTGCGCGGCCCCGCCAGCTCCGCTGGCATCAGCGGGTTGGGCGCCGCCTGCAGCGCCAGCGGCCGCAGGTGGTGGTACTTCACCGACGGTCCCAGCGCCATCCAGCCGGCGAACAGCGCCACCGCGACGACCGCCAGCGTGAACCGCGCCCGCGTCCGCCACGCCGCCCAGCCGCCGGCCAGCAGCAGCGGCAGCAGGAAGCTCGTCTGCCAGACGCTCGCGTCGCCGAATTGTTCAAGCGTTGAGCGCGGTTCGCTCAGACCGACCGCGTCCGCCAGCCAGTGCGTGCCGCGGCTCGGCAGCACCAGGAAGCGCAGGTCGACGCCCCAGCCGCGAAACGCCTCCATCGGCTCCTGGTAAAACGTCGTGTGACCGACGTAGGCGCGGTACAGCCCGACCGCCAGCGCCAGGCTCAGCGCGTGCAGCGGCAGGCCAAAGCGCAGCAGCGCGCGGCGCTGGTCCGGCTGCGTCCACAGCCCGGCCGCCAGCAGCGCACTCGCACCGACGGCGAAAAACACGAACGTGTAGCCGTCCATGAACACCGCAACGCTCGCCGCCAGCGCATAGCCCACAGCCAGCCCGACCGTCTGCCGCCGCGTCACCGGCGGTCGTCGCAACAGCGTCAACAACGCGAGGTGATAGGTTGGCAACAGCGCAAAACCCATTGAAAGCATGGAATAATGCGCGTGATTCCAGACAAGCGGCAGCGTCAGCCAGGTCGCCGCCGCCAACGACGCCAGCGGCGCCGGCAGCCACAGCTTGGCGACGCGCGCCGCGCCCCAGAACGCCACCGCCAGCCACAGGCAGAGGACCAGCGCGTACGCGTCGCCCGGGTGCATGCCCGCGCCAATCGCCAGCCCGGCGGGATAGGCGCCCGGCAGGCCAAAAACGATCGGCGCCGGCGTCGGGATGCCGAAATCGTGGGCGTACAGGTTCAGCAAGCCGCCGCGGACGAATGACGCTGAGAAGCCAGTTGTCCACAGCGCCTGGCCCAGCGTCGGCATGGCGAGGAACGGCAGCGCGGCGTGGACGCCGAGCACGATGGCAAAACAGCCGAGCGCAATCAGACGGTTGCGCCAACGAACGTCAAGTATCACGGCGCAGCTCCGGACGCGGCGCCAGCCCGGCGACGGCGAAGAACAGCACGTCCCCCAGCACGCCGACGAGCCGCCCGGCGACGATCGCCAGCAGCAGCTCGGCGCGGTTGAGCTGGCTGCCGAGCAGGAACAGCAGCGCCGCCTCGCGAATCCCGCCGCCCGCCGGCGCCCCGGGCGTGACAAAGCCCGCCAGCCAGCCGAGCACGAACGCGCCGGCGATCGGCGGCGCCTGCAGCCACGCGAGCGGCGCCGCTTGCAGCAGCGCCAGCACGCCGACAAAGACCGCGCCGCTCAGCGTCAGCAGCACAAGGTAGGCGGCGAACGCCTGCGCCCGCAGCGGACCCAGCGCCAGCCGCACGAGCCACAGCCCCAGCAGCACGACCGGCAGCGGCGCCCACACCGGCACCTGCGGCAGCACCAGCGGCAGCGCGAACGTCCCCAGCAGCGCCCCGGCGGACGCCAGTAGCGCCACCTCCCAGCCGACCGTCCGCGCCAGCGGTCCGCCCGCCAGCCCCGCCGCCACGCCCAGCGCCTGCCGTCCGGCGAACTGGAAGATGCCGCCCGGCACGTACCGCGCCAGCTGCGACACGCCGTGGGTGCGCAGGCTCCAGCGCAGGCT
>CAIPXZ010000448.1 GCA_903869075.1 uncultured Myxococcales bacterium | reverse complement strand
GTCTTTCGGACGCCCCTTGTGGCCTGTAATGCCCCCTGCGCACAAGTTTTGTCGGTCGCCTCGATTCCCGTCAAAGGCCCGCTATCTCAAAGCGTTTCAACGCACTGAAACATAAGTGAATTGTCGCCGAATGATCCGACATGATTCAGTCCGTTTGCCATTCCAAAGCAAGCCGCCGGGCGGGTTGGCCCTCGCGCGCGCCGGACGCTCCGCCAAACCAGCGCCCGCTACTCCGCCCGCATGACCGCAAACAAGTCCCGGCAGATCGTCGCGCGTGACACGCCAAACCGCCGGGCAAGCGCCGCGCCCCTGCGATACGCGACAAACCAGCCGCCAGCCTCGCACAGCAGCCGCACAAGCTCATCGCGCCTCGCGTCACGCACGGCCCGCCGCTGGGCATTGTGGCGCCGCCGTCCGCCAGCCCGCCGCGACGTTCGGAGACGGCGCCCACCGCCTGACGGGTAGCCGGAAATGGCCAAACAGGCAAAGGCGGTTCGTGGCCAACCTGTCGCGCGCCCGCCGCCGACTTGACCTCCCGCCCCGCCCGCCGCACGCTGGGTGCCAGCCAACCGGCGACTGGTTTGTCCACAGCCCACGGAGGCGCCATGCGCGCGCTATCTTCACCCGCCACACCGCGGCGCCGCGCTCCCGCCGCCTGGTTGGCCGTCGCGGCGATCCTCAGCTTGACCTGCAGCGTGGCATCGGCTGCTGACGCGCCGTTTCTGGTCCGGCAAAACGCCTGGACGCCGGACATGGCGCCGCGGGCGGTCGGTGAACTCGCGCCCCGCGGCCAACTCCAGCTGGAAGTGGGCTATGGCCGGACCTTCGCGCGCACGGGCGCGAGCCGCGTAGACGGCGGCACCGGGCAGTCGCCGTCGGAGGACACGCTGCAGGTGCGGATCGCCCACCGCTTTGGGGCGATGACGGAGTTGAGCAGCTTCGCGGAGCTCGGGCTCAGCAACCACCCGGGCGCAGCGGACATGCAGCCGGCGCATTTTGCCGGCGTGCCGTGGCTGGCGGGCGTGACGCTGCGGCTGGCGCCGGAGCTGGGTCCGGCCATCGCGCTTGTCGGCGGCGTGCAGCTGAGTCTGGGGCAGGCGTTCTGGCTGCGCGACATTTCCCGCGGGCCGGCGGGTGGCACAGCTGTCGCGCCGGCCACATGGAGCGTCGTCGATGCGGACCACTGGCGCACGAGCGGCGCCGACTTCTTTGCCGCGTTCCAAGCCAGCCTGGCGGTCGAGTTCAAGCTCGGCCGCGCGGTTTCCCTGCAGCTCGGCGGGGCGACCGGGACCATGACGACGGCGGCGGGGCTGTTCTCCGCGGATCAGGCGTGCGCGACGCAGGCGACCTACCCGTATCCGACGACGGGTTGCGGGCCGAATTCGCCCGATCAGGCGACTGCGGTGCACATCGAAGCTTTCGTCATGCCAACCATCGCCGCGACCGTGACGCTGCAGCCGTTCCAGGCGGTGCTGACCGGCTGGTGGCTCGCGCCGCTGTCCGCGGATCAGCAGACGACGCCGGCGGGGCTGACGCTGGCGCTGCGGGCGCGTTTGTAACCGGCGCGCGAATCGCTGACACTGCCGCCTCAGGAGGCGCACGATGGCGCGATACACGGCAGATCGGCCCCCCATCCTCGGCGGCTTGCGGCAGCGGGCGTCCACCCTGCCCATTGCCATCTTGCTGCTGCTGGCCCTCGCGCTCGCCGCGTGCGCGCGGACGGCGGCGGACATCCAGCGCGACTACGTCAAGGAGACGCTGGCGCCGCGGCAGCTGGAGGTCAACCAGGACGCGCCGCGTCCGGCCTTGCAGCGCCGGCTGCACCTCCGGGCTTTCGCTGACAACGACTACCGCAAGCAGAATTTCCATTGGGAACAGCGGATTCGCGCGCAGGTCGGGCGCGCCAACGCGATTTTGCAGGCGCAGTTTGGCGCCGAGCTCGTCGTCGACGCCGTGCTGCCGTGGGAGCACGACACGCCCGACGATGCGACGCTGGACGCGAGCCTGGCGGCGCTTGAAAAGCTCGACCGCGCCGAGGGCGTGGACTACGACGTCGGCTTTGTTGGCGCGCGGTCGTTCAGCCACGACTGGCACCACATGGGCATGGCGCGGACGCCGGGCCGGCACATGGTCCTGCGCGGGACGACGAACGTGGGCCAGCGCGATGCGCTCGACAAGCGGCTGCAGTACATCACCGAGCAGGAGCGCGACAAGGTCTGGAAGGACATCCGCCTGCACGAGGAGACGCTGCTGCTGCTGCATGAATGGGCGCACGCGCTCGGCGCGCTGCACGATGGCAACGGCGATTTCGTGATGTCGCCGCTGTACGATGCCCACATCGCCAACTTTTCGCCGCCGTCGGTCGAGGTCATCCAGCTTGGCCTGGCGCGGCAGGGCCAGGGCGATTTGGCGGCGGACAAGGGCTGGCAGGCGGCGCGGGCGGCGGTCATCGCGGCGCATCCGCGGGCGTTCCAGGACGTCGTGGTCACGCCGGAGGTGGCGCCGAGCCGCCCGGGCACCTCGGCGGCGGAGCGCTTCAACGCCGTTGTCGATGCGCAAAAGCTGTTGCGTTCCGGGCAGATTGACGCTGCACAGACGCAGCTGCAGGCGAGCTTCCAGGCGGCGACGGCGACGGGCGAGACGGACGCGAAGCTGCTGCAGGCGCTGGCGACCGTGCTGCTGGAGGCGGGGCGGCTGACGGCGGCGGAGACGATCGCCGCGCAGCTCGGGTTCGCGCCGGAGGGCTTGGCGCTGCGGGCGCGCGTGCTGCGGCAACGGCGGGTGATTGGCCTGCAGCCGGGCGCGGTTGCCGATGCCGATGAGCCGCGTTACGGCCGCGACTACGCGCACGTGCGGGACGAGGTCGCGGCGAAGCGGGCCGACGCGGCAGACGGCTTGTTGCGCGAGTTTCCGCGGCCGGCGGGCGGGCTGGCGCTGCAGTGCGTTGCCGTGCTGAACACCCGCGGCGGGGCGACGCGCGGCAAGAAGCTGTGCGAAGCGGCGCTTGAACGCTGGCCGGAGACGCTGCTCGCGCATCAAGCGCTGGCGTCGCTGGCGCGGGCGCATGGCGACCTGAAGACGGCGATCGCCCACTTGCGCGCCGTCGTGGAGCTTGTCGACGACTTCGAGCCGGCGTGGCAGGAGCTCGCGAACGCGTTGGCGGCAGATGGCCAGAAGCAGGCGCGCGACGAGCTGGCGGCGCGGTTTGCCAAGAATTTCTCCAAGCCTTTGCCGACTGAACCCTGACCGAACACCTGAAGATCCAAACAAAGTGGCCTTGACGGGCGCGCTGGACGGGTCAAACTTGGATCCCGGCGCGGTTTTGGACGATTGCGCGCCGCCAAGGAGCGCCATGCGGCCGGCGAACGTCTTGCGATTTTGCTGCGGCTGGCTGGCGCTCGCAATGGGCAGCGCCGCCTGCAGCCAGAAGCTGCCAGTCGCCGTCGACGCGCCGTGGATTCCACAGCCGGAGCACTGTGCCGAGGCCGTCCTGGACACGCCCGGCGTCCAGCCGGACTGCACGACCGGCTCCGGCAGCTTTGGCGAATGGTTTATCGACGACCAAGGCCTGCCCGCCTACCGCTATCGCGCCGACCAATCCACGCTGGCCGCCGCGAGCTGGTTCAACACGGAGGGCCGCGAGCGCCGCGACCACTGGTTCGCGCTGGGCAACGACCGCCTGAACGTGCTGTTCGCCAACGACGGCACCTTTGAAGTCCTCACGCAGGACCGCGGCGTCACCTACTTGAACAAAATCGACGAGGCGCAGCACAACTTCGGCGGCGGCTTCTCCTTTGTCGACGACGGCGAGGCGCCTTGGTGCACTGCCTACAAGTGGCGGCCGACGCCCGCGGCGACGCTGCGCGAACAGCACGTCGGCTGGAGCGAGAGCGCGACCGAGCACAACGGCATGCGGGTCGCCCACCGCATCTTCGCCCCGCCCGGCCGCGACGCTGTCGTCCTCGACGAAGTCACCGTCAGCAACACGAACGGCGACGCCCGCAGCTTCAGCTTGTACGAATACTGGGACGTCGCCCGGCGCAACGTCGCCATCAACTGGCTTGTCTCCGGCATCCCATTTGGCAACTTGCCCGGCGACGCCGCGACCGCGCGTGACGCGCTGAACCAGAACTTTGACGAGGCCATCGCCTGGGACGCGCCGCAGCAGGCGCTTGTGCTGCGGCGACAGCCCGCCGCCGGCGTGGTGCGGCCCGATGCGGACGCGCCGGACAACGTGGATTGGTATCCCGGTGACCCGTTCCTGGCGCAGCTGACGGGCACGGCGGCGGCCTTGGCCTGGGACCAATCGGCGTTCTTCGGCGCGACGACGCCCGCGGCGCCGGCCCAGCTCGTGGCGCACGCGGCGGACGCGGATCTGCGCGATGGGCCGCGTGAGCCGTGGCACAACGGCGCCGGCCAGACGCGAATGCTGATGATGCGCAGTGACCTGCAGCTGGCAGCCGGCGCCTCAACGACGCTGCGCTACGCCTACGGTTACACGGCGCAGGGCGCGCCCGTGACGCTGGACGACCGCTGGCAGTCGCTGCGGCCAGAGGACACGGCGCTGGCGCTGCAGCCGAGCCTGCCGGCGTTCGCGACGCCGGGCGCGCCGCATCTCACGCGGGAATTGGCTTGGCACGCCGCGCAGTTGGAGGTCTCGAAGGGCTGGCGGGCGTACCAGGACGTGGCGTTCGTGCCGCAGGGCAGCGCGTACCTGTACCTGCATGGCGCGGATGGCGCCGCGCGCGATATTGGCCTGTTCGCGCTGCCGCTGGCGTTTACGGATCCGCCGTTGGCGCGCAGCGAACTCAAGCTGTTCATGCAGCTGCAGTTCGCCGCGGACAAGCGATTTTCCTATGCTTTTCAAGGTCATGGCCAGCTGGACAACGCCATGGGCTTCCATTCGGCGCCGTCAGACCTGGACCTGGCGTTCCTGTGGGCGATGGCCAACTACGTCGGCGCGACGGGCGACACGGCGCTGCTGGACGAAAAGACGCCGTATTGGCCCAAGCAAGCGCTGCCGGATGCGACCGGCTGGGACCACGTGCATGACGCGGCGCGGCACCTGCTCGACGTCGTGGGCGTGGGCCCGCATGGCCTCGTGCGCGTGGGAACCGGCGACTGGGACGACGGCATTTTGCAGGAGGCACCGGATCGCCTGCTGGCGGTGAAAGACGGCGAAAGCGTGCCGAATTCCCAGGAAGCGCTCTACGTGCTGCCGCTGGCCGCCGCGTTGCTCGACGGGCACGAGCCGGCGCTGGCGGCGGAGCTGCGGTCCAAAGTGGCGCCGCTGTGCGAGGCGGTCAAGGCAACGTGGACGGGCGAGCAGTTTGGCCGCGCGTATTTTGGCGACGGCGTGCTGCTGCGGCAGACCGACGCGGATCTGGAGACAATCGTCTGGGCGCTGATCGGCGACTGTTTCCAGCGGCCGCAGGACCGCGCGACGCTTGTGGAACGCGCGCGGACCCACCTGGATGAGCCGTCGCCCGCCGGCGCGATGCTGCGGGAGAAAGGTCAAGTCTGGCCGGCAATCGCCGCGCTGCTGACCTGGGGCTACGCGCGTTCCGGCCGGGACGACCTCGCGCTCGCGCACTTCGCCCGCAATACCTTGGCGATGCACGC
The DNA here is from genome assembly GCA_903869075.1 of uncultured Myxococcales bacterium. Taxonomy (GTDB): domain Bacteria; phylum Myxococcota_A; class UBA9042; order UBA9042; family UBA9042; genus CAIYBN01. The sequence continues at coordinate 2,117 of CAIPXZ010000448.1, read as the reverse complement.
GGTGGCGTTTCCGGACGTCTGGTCGGGGATCTGGAGCGGTCCGGACGGCCTGCAGGGTCTAAACCCGCCGGCACAGCCGAGCGATTTCGCCGGTGCCGCGCCGCTGCTGGCCGGCGAAAGCTGGTACAGCCCGGTGACGCCGATGACCGATTTCCCGGTGCAAAACAACAACCAGCACGCGATGCCACTGTGGGCGATGATCAAGATGGCAGGCGTGGAGACGCTGGCGGACGGCCTCGAGCTGGCGCCGCACCTCCCGCAGCTGGCGTTGCGCACGGCGCTGCTGGACCTGGACGCGCGCGCCGGGCGGCTGACCGGAACGTGGCGGCCGACGGGTCCGGGCGCGCGGCGCTTGATTGTGCACGCGCCCGCGGGCGCGCAGATCGGCGCGGTGACGCTCAACGGGCAGGCGGTGAGCGCCCAAGGGTCGGTGGTGACGCTGCTGCCGCCGGGGTTTCCGGCGCAGTTCGAGGTGCAGTTCGCGCCGTGACCGCGTCCGGCGCGCGCGGGAACGCCGCGTGGATCGATGCCGCCCGTCGCGCGTCCAACGCCCGGGCTGCTCCGCCCCAACCAACTTCAAGGCCAGTCCATGCTTCGTCGCCGCATTGCCCGCTGTCTGCTTTTCGCGCTGTTCCAGGCGCTCGCCGTGGTCCCGACTTACGCCGCCGACAAGCTTGTCTACCTCCAGCCCCTGCAGCCCGCGCCCGATGCCGCTGCGATCGCCGGAGTCATCACCGCGCTGCGCGCTTTTTACCCGCTCGAGGTCCGCGTGCTGCCGGTCGTGGCCATGCCCGCTGCTGCCTGGTATCCGCCGCGGCGTCGCTGGCGCGCCGAGCGCCTGCTCGACTGGCTTGCCGCGCGATTGCCGGCCGACGGCGCGAAGATCATGGGCCTGACGACGGCGGACATCTCGACGACAAAAGACGCGGTCCAGGACTGGGGTGTCCTCGGCCTCGGCACGCTGGACGGCAAAAGCTGCGTCATTTCAACATTCAGGACGCGCCGCGGCGTGAGCACGGCGACGGCCCGCGAGCGCTTGGCCAAGGTCGCCGTGCACGAGGCGGGGCACACTTTCAGCCTGGAGCACTGCCCGACGACGGGGTGCCTGATGGAAGACGCCGGTGGCAAGGTCGCGACAGTCGACAGCGAGGTGGATTTGTGCCCGAAGTGTCGGCAAAAACTCCTGCAACGGGGCGTGGTTGTGCCCGATCGCGGCGCGCTGCCCTGGCGGCCGACGCGGTGACCGATTGTGGCAGCCCGCCCGCGCCGCGCACTTGTGTTAAGAACTGTAAATCACCAGCCAAACAGGGCGCTTGAATCGTGGCGCGGCGGCCCCGACAACATTACCTTGCAGACGTGGGTGGCGTCGTGCCCACAGTTTTGGGGTCACCATGCGCTGCCGTTTGTTCCGGACGTCCACCCGCGCCGCGCCGCCCGTCGGTTTCGCGCTGATCTTCACGCTCCTGGTCGGCACGGCGTGCAGCGCCCCAGTCGACACAGCATCCGACGGCACCGCTGTCGACGATGCCGACACCGGCGGGGGCGAGCTCGATGGGACCGCCGACGCCGATGCGGGCACACCGGACGGCACCGATGACACCGGACCGGTGAAGCCCGTGGGCTGCTACGCCTGCCATGGCACGCTGGGCAATGGCAATCCGGCACCGCCGACCGGCACCAACGCGGAGACGGCGACGACCGAGCTCGCCGTCGGCGCCCACCAGCAGCATCTGGCGGACAGCGTGTGGCACCGGACGGTGCAGTGCGACGACTGTCACAAGGTGCCGTTGTCGATCAAGCACTCAAACGGCGTCGTCGACTACGCGTGGAGCGCTGTGGCGACAGCCATGGCCAGCACGCCGACATTTGACCCCGGCACCGCGACCTGCAGCGGCGCGTATTGCCATGGCGGCGCATTGCCGGATGTGTCGGCGGTTATGTTTATCGCTTCGAGAATCGGAACGCCGGCGCTGATTAGGGTGCCCAGCGTTCTGGTCCAGCGGGCAACGACAGTTCTATAGGCAATTCTGCCTACGACCGGCAAGTGAAGGTTAACGACATCGAGCATATATCTTCCCATGGCAAACCTTCTTATCATCTTCACCGTAAAAACTATT
>CAIPXZ010000447.1 GCA_903869075.1 uncultured Myxococcales bacterium | reverse complement strand
CACGCAGAGCGCAGCCATCAGCGCCCAGGCGATCAACAACAGCGGAAATCCGTACTTGGCATGCATCGCCGCGTCGGGCAGGCCGACCAGCACCGCGCCCAGCCCCGCCAACAGCGCCGCGGCGCGGGTCACATGGCCCAGCCGCGTCGTCGGTGCCACGCCCGGCGCGCACGCCGTCGCGATGCCGACAGCGATCCATTTGGCGTTCGTCGCCTGAACCGCGTCCACCAGAAAACCGACCTGCAGCAGCCCATCCTGCGGATTGAGCAGCGCGTGGGCCACCATGCTGTTTTGCATGAGGTCCAGCGATGCGGCGATCGCCACAAGCCCGTACCGCACGTGGCGGCCGGCCAGCGCGCCCATCGACGCGTCCACGGCGTGGCGGCGGGACATGCGGATGACGAGCCAGAGCAGCCCGGCGTAACCGGGGATGACCAACAGGCTGTTGACGATCGCCACATCGCGGATCAGCAGTTCCGGCGTCGCGGCGTAGACCGGATGCAGGCGGTGCAGCGCGTCGGTCAGCGCCTGCGCGGTCAGCGGGTGGCCATCGCCCGGGTGCAGCTTGCCCAGCGGCTCCATGACCAGCACGCTGCCCGTGCCGTCGCGAAAGCGCCCCAGCAGCCCGATCGCCACGCACGCCAGCAGCTCCAGCACGCTGTAGAATACGAGCAGCCGCATGTGCTGCGGCTGGTTGGCGCGGGCGAGTTGCCAGGTCGTCTTCACGGCGTACCTCCGGCGGTCGCGGTCGGCGTGGCCGGCAGGTACAGCGACGCCCGCAGATCCGGCAGCAGCGACAGCACCACGTTGTGCGCCCGCACCGCCATGGTCTGCCGCGCGGTCGGCGACAGCGCCCAGCCCAGCGGCTCTTCGCGGTAGGCCTTCGCCTCTCGCGGATCTGGCGTCGGCAGGCTGGTGCCCAGACCGATGAAATAGACGCGGTGCAAGAAGTTGTCGAAGACATCGCGCGGCACGTCCTCGGCGCGCTGGGCCATCTCGAACTCCGCCTCGCGGCCGCGCGCATCGCGGGTCGCAAAAATCGCGTGCAGCGGCGCGGCGATCTCGGAGGCCAGCTCCGACGGCGGCCCTGGTGAAATCGGCGGCAGCACATGGCAGCGGTGGTCGCCGCGGTTTTCACACAGCGCCGGCTCATCGACGTCGTTGCTCAGCAACAGCACGATCGGCTCGACCTCGTCCAGGTGATCCGCGAGCGCCAGCAGCAGGTCCGTGAGCGTCGCCGCGCCGGAATTCTCAAAGTAACCGCCATCCACGACCTGCAGCACGCGGGCGTTGGTCTGGCGATCGCGCACGAGGCCCGCGGGCGAGACAAGCGTAAAGCGCGCGCTGTTGTGCACAGCGCCGACGACCGGCACCGTCGCCGTCGTCCACGCCGGGTTGCCGAGGTCATACAGGTCTGGCAGCTCCGTCAGGTCGAGGTTCGAGTGCACCGCGCGCTTACCGTCCGCCACCGACGTCGCGTTCAGCAGCAGCGTCGGCGCGCCTGGCCGCGCGGCGTAGAACGCGCCCAGGCTGCCGCCCATCGTGTCGTCGCCGGTCCAGGCGAACGCGCGCTCCCACGCCGCCTCCAGCGCACGCGAGCGATCGAGCACGTGGACCGGCGTCGGCAAGAAGCGCTGCAGCAGGTCGGTAAAGAACAGGCCACCGGCGGCGGGCGACAAGAAGTCGTCACCCAGCGGCGTGCCGGGATCGGTCGTCGTCGGGTCGCGCCAGCCGGTCGCGCCGTACTCGCGGGCGACGTACGCGGTGACGCCGAGGCTGCCGCCGGACACGCCGCTCAGCGCGAACAGCGCGCAATCAAAGGCCGGATCGTTGGCCATGCCGAGGCGAATCTCGTGCAGCACCGCGGCCGTCCAGTACGCGGCGCGGATGCCGCCGCCCGCCACCGCCACCAGCACCATCGGCGTGCGTGCGCCCGGCACCGGCAGCTTGCGGCAGCGCGGCTGGCGCGCTTTCCAGTCGGCATAGAACGCCGTCGGTGTCGGCCGGACGTCGTGCATCACGCCCTGCGGGTGCGCCGCATAGTCAGTGGCCACGCGCATGTCATGATTATCATTGAACACGCTGAACGCCAGCAGCGCCAGCGCCACAAGCGGCCGCGTCGTCAGGCCGCGCGACAGGGGCCAGTACGTCAGCGCGTAGCCGCCGACCATGCTCATCGCCGCCAGCGAAATCAGCGTCAGCGCCACGGCACCCAGGACGCGCGGCAGGCTCACCGGCCACGCCACGAGCAGCACGGTCAGGAACACGAAGCCGGCAAAGCTCCACGCCACCGCCAGCCGCGCCTGCAGCGGCATGTGTTGCACGAGCACGCCCGACTCGGGCGACAGGCGCAGGCGCGTCGCCACCGAGGCGGGGCGATCGCCGAGGAAGAGGAACAGGACCACGCCCAGCACGGCGTACGCGGCGCCCATTGTGTAGGCTTCGATCGACTCCGCGCCGCCGTTGCTGGCGAGGCGGAAGAAGCCCAGCCCGGTCGCCACCAGCGGCGTGGCGCCGAGCAGCCGCGGCAGGAGCGAACGCACGCGGCGGGTGTGCTTGAAATCCAAGGGAAAGTCCGCGAAATCGCGGCTCAGCAGCCAGCGCGCCGGGTGCCAGGCCGACAGTCCAAGCAGGAGGTGCGCCAGCAGCGCGCACAGGTTCGTCGAGGAGGTGATCTGGTTGCCGGAGTGCTCGCCCAGCCGCGACAGCAGGATGCGCAGGAAGTCCTGACCCTGCGAGGTGCCGACGTACAGCGCCGCGGAAAGCGTTACCGCCAAGACCGGAAAAATGCACAGGTAGGGGACGCGCAGCAGGTTGTGGTACGGCCACTCCAGCGCCTCCAGCAGGCGAACCGGGCGCCGCGCCTGGCGCGCTTGGCCTGGCGAATCCTTCACACGAGCCTCGCGACCAAACGGCGGGAGAGCGAGTTAACCGGAACACCGACAAACGGGGTGCGCCGCAAACGCCCGCCCGCTCAGCAAGCCGACCGCGGTTGCCGCGCCCGCATGCGCGAAATCCGTGGTTCGGCTCAATTGTGCTGCGCTGGAGTCTGTCTTGCCACGGCTGCGTCGTCAAGCGGGTTGAATTTGCGAGGTTTCGTAGGTCGCGGGCGACCCGGCGCGGGCGCTCAAGCGAGCCGGCGGGCTGCTAGATCGCGTCGCGTGCGGAAGCGCCCCCGCGGTTCGGGCCGGCCATGCCGACCTGCGACGTTGGATCGCGGGAATAACCAAGCCGGATCAAGGCTTTTGACCTCGTCCCACGCGAGGTTGCCATGTCTGACCGTGCCGTTCCCGTCCTGCCGCACCTGCGCGTGCTCGTCGTTCTTGCGGTGCTCAATGCCGGCGCCATCGCCCTGCGCGTCGCCCGCACCGGCAAGGTGACGCTGGCGTTCCTCGCTTGGAACCTGCTGCTGGCGGGCATCCCCTACCTCGTCGCCTGCGCGATGCAGCAGCACTGGCTGCGGCACCAGCGCGCGACGCCGCAGCTGTGGGCGCTGGGCGGGCTGTGGCTGCTGTTCTTTCCCAACGCGCCGTATGTCCTGACGGATTTCGTGCACTTGCACGGCTACGGCAACCCGCTGTGGTGGTACGACGTGCTGCTCTTGGCGGCGAGCGCCGGCACGGGTTGGCTGCTGGGCCTGCTGTCGTTGCAGCTTGTGCACCGGATCGTGACGGCGGGTGCTGGATCGCACACAGCGTGGCTGCTCGTCGCGGCGGTGTCGTGGCTGACGGGGCTGGGCGTGTACCTGGGGCGGTTCCTGCGCTTCAACAGCTGGGACGTGGCGCGCAACCCGCTGCCGCTGCTGGGGGCCATCGCCGACCGCTTCGTGCATCCGCTGGCGCACCCGCGCACGCACGCGTTCGCCGCGTGTTTTGCTGTGCTGTTGGCGGTGAGTTTTGCGCTGCTGGGCGAGCTGGGCGCGTCGCGGTCGCCGCGGGAGTGAGCGGCGCGACCGGCGCTACTTGAGCTTCGCAGCCTTGTTCGCGGCTTCGACGATCGCTTCGGGCGAAAAGCCGCTCGACGGCTCCCATTTGCGGCCGTTGATGAACACGGTCGGCGTGCCTTCGACGCCCACCTTGTTGCCCATCTCCTGCAGCTTGGTCAGGAACGCCTCGTGCTTCTTCTTCTTTTCGTCGGTCAGCTTGCTGACGTCGACGCCGGCTTCGGTCGCCCACTTCGTGATGTTTTCTTCCGACAGGTCCTTCTGGTTGCCGAACATCTGCGCGTGCAGCTTCCAGAATTTCTCCGGACCCTGCTCCCACGCCTCCTGCGCCATGATCGCCGCCGGCTTGGCGTTCTGGTGGAAAGACAGCGGATAGTGTGCAAAAACCACTTTGATCTTCGAGTCTTTCTCCATCGCCGCCTCAACCGGCGCGTTGATTTTGGAGCAGAACGGGCACTGGAAGTCGCTGAATTCGACGAGCGTCACCGCCGCGTCCTTGGGGCCCTTGAACGGCAGGCCTTCGATGTCGATCTCTTTCTTGTCGCCCAACTCGCTGAAAACCTTGCCATTTTCGATCAGGCTGTCGTAGTACGCCGGGCCTTTCTTGCCGGCCTTTTCGGCCTTGGCGATCTCCTCGTCGATGACCGCCTTGAAGATGTTGGCCGGCTGCGCGCCGACGACCTTGCGGCCGTTGATCATGAAGCCGGGCGTGCCGCGGATGCCGACAAGTTGGCCGGCGGCGATGTCGTCCTCGATGTGCTTGGCGACGCTCTCGTCCTTGCGGTCCTTGTTGAACTTGTCGACGTTGAGGTTGAGCTCCTTGGCCCACGTCTGGAAGCTCTCTTCCGACAGCGCCTGCTGGTTGGCGAAGCACTTGTCATAGAATTCCCAGAACTTGCCCTGCAGACCCGCGGCGATCGCCGCCGACGACGCCGGCTTGGCGTTCTGGTGGAACGGCAGCGGCGTGTGCTTGAAGACGATGCGCACTTTGTCGCCGTACGCCTTCTCGAGCTCGGTCACGGTCGCGGCGGCGCGGCTGCAGAACGGGCACTGGAAGTCGCTGAACTCGACGATCGTCACGAGCGCCTTCTCGCTGTTGCCCTTGATGGCGTCGACTTTGGCGTCGACGGGCACTTTCCAGATCTCGTAGCTGTCGGCCGGCGCCTTGGCTGGACCGTCGTCCTTGGCCTCGGCTTCCTTCGGCGCGGGCGCTTCGGCCGCCGGCGCTTCGCCCTTGACGTAGTATTTGACGACGGCCGGACCGGTCGCGGCGTCGCGCGCGGTGAAGGCGGCGATCAGGAAGTCCACGCCCTTTTTCTGCGCGGCTATCGGCTTGGCGCTGGCGATCGCCTCGTCGACTTCTTTCTTGAAGCTCTCATACGGCTGCGCGCCCGACAGCAGCTTGCCGTTGATGAAGAACGCCGGCGTGCCGCGCGCGCCCAGGGCGTTGGCGATGGCGACGTCGCGGTCGATCTGCTTGGCGATCGCCTCGTCCTTGAGATCCGCGTTGAACTTCGCGATGTCCAAGCCGATTTCCTTCGCCCATTTCTGGAAGTTGTCGTCGGTCAGATCGCGCTGGTTGGCGAACAGCTTGTCGTGCATCTCCCAGAACTTGCCCTGGCGATGCGCGGCGGCGGCGGCGGTGGCAGCCGGCTTGGCGCGATCGTGGAACGGCAGCGGCTGGTTCGCCCAGACGATGCGCACGTCGTTCGGGTACTCTTCCTGCAGCTTCTTCAACGTCGGACCGACGCGGCCGCAGAACGGGCACTGGAAGTCCGAGACCTCGAAGATCGTCACAAGCGCGTCCTTGGCGCCGTGCACCGGCAGCGTGGCCGGCAGGATGCCGTCGCCGCCCGGCGCCGCTGCGCCTTCCGCCAACGCGACCGGCGCGCCCTGCGCACCCGGGGAAACCTTGGCCGACATGCGGCCAGCGCCAAACGCCAGCAAAATGGCGGCCAAGACGACGAGAATGCCAGTTTCTTTCTTCATGAACGGGTGCCTCGCAAGAAGTGCCGCGGCGTGCGGCAGCAGGGGCAAAAGGCTAGGAGGACGCACCCACGGTGTCAAGGACGCCGGCTACCAGTGCCAGGGCGGTCGCAAGCTTGACCTCGTGCACCCGGGACTGAAGTCCCGGGCTATTGT
>CAIPXZ010000446.1 GCA_903869075.1 uncultured Myxococcales bacterium | reverse complement strand
TCGGCCAAGCCCAGAATCCCGCAGGGATTTCTTGAACCATAGCCGCGGACTTTAGTCCGGGGCGTTGGGATGTGGGCGCGACTTGCTGAGCTTGCGACTGCCCTGGCATCGCGCGACGCGGCTGGACAAGAGGGGACTTGCGGCGCAAAATTGTGGCATGACACACCTGCTTGACGCCGATGCCACTGAACTTGCCCGCCGCGTGCGCGCGCGCGAGGTGTCCGCCCTGGAGCTTGTCGACGCGGCGATCGCCGGCATCGAGCAGGTCAATCCGCAGTTGAACGCCGTCGTGCACCGCATGTACGACGACGCGCGGAGCCTGGCGCAGCAGCCGCTGGCGGACGTGCCGTTCGCCGGCGTGCCAATGGTCGTCAAGGATTTCGATGGCTTCGTGCGCGGCGTGCCGTTCACGGCGTCGACGCGCTTTTTGGACGGGTTTGTGCCGGATCACGACGCCGAGGCCATCGCCCGGCTGCGGCGCGCCGGCTTGCTGTTTTTGGCCAAGACGAACGTGCCGGAGCTGGCGATTTTGGGCACCACGGAGTCGGAATTCCGCGGTCCGGCGCACAATCCGTGGCATGTGGCGCATACGACGGGCGGATCTTCGGGCGGCTCGGCGGCGCTTGTGGCGGCGCGCGCGGTGCCGGTGGCGCACGGTGGCGACGGCGGCGGCTCACTGCGCATTCCCGCCAGTATCTGCGGACTTGTCGGCCTCAAGGCGACGCGCGGGCGGATCCCCACGGGTCCAGATCTCGGCGAAGGCTGGGGCGGCTACGTGCAGTTCGGCGTTTTGAGCCGCTCCGTGCGCGACACCGCGGCGCTGCTGGACGTGCTGGCGGGGCCGATGGTGGGTGACCCGTACGCCGCGCCGCCGCATGAGGGGACCTTCCTGGCGGAGCTCGCGCGCGCGCCCGGGCGGCTGCGCGTGGCGTTCACGACCCGGTCGCTGTTTGGCAAGACGACCGACTCGGCGTGCGCGGCGGCGGTGACGCAGACGGCGCAGCTGCTGCGCGATCTCGGCCACGACGTCGACGAGGCGTTCCCGGATTTTGACCGCGACGCGCTGGTGCAGGCGTACCTCGTGCAGGTCGGCGTGGGCACGGCGGCGGAGATCGACGACATGGCGCGCTGGACCGGCAAGACGCCGCACGCAAGCGATTTTGAGCCGGCGACTTGGTTCCTGCGCCAGGTCGGTGCGGCGATGGGCGGCGTGGACCTGCAGCACGCCCGCGACGCCATCCAGACCGCCGGACGGCAGCTGGGCGCGTTCCACCAGCGCTACGACGTGCTGCTGACGCCGACGCTGGCGCACCCGCCGGTGCGGTTGGGTGAGCTGGGCCTGAAGCCGCTGGATCGCTTGGGTTTGGCGGCGTTGCGCGCGCTGCCGCTCAAGCCGGCGATCCGGGCGGCGCTGGCGAGCCTGGCGGCGGACAACTTTGAGAAATCGCCGAACACGCAGCTCTTCAACCAGACCGGGCAGCCGGCGATCTCGCTGCCGTTGCACATGAGCCCGGACGGCTTGCCGATTGGCGTACAGTTCTCGGCCGCGATGGGCGCGGAAGGCGTGCTGCTGCGGCTGGCGCGGCAGCTGGAAGAGGCGACGCCATGGATCGCCCGGCGGCCTGGCGTGTGCGTGGGGGAGTAGCCGATGCGTGTGCAGCAAAAATGGGTGTTCCTGGCCATGGGTCTGCTGGCGGCGTCACCGGCGGCGGCGTGCGTCAAGGACGTCGCCATCGGCAGCGACGTGGCGCATGACACCGACGGCGATCATCCGCCCTTTGCCGTGTGTCCAAGCGGGGTTGCCTGCGGTCGCTGCGGCCAATGCAGCGACTGCGGCTTCTGCCAGGCCGACCCCAAGGGCGCGCCGTGCGAAAAAGCCAGCGATTGCCCGAACCAGCTGGGATACTACGTGCCTTTCGCGACGTGCTTCGCCGACCCGGCATTTGACCCGGACGCGGCCGTCGCCGATGGCGTCAGCGCCGACGCCGCAATCGGTGGCACCGCGCTGCCGCCGCCGCAATCTGCCAACGCCTGCAGCGCCAGCCGCCGCCCGGGCAGCGGCGCCAGCGGCTTGGTTGTGCTGGCAGTGGTCTGCCTCCTGGCGCGCCGCCGCTATTTGCGCTTTTTCTGATTCAGCCAGTCTTCATAGCTCTGAAAACCATACGGCCGGCCGAGGAAATCCTTGACCAGGTCTGCGGCGTCTTTTGAGCCGCCCGGCTCGAGGATCGTCTTGCGGTAGCGCAGCGCCGTCGCCGGGTCCAACACGCCGGCTTTTTGGAACGCGCTGAACATGTCCTTGGCGATGACCATCGACCACATGTAGGTGTAATACATCGCCGAATAGCCGTTCAGATGGCCAAAGGATGCCTGCATGTGGGTGCCGGGGACAAAGCGCCACGCGCTGTATTTGTTCTGCATTTCCTCGACGAGCTTGTCCTGGTCCAGCGTCGCCGGGTCGCGGTTGTGCATCCCCAGCGACAGCGCGGCGTAAAACATTTGGTGGCGCACCCACAGCGCTTTGCCAAAATCATCCGACGCCCGCAACTTGTCGACGAGCGCTTTGGGGATGATCTGGCCCTTGTCATTGGTGGCAAAAGCCTTGAGCGTGTCGTAATCCTTGCTCCATTCTTCGAAAATCTGCGATGGCGCCTCGACAAAATCCCACTCCGTCGCCACGCCGGAGAACCGCGCCCACTTTTGCTGGCCGCCAAAAATGTGGTGGATGAGATGGCCAAATTCGTGGAAAAACGTCTCGACGTCCTTGTGTTCCATCAAGCCATTGCTTGTCTTGGGATCCGGGAAATTGCAGACAAGCACGCCGATCGGCAGCTGCACGCCGGCGATGCCGCTCTGCAGGCTGAACTGCGCGGCGTGTTTGTATTTGTCCTCACGCGGATGCATGTCGAGATAAATCGTGCCAAAAAGCTTGTCCCCCTCATAGACATCATAGGCTTCGACGTCCGGATGCCACCTGGGCGCGGTCAAATTCGGCCGGTAGCTGATGTTGAACAGCTTGGAAGTCAGCGCCAGCAAACCGTTTTTCACCTTGTCGTAGTGCAGGTACGGCCGCAGCGCCTGGGCGT
>CAIPXZ010000445.1 GCA_903869075.1 uncultured Myxococcales bacterium | reverse complement strand
GCGATCGGCTGCACGCACACAGCCACCACCGGCGCGCCGTGCGACGACACGCAGATCTGCACGCTGAACGACCACTGCACCGCCGGCAACTGCTCCGGCAGCCCCGCCAACTGCGACGACGGCAACGTCTGCACGGACGACTCGTGCAATCCGTCCTTCGGCTGCGTGCATCCCAACAACGGCGCCGCCTGCAACAGCGACGCGTGCTTCCAAGGCCAACACTGCAGCGACGGGATCTGCGGCAGCGGCACGCCCAAGAACTGCGACGACGGCAATGGCTGCACAACCGACTTCTGCGCTTTTGGCAACTGCGCGCACGGCTTCTTGCCCAACGCCGCGACGTGTACGACCGGCACGGTCTGCGTCGTCGGCGAGACCTGCACCGGCGGCACCTGCGGCGGCGGCGGACCGATGGACTGCAACGACAACAACCCGTGCACGACGGACAGCTGCGCTGGCACCGTCTGCCAGCACGCGCCAGCAGCGGTCGGCACCGAGTGCGACAACCACGGCTTTTGCGACGGCAGCCAAGCGTGCGTGGCGCAGATGGCGGCGATCCCCGCCGGCACGTTCTGGATGGGCTGCAACAACGCCTTGGACAGCAGCTGCAGCGCCGACGAGAGTCCACAGCACAAGGTGACGCTGTCGGCGTATGCGATGGATCTGACGGAGACGACGGTGGCGCAGTACAAGGCGTGCGTGACGGCGGGCGTGTGTCCGGGGCCGAGTTCGATCGAGCCGATGCAGTATGCGACCTATCCCACCTTGCTGAATAACCCAGTGAATTTCGTGAGCTGGACACAGGCGCAGCAGTACTGCCAATGGCGCGGCGCGCAGTTCGACCTGCCGACCGAGGCGCAGTGGGAGATGGCCGCGCGTGGTCGGTGCGAGGAAAATGGCAGCACGGCGGGCGATGCGGCGTGTGCGACGAAGATGCGGACGTACCCGTGGGGCGAAGAGACGGCGGATTGTACGTGGGCGGTGATGAACAATGGCGGATCGAACGGCTGCGGATCGAACGCCACCGCGCCAGTGGGATCCAAGACGGCCGGCGACAGCCCGTATGGATTGCACGACATGGCGGGCAACGTGTGGGAGTGGACTCGGGATTGGTACAGTTCCAGCTACTATGGCAGTTCGCCGATGACTGACCCACAAAATACGGCTGTCGCCTCCAATCGCGTGGGTCGCGGCGGCGGCTTCGACGGCGGCAACGCGGACTTCTACCTGCGGGTCAGTGTGCGCAACCCCGATACGCCGTCGATCCCGAACGGGAACCTCGGCTTCCGCTGCGTCCGCGCCCCCTGATCCGCAATCGCTACCGTTCCTCACAGTTTTCCGCCCGCTGCCCCTTGACACGCTCTGCGCTGACGCCAAGGATCAGCCGCCCGATTTGCGCCCAGGCGCTGGCGCCGGAGTGAACCTTGTCGACGATGTTCGGCCGCTTTGAGCTTCTCGATCGCATCGGCATCGGCGGTATGGCCGAGGTCTGGCGTGCGCGCGTGGCCGGCGTCGGCGGCTTTGAGAAGATCCTCGTCGTCAAAAAGATCCTGCCGGCTTTTGCCCAGAACAAGACCTTTGTCGACATGCTGCTGGCCGAGGCGCGCCTGTGCGCGGTGTTGCAGCACGCCAACATCGTGCAGACGTATGAAAACGGTGAGATTGACGGCAATTACTACATCGCCATGGAGTACGTTGCCGGGCCGGACCTGTTCAAGGTCTTGTCGCGCTCGACCCAAGTGCAGATGAAGATTCCGACGGAGATGTGTCTTTTCATCGCCGCCGAAGCCGCCAAGGGCCTGCACTACGCGCACAACGCCAAGGACCACTACGGCCGGCCGCTGCACATCATCCACCGCGACGTTTCGCCTTCCAATATCATCATTTCCGAGGCGGGCGAGGTCAAAGTCATGGACTTTGGCGTGGCGCGCGCGACGCCGGGCGGTGAGCCGTCGGACAACGCGACGCGATCGGGCGTGTTGAAGGGCAAGCTGGGCTACATGAGCCCGGAGCAGGTGACCGGCCAGCCGTTTGACCACCGCAGCGACATTTTTTCGCTGGGCATCATCCTGTACGAGTCGCTGACGCTCAAGCGGCTGTTCCTCGCCAAGACCGATCTGGAGACGCTTGTGAACATCCGCGACGCGCGGCTGGAACACAAGTTCAAGAAACACGCGTACATCGAAGAGCCGGTGCGCGATGTGCTGCGGCGCGCGCTGGCCCGCGACGTCAACGAGCGCTATCCGACGGCGATGGCGATGCACGACGACATCATGACGCTGCTGTTCCAGCAGAAGATCCAGGTGTCGAACAACGCGCTGTCGAATTTCATCGTCAAGCTGTTCGATCCGTCGCTGCAGGTCACGCCGCTGCCGAACATCCAGCCCGGCTCGCCGGTGCCGGGTCAGCCGCCGATCACCAAGCCGCAGCGGCTGATCCCGGCGACGCCGTCGGTCGACGCGCTGGCGCGGGACCAGGGCGTGGTGCCGGCGTCGCAGATGATCACCGCGCAGGCCAAGACCGGCGTCGAGGGCCAAAAGTACGTGCCGTCGTCGGCGTCGCTGTCGTTTTCCGCCGATGACATGAAGCGGATCCGCGACAAAATCGCCGAAAAGCGCGCGAATTTGAGCTCGACTGACGCGCTGGCGGATCTGGACAGGCTGCGGCTGCCGCCGGTGCCGGAGCTGGCGTCCCTGGAACGCCGGCGCGAGACGGAGCCGACGGCGCAGCAGATTTCCCCGCGCGAATCGCGGCCGGACATGCGCGAGACGATGCCGGTGGGCGTGGGGCGGCAGAGCCAGCCGGTGCCGCGCGCCGATGGCGGCGATACGCGGACGATGCGCTCGGTCGCCGATGAGCTGCGGTCGCAGTCGTCGCCGGGCGATGTGCCTTCGACGGTGGGCTTCGCCATACCGGGCTCGCCCGAGCCGGAGAGCTACACGATCGCCGCGCTGGCCAAGCCGAGCCGGACGCCGCTGTTCCGGCTGCGGATGCGCGATGGCAAGGAAGTGGGGCCGCTGGGTCAGGACAACCTGGAGACGATGCTGCGCGGCCGGTCGGTGACGATCGAGGACCTGATCAGCATCAACGACGGGCCGTTTCAGGCGATCGGCACTGTGGCGTCTCTGGAGGCGATCGTCGCGACGGCGCTGGCGTCGCCGGGGACGCCGAAGCTGCAGGGGCCGCTGTCGCAGTGGATGTTCGTGCGGCTCGTGTACCGGATGTACGCCGATCGCGCGACCGGCTGCCTGGAGCTGCGGCGCGGCGATTTGGTGAAGTCGATCTTTTTCCGCCGCGGGCGCACGCAATACATCGCGTCGAACCAGCACAATGAGCTGCTCGGGCCGTTCATGGTGCAAAATGGCTTCATCAGCCAGTCGGACGTGGACATGGCCATGCAGCGCGCGCGGCAGACCGGCGGGCGGCTGGGCGACCTGCTGATTGGCCTGAACCTGATCAAGCCGTTTCAGCTGTACCAGGTCCTGGAGCGGCAGCTGCGCGCCAAGTTCATCGACGCTTTTGGCTGGGAAAACGGCACGTTTGCTTATTACGAGGACGCCGCGCCGCCGGCGGACATCGTGCCGCTGGACATCGATCCGGTGACCGTGCTGGCGGAAGGCGTGCGCGAGCGCATCCCGCTGTCGGTGCTCGAGCCGCTGCTGGTGGACAAGCTGGACCGGCCGCTGTTCCGCGCCAAGAACCCGCTGATTGGCGTCGGGTCGCTGAAGCTGTCGGCGCGCGAGTCCAAGGCGCTGTCCTCGCTCGTCAGCTCGCCGACGCCGCGGATGGCGTACGAGGAAGCGTTCAACAACCGCCAACAGCGGCTGGCGCTGCTGCACATGCTGACGCTGATGCTGCAAACCGACCTGATGACCTTCGATCCGTCGCGGGCAGCCTAGGCTTTGATGACGCCACTTGTGATCGGCCACCGCGGCGCGCGCCGGCTGGCGGTTGAAAACACCTTGGAATCGCTGCGGATTGCGCTGGATCTGGGCGCCGATGGCGTCGAGTTCGACGTGCAGCTGACTGCCGATGGCGAGCTTGTGCTCTTCCACGACGACGATCTGCAGCGGCTGGCCAACCGCCCGGACGCGGTGACGGCGCTGGCGTGGCGCGACCTGCGGGCGATGACGCTGGGCGACGGCCAGCTGCAGACGCAGCGCCCGGCGCATTTGGACGAAGTGCTGGAGCTGCTGGCGGGGCGCAACGTGCACGTCAACGCCGAGCTGAAAGTGAACGCCGGCGATCGCAGCGGCGGGCTGCACCTCGCCGACGCGTTCGTGCGGCGGCTGGAGCAGGCGCCGGGCGGCAACTGGCTGATTTCCTCGTTCCAGCAAGCGCCGTTGGCGCAGGTCGCGCGCGCGCAGCTGGGCCGACCGCTGGCGGCGCTGGTGGACGCGCAGCCGCCGGGCGATTTCTGGCCGCTGGCGCTGCGCCCGGCGGAGCTGGACTGGCCGGTGACGAGCGTCAATCCGCACGTCGCGCTGGTCAACGCCGAGCGGCTCGCGCTGTGGCGTGGCCAAGGCTGGCAGGTGTGGACGTGGACGGTGAACGCGCCGGCGCAGTGGGAATACCTGTGCGACGTGGCGATTTCGGCGATTATCACGGACGAGCCTGACGTCCTGTTGCACTTTCTGCGCCGACACGGCAAACGGTAGCGCCGGCTGGACCGGCTGAGGAACCCATGAACGCATTTTGCCCTTCTTGCGACAAAAACGTTGAAGTCAAAGACCTGACCGAGCGCTGCCCGCAGTGCCATCGCGCCGTGATCGGTGGCCCGGATGCGGCGGCACCGGCGGCAGGCAACAAGCGGCGCAATGCGGCGATCGCGGCGGTGGCGGTTGTCGCCGTCGGCGCCGGCGTGGCGTGGTATGCCTGCTGCGGCGGCGCTTGCTGTGCCAAGAAACCCGGCGGCGCGGCGACCGCGGCGGCGGCCAAGGCGGCGGGCGAGTCGTTGGCGGCGCGGCTGACCAAAGCCGGCTTGAGCGGCGATGCGGCGATCGCGCCGGGCACGGCGGATGCGGCGATCCAGAAGGCCGCGACGGCGCTCAAGGACACGCCGGCGCTTGTGGCGTACGTCAAGACGCTGGTGGCCCCGGGCAAGCTGCAGCTGCAGCCGACGACGCAGCGGCGCGGCCATCCGGCGCTGACCAGCGGCAAGCTGTTTGCCGACGTCGTGGCGGGCACGGCGCGGCCGGTGCACGCGGTGGAAGCGGCGTTCCTCGTAGCTGCGCTGGCGCAGGCGCGCGGCGAGGCGGTGACGTTCCTGACCGACGGCGCGGGCATCCAGTCGCCGCTGCTGCTGTCCAAGACGCGGGTCGCGGTCAAGCTGGCGGACGGCACGGTCATCGAGCCGTTCGCGACGACGGCGCTGCAAAAGCCGCAGCCGATCGCCCTGGAGCAGGCCGCCGCGTGGTGGCTGGTGCTGCGGGCGCACGCGGAGCGCATGAGCTTTGACTTCAAGGCCGCCAACGCCGACATGGCCGCCGCCGATGCGATCTGGCCGGGGCATGCCATCGTCGCGTTTGCCCGCGGCGTGGCGCAGCTGGATCAGGGGCTGATTGACCAGGGCTTGCCGGCGTGTGAAGCGGCGCTGGCGCAGGAGGACGACCCGCTGGCGCGGCTGTCGCTCGTGCAGATGGCGCTGCAGCTGGACCAGCCGGTGAAGGCGTGGACGCTGGCGGAGCAGGTGCTCAAGGCGCACCCGGACCTGGCGGAGGCGCACCTGGCCGTGGGCGTGCTGAACCTGCAGCGCTCGGTGACGGCGCCGGACGCGCAGCGCAACGGCATGTTGAACGAGGCGAAAAAAGAGCTGGAGCAGGCGAAGAAGCTCGATCCGCACGTGGTCGGCGCGAGCGCGGCGCTGGCGCAGCTGCTGATGCAGCAAAAAGACATGGACGGCGCCGAGAAGCTGCTGCAGGAAGCGGCGGCGCAGAAGGACCCGGACGCGGCGCTGCTGTTGTCGGAGATCCTGCGCGGCAAGGGCAAGTCTGAGGAAGCGCTGAAGGTTTTGCATGACGCCGACGCGCCGGTCGAGGACGAGCGCGTCGCCGTGGCGCTGGCGCAGAACCAGATGGCGCTCAAGCAGACGGACGCGGCGATGGCGACGGTGGACGCGGCGCTCAAGGCCAACCCGGCGAGCCGGCAGCTGATGATGGTGCGCGCCGAGCTGCTGCGGGCGGCGGGCAAGCTGGATGAGGCGGCGGCGGCGCTCAAGCCGTTGACGGAGTCGGGGCCGGACGCCGAGCGCGCGCGGCTGCTGCAGGCGCTG
>CAIPXZ010000444.1 GCA_903869075.1 uncultured Myxococcales bacterium | reverse complement strand
TGGGGCTTGTTCTTGGCCAGAAGTGCCATCAGCCGGACTACCTGTTTGTCGCTTACCAACCGTGTCACCGACCACGCAGGCCGAGGGCGGCTGCGCGGACGTAAGTGACTGGTTTTGCGGGGAACGACAACTACGCGTGACGAGGGATTCTAATTGTCGCGGAGTGCGACGAGTAATTGTCGCGCGGGAGGCGCCGATCCTGTTGGCGCACGCGAAGCAGCAGATCGACGACGAGGCAAAGGGCCTGGAGACCGGCCTCGTGTTCATGTCGGTGCACGGCAAGATCCGCGACCCGAACGCGTCGAAGAAGGTGTGGATCGAGCTGTGCACGGACGCCAATATCGGTCACCGGATCGGCCCGCAGGTCATGCGCCGCAGCCTGAACACGATGATGCTGGCGGAAGGCGTCGATCGCATCACGCTTCGCGCCATCATGGGCCACGCGTCGGAGGAAATGACCCAGCGCTACGCGGGGATCGGCGACGAGGCGAAGGCGGAGGCGATTGAGCGGGTGCGGCCGGCGTTGCGGATTGTGCGGAGCGCGGCGGCGGTGGAGCAGGATGGCGTGAGTGAGCTTGAGCCGGGCGACGGGGCGCGGGCCGCATCGTAGCCGCCTCCGAAACAAGGTCGGTCGTTTACGAAGCTGTGCGCGCCAATGACCGCCGCCGAATCAGTAGCGTCAGCGCGACAAGCCCGGCCAAACCGAGGGCGCCTGAGTCGCCAGCCGAGCCGGCCGTACAACCTTTGCTCGCGCTGGCCGATGATGAGGACGGCTCCGTTGCGCCCGCGTCCACGTCCGGACCGGGAACTGACCCCGAGGCATCCGCGTCCACGCCGGCGGTCGCGTCGGTCCCAGCTTGTGCGTCTACCGTGGACGCCGCATCCGTTCCGGACGGTGCAGCATCGACGCCAGCGGCGTCCATGTCTTGAGCAACGTCTGTCGACGCGGCGTCCGCCCCGTCTTGCGCTGCCACGTCCGCATCGCCCGAGCCCGCCGTGTCCGACTGGACGGCATCGCCGATCGCATCCTCCGAGGTCGAAACGTCTTGTCCGGATGAGGTGTCCGCGTCAAGCTCGGCGCCACACACGCCATTCTCGTCCGTTTCGCCGTCGCAGTTGTCATCAAGACCATTGCAGGTTTCCGCTTGCGCGCCCTGTGTCGCAATGCATGACTGTGTTCCGCCGGCTATGCAGTTCTGCACCGTATGCGCACAAATGCCGAGGCCGCAGCTGGTCTCGCCGAGTCCTTCGTCGGTTTGACCGTTGCAGTCGTTGTCGGAGTTGTCGCAAGTTTCTGTCACCGCTCCAGCGAGCGGGTCGCAGATTTGCGCGACGCCCGCGACGCAAGCGTCGACCGAGTGCGTGCAATTGCCAACGCCACAGAACACCTTGCCCAAGCCTTCGTCAGTCGCGCCGTCGCAGTTGTCGTCCAAGCCGTTGCAGGTCTCGACAGTCTGACCGGCGAGCGGATCGCAGATTTGGCTGACGCCAGCAACGCACGTGTCCACGCTATGCGCGCAAACGCCCTTGCCGCACGCGGTCTGCCCCAAGCCGTCGTCGGTTTGACCGTTGCAGTCGTCGTCCAAGCCATTGCACGATTCGCTGCCAGCGGGCAACGGTTGCGCGTCGCATTGCGTCGAGGTTCCGTCTTGGCTGCAGACGTTCTTGCCTGATTTCGCGCACGCGCCGAGCCCCGCCGTGCAGACGGTCCCGGGCGCGGGGCTGAAGCCTTCGTCCGTGCTGCCGTCGCAGTTGTTGTCGAGGCCGTCACAAGTCTCCGTCGTCGCGACCGCCAATGGGATGCACGCGTTGGCCGCGCCATTGACGCAGTTGCTGGCGGTCGTCGCGCACACCCCGAGGCCACAACTGGTCGTCCCAAGCCCGTCATCTGTCACGCCGTCACAGTTGTCGTCGAAGCCATTGCACGTCTCGGCGGTCTTGCCCGTGAACGGGTTGCAGATTTGCGTCACGCCGGAGATGCACTTGTCGACACTGTGAACGCAAATACCTTGGCCACAGGTGATTTGCCCAAGCCCATCGTCGGTCTGGCCGTTGCAGTCGTCATCCACGCCGTTGCAGGTCTCGGTCCCGGGCGGCAGCGATTGCGCGTTGCACGTGGTGGTGAATCCGTCCTGGCTGCAGACGTTCTTGCCAGATTTCATGCACGCGCCGAGCCCGGCCGTGCAGGCGGTCCCGGGCGCGGGGCTGAAGCCTTCGTCCGTGCTGCCATCGCAGTTGTTGTCGAGGCCGTCGCACATTTCGCTCGTCGCGACGGCTAGCGGCGTGCACGCGTTCGATGTGCCATTGACGCAGTTGCTGACGGTCGTCTTGCATACACCAGTTCCGCACGTGGTCGAGCCGAGCCCCTCGTCGGTCACGCCATCGCAGCTGTTGTCGAGGCCGTCGCAGGTCTCGGCAACGGGCACAATTTTGCCGACACACGTGCTGCCCCAGATGCCGGCATCGGAGCAGACGTAGTGCCCGGGGTTGCATGTGCCAACGCTGTTGCCTGTGCACGGTTTGGTGTCGCCCGGCTGGCAGCTGTAAACAGTGAGCGCGAACGTGTGGGTTGACGACGTCGCCGCGCCGCCCTTGTCGATGGCCTTCACGTACCACTTGTGGACGACGCCGCTGGAGAGCGGGATGGATAATGTGTACGCGGTGGTTGGCGCATTGACGGTGCCGTTCTTGACGCCGTCGATCCAGATCTCGTAGGTCTGCACCCCAGAGCCGGTGTCAACGGATTTCGACCACGAGAGCGTGGGCGTCAGCGTGTAGACGGTTGACG
The DNA here is from genome assembly GCA_903869075.1 of uncultured Myxococcales bacterium. GTDB lineage: Bacteria > Myxococcota_A > UBA9042 > UBA9042 > UBA9042 > CAIYBN01. Next base: position 9,042 of record CAIPXZ010000444.1, on the reverse strand, counting down.
TGTCGGCGGGCGAGACCAAGTCGAATGGCCCGGGGTTGTAGTAGTCGACGTAGACGACGCGCGTGGAGTTGGAAAGCGTCTTGTTGCCAACCTTGTCGAACGCGGTGACGTACCAAGTGTGTCCGCCTTCATCGAGCGGGTCGGGCGCTGAGACCTTGGTGCTGCTGCCGGCTTGGTAGACTTTGCCGTCGACGGTGAGTTCGAAGTGGTCGAAGCCGCTTGCGCTGTCTGACGTGGCAGCCCATGAAAAGTCGGGCGTCGGAAGGGCGATCACGGTCTGGTCTGCCGGGGCCGTGAGGTCGAAGGCGTACGGGCCGGTGAAATCGGCGTACAGCGTCCGCGTCTCCAAGGCCTTGCGCATCGCGCCGGTCTTGTCGTAGGCGTTGACGGTCCAGGTGTGCGTGCCTTCAGCGAGCTTGGCGGGCGCGACAGTGCTGATCAGGCCAGTGGCGATCGGGGTTTGGACGACGGCGCCGTCGATCAGGAGTTCGTAGTGGTCGAGGCCGCTGCCTGCGTCGGTGGTCGCCTGCCAGGACAGCGCCGGAGTGGCGTTGGCGGTGTACGCGCTGTCCGCGGGTTGGTCGAGGTCGAAGCCAAGAGGCGGAGCGTCGAGCGTGAGGGTGCGGGTGCTGGCGGACTGCCTCGTGTTGCCGGCGATGTCGCGCGCGATGATGTACCAGGTGTGTGGGCCTTCGGGGACGCCCATGATGCGCAATCCATACTGTTCGACCGTGAGGGATTGGTTGTAGCACCCGTTCCACGCGCACACGTACGTCCCAGTGAAATCAAGCGCAACGTGACCAGCATTGGCGCCAGCACATGCGTCAAAAGGAAACGGAATCGTGCTCTGGGAGCCGTAGAGCGGCAAATCCGTATCCCAGATGCTCCCAATCGCAGTCTGCTGACCCGCGACGACGCAGGACATCGTGAGCTGATTTGGGGGATTCGTTGAGGGAGGGTGCGAACTGCTCAGATCGGCTTCAGCGGTGACACCAGTAAGCAAGGTGCCAAAGGCGCCGCTGACATCTCGCCCGATCTCGCCCGATGTGCCACTATCCTGCACGTGGCCATTCCAGCCTCCGCTGCCGTCGCTGACCTTCCAGCCACAACCGTCATAATAGCTGCTGGAATGTGGAGCGTAATACCAATTGGCGCACGGATTCGTGCAGCCCGCCGTCGAGCAAAAGCAGCTGTTGCCGTAGCAGTAAATGTCGTCCTTGAACGCTGCACTCTTTGGAAACACCCAATTCGAGGTGTTCGTTGGCGCAGCCACACTGCTCACCTTCTGCCCGTCGACCCACAGCTCATAACTCGCAAGTCCGGACTGCGAATCGCTGCTCGGTTGCCAGGTCCACGTGAACGCCGGCGACGCTGACCAGACGTTGGCGACCGGCGTGAGCAGATCAAACACGTCCGGCGGCGTCGCGTCGACCTTCACTGACCATGTCGACGTCGAATTCTGGGTCGTGGTCGCATCCTTGGCGACGACCTTCCAGGTGTGGATGCCCTCGTTCAACGCGCTGCCTCCAGGCACGACGTAAGGGCAACACAGGCTCGTCCCGCAGTCGTACGTATAGCCGCAAACGCTGGACGACACCGAGCCGGCCAACTTGCTGTCGATGTAGACGTCGTAGCTGGTCGCCGAAGTCGATGCTTGCCAGTTCAGCGTTGGCGTCGCCATCGTCCACGCCCCGTTCGCCGGAGTGCCGAGATCAAACGCCGACAGAGCCCATGCGGGCGACGCGAGCCCGCACGCCATTGCGAACGCTGCAAGGAAGGGAGTGTGCTTCATGGTCGGATCTCCGCGCCTGCGCTTGCGCGTTCGAAGGGGTGCGCGCTCTCAGATGACATCGTTGTGCAATGTCGCGACCGCGACGGCGCCATGCAAAATCGGGACTGGACGAGATTCTGCTGCTGAAAACCGGGACTGTCAACGCCCGGACGAACTCGCATGTGTTGGTGATCAGCTCGTCACGTCGCGCGCTCGCCCCATCAAGCCCGCGGCACAATGGACCGTCCGCGCCATGCGCGGGACTGGAGCCGGGCGGCGTCGGACAGGCTGCGCCAAGGCAGAAATCGCGCGGCCTTCACAAAATGTTGTACCCCAATGTTGTACCCTGGGGCCCTTCTGTTCTGTAACTATGGAGCGGGAAACGGGACTCGAACCCGCAACATTCAGCTTGGGAAACAGCGATTTGGCCCTTCAGCGTCCCCACTTTCCAACGATTTCAGAGCGTTCTGTAACGTCGCCCCTCACTTCCGTAACGTCTTTCTTCTCCGTTCTAGGGCTGCCCTAGAACTGGCCCTAGAATGCTGTGGACCGGGTCAATCGGCAAGTGGCCTCGCGCGTCACCAGCATGACTGGCCCGAGACGGCCGGAGCAGTTCGACACCGCGCCCGCCCCTGTGGGCATCGTTCCTGGTGCATCCCCATCCAGTACCTGCGCTATGCACACCAGATAATCCTTCCGCGGCGCAGAATGAAGTGACTCTGACAACTGATCACGCGGTGCACCGACGGCACGAGCGAAGGGTAGCCGCGCCAGCGCGTCAATCGCCAGCGCGGTCTGGCGTCCGCCATCGCGTTCAGAAACAGCTTTGACGAACACCCGCAAGGGCAAATCATCGCGAAGTGGGTGACGAAGCCGCGAACGCTCACCACATAGACGGTCTGCGGCGCGAATTCGTCAGGACCACCATCGACTTCAAGCGCCCGAAAGCGCTGGTCATCCGCCAGCCGATCCGAGGTCCGGGCTTTCTCACGTGCTCGGCGTTGTCGATCGGAAGTCACTGTGCACGACCCGCCGAGAGCTGTGGCATGTCGAGCAATGGGCTCACGTCGCCGCGGCCGACGTCTTGCGATCTCTCGGTGACGTCGTGGCGGTCCAGATACACGTGCATGATCGAGAGGCTGAAGCGGACGGAAGAGGCGGAATTCCCGCGATTCCGGTAGGGGTGGAGACGGGCAATCATCTCGTTCACCGCCAACGCGGATGCCAGCATGTTGATGCTGGCGACCGCTGGACTCACCACGTCAACGTCTGGAATGTAGTTTTGAGCACGACGCTTCGCGTACTCCTCGGGATCGGCTTGCTTCAGCGCCTGCGCGTCTGCCGTCTTCTGGTTGATCGCTCCACGCTGGAGAAGCGACGCGCCGCCCGGCTGGACGTAATGCGCCGCGGCGCACACTTGGCTAATCCCGCCGACGCCGTCGGGGTTCAGCCCAACACCACAATCGATGTACGGCAGGACGTAGAAGTCCGCCAGACGATTCAGCGTCCTCCGCCCAGAATGCGTGTCGACGCAGCCGAACACGATGTCGCAACTCGCCAGCGCCAACACCGCCTCGCGCGTCTCCAACAGCGCCGGGATGGTGCACACTTCGGTTCCGGTGCCCATGGCCCCGACCGCCCGCGCCAAAACGTCGACCTTGGGTCGACCAATCTCCGCGTCCTCCAGCGTCGCGTTCACGATACGGTTTAGATTCCGATGTTCTACATGGTCAGCGTCCACGAGCACGAGCGACTGGACGCCGAGTCGCCCAAGGAGTTCGACGACGAAGCTGCCGGTGCCGGAGCAGCCGACAACACCGATCCGGAGGCGTCCAAGCATCCGGGTAGTTGCTTCGCCAAACAGCTGCGCGTGCCGTTCGGCGTGCGGCCTAATTGGCACCGCGCTCGGGCTCCCCACGACTTCGATGTCGTGACCGGCAACCACGATGCGCTCCAACGGCGCGAACTCCTGTTCGTCCGACAGCACGCGCCCGACCATCCGACCGCCAGGCACCATCACGATGCTCACGTGTGGAAGATCGTCGCGCAACCACGACGTCGTGTTCTGAAAGAACGCGCGATCGGATTCGTCGTCGATCGTCGAGAAGTTGTCGTAACCGCCCGGATGACTGTGAAATTTCACGACTCCAAGGTGTTCCTGCCGCGCCCGAAAGAGCATCGGCTCCATCCGCTCCGTGCTCCAGACCACGCGGTCAGGCGTCCGCACCCGGCATTCGGAATGCGGAATGAGGATCACTTCTTGGACCAAGAGCACGTCGAACTCCTCAGAGCGATGACGGCCGCAGAGCGCGAAAGCGACCGCTTCAAGGCCGTCTTGCGGAAACAGATGCGCTGAAACAAGATCCCGATGAACACCAGACATGCGCAGGCGAACCGGCCGTTTCATTGCCCCACCGCCTCTTTTTCGAGCCACGACGTCACGTAGGCCAGGTGCGTCGTGATGTTGTCGATGCCGCTGCGCCACGCGCTGACCGCCGTCCGATGCCGCGACCAGCACTGGAACGGCCGCCCCGCAATGGCTTGGTTGGACAGATTCGCGATCGACCGTCCCGCCGAGAGCACCAGCGCCGGGCTGAAACACGCCATGTCAATCTGCGCACCCGGATACCCGCCCGGAATCTGCAGCGCAACCACCGCCTCAGACACGTTGTAGCCGGACGGAATCGGGAACTTGTTGATGAAGAGCCATTGCGTCTTGCCATCCAGCACCGTCTCCCAAACGCACTTCGTCAGATCGAGCAACCGGTGGTCCGCGGACGGGAGCTCGAACTCGCGCCGGGGGGCTGCGTCGCCCGCGACCTGCTCCAGCGGCAACGTGACGAAGCACTCAACGCCCGGCGCGCAGAAGTCCACGGCCTCGTCAAGGCCGATCGACTTCGGCTCGTGATCGCGGAACAACTGGGTCAGCTTGTGGTTCTTGGGCGGCACGTTGCCGGCCAAGGTGAGGATGGCCTGGCCGGTCATGTGGCTGTGCTCGGTGACCAACTTCTGCGTGTCGACCTTGATGATGTAGCGCTTGGCGCGCGGCAGGCGGCCGTCGGTCAAGCGAACATGCACCTCGACCTCAACTTCCTCCAGGACTTCGCCGTCGGCCTCGATTTCGAGCGCGTTGACAACGACATCGACTTCGGCGCCAGCGGCGCGGACATCGACCACCTCGCGAATCACGGTGAGAGAGTCGGTCTCACATTCTGCAGTGATTTTATTACGTTCGTTGCTGTTCATCTTCACTCCTCCCGGGAGGCCACAATTCCGTGACCCAGAATTCTCGCCAGTCGCTCCGGCCGCGGACAATCCTCGGCAAGTTCGGTATCTGATGCTATAGTTCGCTATACCGGATGTCAAGCACTGATCCGAATCACCGTATAGGCACTTGTTGGCGAACTCAGTTCGCGGTAGACTCCGCACATGGCAAACGAAGAACAAGGACATCGCGTGAAGGAAATCGGGGCACGAATCCGCAAGCGGCGGCTCGAGCTGAGCATGACGCAGGACGATCTGCGAAACGCAGCCGGCCTGAGCAAGAGCTTCGTCAGCGAAGTGGAGGCCGGAGAAACCCAAGCAAGTGGGCTCAATTATTTGAAAATTTCTCAGGCGCTCAAGGTCGGCTTGCAGTGGCTCCTGACCGGCGACACGCATGAGTCCACGGACGCGCACCGTCCGACGCAGATCAATCCGGTGGTCGCGAGGGTCGCCGACGAGCATGGGTGGTCGTACCGGAAAGCCAAGATGATTTCGGATGCGGTCGACGCCGTGGTGGCTCGCCGATCCAAGGGCAACGTTGGACCTCAGCCCGACGACACCTGGGTAGTTCGACTTGGCGACCTTTTTGACGAACAGGACGCCAAATGAGCCGACGCTCCAGCCCGATCGACAACGACGCGACTGTTCAACAGATCGCCTCGATCCTCGGCGTCCGCGCAACGAGCGACTTGGAGCGCGCTATTTGCGACGTAGCCGAAGATCGCGTCAGAGCGCACATGCAAAAGCATGACATCACTCCAGAAACCGTTGAAGATGTCCAGCAAGTTGTCCTCAACATGACCGGCGTCGAACTTTTTTCGATCACGGACGACCGGACATTGGATGCGGCGATGACTTCCATCAGCCGAGTAAACCGGTTGTTGCCGGCTCAGCTCGAACGGGAGTTTGCAACGACCACCGAGGCTTTCGTTTTGCGCCGAGACGATAGCAACTTGTTCGGGCCGCGGTTCACCGCGTTTGTGGATGCGCGCGAGGGGCGATCCCAAAGAGCCTGGTTCTCGAGCAGACATGAACCGGCGCATCTTCTCATCAAGGACCCGAGCGCGGACGGCATCTGGCGCCGGACCAGCACGGAGCGTCCAGAGCCGGTTGAGCGCGTCGTGGATGCCGTCGCATCGCGGATCGGATTTTGGGCGGACATTTCGTTGCCCGTAGTTCGTGCGGCGTTCAAACAAGAGGATTTGCTTGAGGCCTTTGAAATTGCTAACAAGCATATCGCTCCAACTGCAAGTTTCGAGGCGAGTCTCCGTGCCTTTCTTGACATGATCCCTGAACCGCTTCTCGCGGTCCGCTCGGACATGGCGACGCGAAAGGCCGAACGGCGTGCGCATCGGCCGGGGACGATGTTCGATCTGCGTGCGGTCGTCGTCATCCAGAACGAGGCGGCCCGACGGGTGGGCATCAACATCTGGCGAAATTTTCGGGTCCCCGAGAGTTCCGTGATTTTTGAGGCCTACCACGGACTTGACCGAGCATGTACCTGGACGGCAACCGAGCGGCTCGGCGACTGGAAGGATTCCGGGGGCTCAAGGCTGCGTGATGTCGAGATCGAGGTGTGGACGCGTGGGGTGTGGTCGATTCTCCGCGTAAATTAAGGTTGATTCGATTTGGCCTTAATCCGTCGCGTGCAGGATGCGTAGCGAATGTCGCTTGCACCGTGCCAACGCCAGGCAGTCACGGACAGGGGGCGTTTTTGATGAAACTGACCGTCATCGGAATCGACATCGGCGGACAGTCGTTGAAATGGGGGCTCTACTCCGCCGGCTCTGATGGGCTGTGCGCGGATGTTGGGGCGCGACGTCGCGCGACGAGCGTTGTCGAGACCGGACCTCAATCAACTCCGAACGTGACATTTGCGCGACTGTATGAGCAAATTATCTCGAGAACCGGGCGCCTTGATACGTCGACTCTGCTGGTCGGAGTCAGCACCCCCGGTCTCATTCAATCTGGCACAATTTTAGCTTCGGCAAACCTTCCGGATTGGCACGGGACGCACTTGCCGTCACTGATCTCGCAGATTTTCGGGGTCTCCGCTGACCGGGTTGCCGTGGCCAACGATGCCGTTTGTCATACGACAAATATCGCATGCCGAAATCCTCACGATCGTGTATTCTGTCTGACGATTGGGACGGGCGTGGTCGGCGGATTCGCAGCCGGATCACGCGTTCTTACTGACGCGGTTGGGTGCGGAGAAATCGGTCATCTGCCTTCCGACAGTCGCGGCTACTCCGGAGTCTTGGACACTGTTTCGACGGGTTTTGCAGCTTGGACATGTCCTTGTGGTTCATTAGGATGCGTTGAGCTAGTTGTCAGCGGACCCGGGTTACTTCGACTGGGGCGGTACGCCGCGGTGCGGTTAAATGACCCAGCGTTTACCGCCGCTTTGGGCATGCAGAACTCACCACAGCAGAATTTGTCCGCGCTTGTAGAACGAGCTCGATACGGTGATCCGATTGCATGTGACGTCTTCGCGCTTGCCGGCGTAGTCCTCGCAAATGCAGCCGCGCCGATTCGATCGTTTTTTAACCCTAGTCTAATTGCAGTGACCGGGGGCGTTGCTCGCTCATTCGATCTTCTGCGCCCTGCGTTCGAGCGGCGTCTTGGCGAACTTTGTTTTCCAAATAATTCATTGTGCTCGTCCGCTTACTCCCATCGAATCGCTGTTGACCCTTCGGGCCTGACAGGCGTCGCGGGTGCGGCCGAGCTCGCGGTCCGGCAATTTCAGGCATATTGATTCGGATGAATTTATGACACCTAGTCCTTCCACGCGGGTGGTTCTCCACTTCGCCCCCCATCCCGATGACGAATGCCTGGGCGCCCCGGCGGGGCTCCTGCGTTTGGCGTCTCTCGGCTATCAGGTGATCTCAATTGCCTGCACGTATGGGCGTCGAGATCAGCAGTTAGCCAGACGCCTTGAAGCGAGACGCGCCCATGAGATCCTCGGGTTCCAACTTGTTGACCTGGAGCACGTCATTGGCCTGTCTGCAAACGAAGATCTCGTGGCGGCCGAGTCCGAACTCGCAATCGAGGTCGAACGTCTCCTGGTACGTTTTCATCCAGAAATTGTCGTTTCGCCTTCGCCGCATGACCGGCACCATGGTCACGAAGTTGTCGGACGCGCTGTGATGCGCGCACTCGAGAACAATCCACAACCCCAGACACGTTGGTGGCTTTGGGGATTATGGGCCGATCTTCCATTCCCGAATGTTTTTATCCCGTTTGATGCGACCATATTTTCCACAATCGAAAGCGCGTTGTCAGCCCACAAATCCGAACTTGCTCGAAATGATTATCGCGATGTGCTCCGCGGCCGAAGCATTTCCAACGCCGCGCTTGGCAGCGAACGGGTGTTTGGCTTTGGCACAGCTCGCTACGACTGTTTGCATGCTGAGTTGATCACCGAACTTCTGCACGTGAAACCGCAAAATTGGTTGCTCACCAAACCGCGTCTGTTTGGGACGGATGCGTTCGCGCCGGGCGACATTTGTCTCGATAAATGGCTTCACCGAGCCAGCATTACATCACAACTCAGGAAAGGCGGGCGGATGCCCTTTTGAAGTTTCGCGCTCGGTCTTCGTTGACGCTCGACACGATTGATCGGACTCGCATCACGCCTTTTGCTGTTGTGTGATACTTGGAAATCGTCCCCGATCAGCCTTTCTGCCCTTAGCCGGCTTTGGCCGTGATTTGATCGCCTGCAATTTCAATTTCTTACCAATGATAACGCTCGCAGATTGAATCCTCTGCGCGTGGAGCGTGCGCGGAAGTTCGGACCGATTTCCTAGCGGTGTAACGGATTCTTTGCTCGCCCCTCGCATGAGCGATTCAGACACTTCACGAGAGTTAGGGCCTGTGACAAAAAGAGTCGATCGACTTGGTTTTTCCCGAATTATCACGACTTGGGCCGAATCGTGTAGTTCCATTCCCCATGAAACTCGTGTGGGTGCAGGCTGACCGAGGCCAGTTCCGCGTCGCCGACCTTGCGC
>CAIPXZ010000443.1 GCA_903869075.1 uncultured Myxococcales bacterium | reverse complement strand
TTTCAACTTCCTGTTCCGGGATCGCGACGACGGCTTCGCCGGCCAAGGCTGACGCTACGCCCGCTGGCGGCGCCGCGCGAGCGTGAGCGCGGCGACCGCGATCAGCAGCGACCACGGCGCGTTGGCCGTGCGCGTCGCGCTGCAGCCCGACTTCGCCGGCGCGCTGCCACCTGACCCCGTTGCGCCGCCATCCGCCGCCACTTCAGCGCCGCTGGCATCGGCGGCATCAGCAAGCACGTCCGCACCGGCGTCACACGCCGCGCACGCCGCATCCGAGCTGCCGGAGTCCAGCCACGCATCGGTGCCTGTATCCTGCGCCGCCACGTCCGGCGTCGCCACGTCGCTCGCCACCGTCTCGGTCTGCGCGCTGTCCTTTGGCGTCACGTCGGCCGTCGTCGTGTCGCTCGTCGCGACGTCCGGGCTGCCGGCATCGCTGGCCATGGCGACGCAGAGGTTGCCGCAGTCGCCGATCTGGCAGTAGTAGTTGGACTGGCAGTCGCTGTCGGTCTGGCACATGGAGAGCCCCGTGCCTTCGCACTGGCCGGAGACGCAGAAGCTGCACTTGCCGCAGTCGGCGTTGGTGGTGCAGCCGGCGGTCTTGGCGACGCACTGGTTTTTGCACGCCTGCGCGCCCAGGTGGCAGACCTGGCCGCTGGCGCAGTCGCTGTCCTGGACGCACTGGATGAGGCCCATGCCCATGCAGCCGCCGTTCAGGCAGAATTCGCACGTGGCGCAGTCGGCGTCGGACTTGCACGCGAGCGACGACGGGGTGCACGTGCCGCCCGTACAGAGGGTGTTGGGCGGACAATCGGCGTCAGTGGTGCAGGCCATGGCAAACGCGCTGGCGGGCAGCAGGACACTCAGGACGACAATCAGACGCAGCATCAGGCACCTCCGGTTCAGAGCCGACACGGTAGCCTGCCACCGCCGGCGCTGCAAGGCATTCACTTGCGGGCAGGCGATCGCAAGGCTACCCTCGCGCGGCTTTTGCTCCGAGGCGTGACACGGCGATGACCATTGATCCCAAAGACCTGCGGACGCTGCTGATCCGCGTGACCGCGGTGACGCTGGCGGTGCGGCTCGTGCCGCTGATCGGCCAGGACCTGGGCGTGCACGAGGCGGCGCTGGCGCTGGGTCTGGGCGATGCCGGCCACGAGCCGTGGACGCAGCTGACGCGCGGCCTGCTGCTGGCGGGCGGCGGCTTCTCGGCTTTTGCCCGGCTCATGCCGCTGCTGTGCGAGATCGCGACGCCGGCGCTGGCGGTGGGCTTTGCCCGCGCGGCGGGCTGGGGCGCGATCCCCGGGCTGCTGGCCGGCCTGCTGTTGGCGATGGGCCCGCTGGGCCTGGACATGGGCGAGCGCGCCGACGGTGTGGCGCTGGTGACGATGGCGGCGCTGACGGCGCTGACGCTGCTCCGCGGTGGGCTGCGCGACGGCAAGCCGGTGAAGACGGCGCTGTCGGCGCTGCCGCTGCTGCTTGTGGGGCCGCTGGCGCCGTCCCTGCTGCTGCTGGTGCCGGGCGGCCTGTACTTGACGGCACGGGCCGTGACGGGCGATGCGCCGCGGCGCGCGGGTCTGGCGGCGTGGCTGGTGGCGACGGCGGCGGTGGTCGGTGTGCGGCTGGGCGTTGTGGGTACGCTGCTGCCGGCCGCGCCGGTGACGGCCGGCTGGTGGCTGGGCACGACGACGATGGACCCGTCTGGCTGGGCGCAGACGCCGCCGTGGCTGGCGGCCGTGCAGGCGCTGGGCGCGGTGCTGCCGACGGGCACCCAGGGCGCACTGGCGCGGCAGCTGGACCTGCAGGCCGCGGCGCTGCCGGCGCTGGTGCTGG
>CAIPXZ010000442.1 GCA_903869075.1 uncultured Myxococcales bacterium | reverse complement strand
GCACCGCCGACCAGACGTGAATTCTTCGGTAGCACGACGCGGTCGCGAAATTTAATGTCGTCTTCGACAATCGCGATAACCGGAGCAAGTGTGTTGTAGGAATAAATTGCATCGGGCAATAACGCCGGGAAAGTAAAACCAGTCGGAAAAAATGGAGCGACGCCACGGCAAAGTTGTGCGACGGGTGGCTGTGGCTGAGACGCCCGCGCCTTTGTGGCCTGGCGCTCTTCACTTCGCGCCTGAAGCCCAAAGACTGGTTTTGCTGGCGGGGCCATCACAATTGGCCCATTCTCGTCTTGTGCCACTGCAAAGCCTGATAAGTGCGTTTTTCGGACCAAGCCGATCAGCGTCACGGAGCAAGCCGATCACCGTCTCGGACCAAGCCGATCACCCTGTCGGAGCAAGCCGATCACCCCGGGCAGGGGGCGTGGAGTAGGGCAACTGGCCTGACGTAGCGGGCCAAGATGCTCTCGTAGCGGCGCTGGGCAATCGGGCTTCATAGATCCAATCTGGAACGGAGGATCTATGGCCTACACGAGGTTGCCTATGCGAAAGATCAAGGACGTCCTGCGTCTCAAACACGAAGGCCACGGCCAGCGCGCCATCGCCCGAAGCTGTGGCGTGGCGCAGAGCACGGTCGTTGACTACGTCAAGCGCGCCACCGCGGCGGGTCTGAGTTGGCCGCTGCCGCCGACGCTGGGCGACGCGGAGCTTGAGAATCGTCTCTTCCCGAGCTGCATCGCGGTTCCGACCACCAAGCCCCCGCCGGATTGCGAGATGATCTACGCCGAGCTGCGGCGCTTTCGCACGGTGCATTTGACGCTGAGCCAGCTCTGGCTGGAATACAAGGAGGTCCATCCCGAGGGCTACCAGTACACGCAGTTCTGCGAGTACTACCGGCGCTGGCGCGGCAAGCTCGACTACTGCATGCGCCAGGAGCATCGCGCCGGCGAGAAGGTCTTCGTCGATTATTGCGGTGGCCCCGGCGTGGTCGACGCTGGAACAGGGGAAATCGTCGCCACGCAGATGTTCGTCGCGGTCTGGGGCGCGTCGAACTATACCTTCGCCGAGGCGACCCTCACGCAAAGCCTGCCGCACTGGACCTCATCGCACGTGCGAGCCCTGGAATATTTCGGCTGCGCGCCGAGCATCTTCGTTCCTGACAATCTCAAGAGCGGCGTTGCGAAGCCGAGCCTTTACGAGCCCGAGCTCAATCGCAGCTACGCGGAATTGGCGGCGCACTACGGCTGCGCGGTGGTGCCAGCGCGGCCGTACAAGCCCCGCGACAAGGCGAAGGTCGAGGCTGGGGTTCTCGTCGTCCAGCGCTGGATACTGGCCGTCCTGCGCCACCGCGTATTCTTCAGCGTCGCCGAGCTGAACGCGGCAATCGCCGAACTTTTGGAGGGGCTCAACACGCGAGCCCTGCGCAAGATCAAGAAGTCGCGGCGAGAGCTGTTCGAGACGCTCGACCGACCCAACGCGAAGACGCTGCCGGAGAGGCCCTACGAATACGCCGAGTGGAAAAAGGCACGGGTCAATCTCGATTACCACGTCGAGCTTGAGCGCCATTACTACTCGGTCCCGTTCCGCCTGTTGCGCGAGGAAGTGGAAGCGCGCTTGACGGCGACGATGGTCGAGGTGTTTTACAAACACGAGCGCGTGGCTTGCCATGCGAGATCCGATGTTCCTCACACGCCGACCACGCTCAAGGAGCACATGCCGCCGGCGCACCAGAAGCAGCTTGAGTGGACGCCGACGCGCATCATCGAGTGGGCCGGCAAGACGGGGCCCGGGACCTCGCTTGTCGTCGAGAAGATCATGTCGAGCCGCGTTCACCCCGAGCAGGGCTACCGCGCGTGCCTGGGGATACTGCGCAACCTGGTCGGGCATTACGGCGCCGCCCGCGTGGAGGCCGCCGCCGGACGGGCCCTTGAGTTCAACACGTGCAACTACAAATCGATGCGCTCGATTTTGGAGCGAGGGTTGGACCGGAAAACGAAAGCCGGTGAACCCGAGCAGACCGCTTTGCCTTTTCACGCGAACGTGCGCGGCGGGCAATACTACCACTGACGGAGGAGAACGAAATGCTAAACGAACAGACGATCGCCGTCCTCAACAGCATGAAGTTGTTCGGGATGGCTCAGTCCTTGCCGCAGAGACTGGCCGATCCCAAGCAGGCGGAGTTGTCGCACGCGGAGTTCTCGGCGCTGCTGACGCAGGACGAGAAGATGCACCGGGACAATCGGAGGCTTGCTCGCCTGCTCAAGAACGCCAAGCTCAAGCAACAGGCCGCCGTCGAGGACATCGACTACCGCCACCCACGAGGGCTGGTTAGGCAGGCGATGATGGAACTGGCCAACGGTGCCTGGATGGCGGCGGGGCGCAACGTGCTGATCACGGGGCCGACGGGCGTGGGCAAGAGCTACATCGCCTGCGCCTTGGGAAATCTCGCCGCCAGGGCTGGACACCCCGTGCTGTATGCGCGAGCGCCGCGGCTTTTCGAATCGCTTCACCAGGCGCGGGGCGACGGGTCGCACCTGAAGGCGCTGACGCGGATGGGAAAAGTTCAGGTCCTCATCATCGACGACTTCCTGATCACGCCCTTGGCCGCAGCGGAGCGCAAGGACTTCTTGGAGATCATCGAAGACCGCTACGGCTCGACGGCCACGGTCATCACGAGCCAGTGCCCGCTCAAGGACTGGCACGAGGCGATCGGCGACCCGACGCTGGCCGACGCGATCTGCGACCGGCTGATGCACAACGCCTACAAGTTCGAACTTCGCGGCGAGTCGATCAGGAAGCCGAGAAAGGCGCCCTGAAGCAGGGCGCGCGGCGGCGGCACGGCTCACGGAAAAGGCATCTCAAGTGAGATCATCAACGGCAACGAAGAAATTCGCGGGGGTATGCTAAACTAAAAAAAGTCCGGCGTCGCTACACACTGATCGGCTTGGTCCGACAGGGTGATCGGCTTCGACCGTGACGCTGATCGACTTGGCCGAAATCCGCAGCTAAAGGTGCGGGTGAAGTATTGTGCCGGCATGAGCAAGGGATCGAAGTCCTATCGAGGAGATGTCCCGATGAGAACACTATTAGCTTTGGTTTGTACGCTCGCGGTTGGGTTTAGCCCATTATATGCCCAGGAGGCGGGCGACGTCGGCGTTGGTGTCATCCTCGGCAACCCGACGGGAGGCACAGCCAAGGTTTG